>NZ_OW659496.1:318118-636237 GCF_940143175.1 Erysipelothrix amsterdamensis | reverse complement strand
TGAGTTGAATGCGCGATTCAAGACCAAATGTTTTTATATTATCCTGGATAACACTAAAAGCTCGTACATCTTTTTCAAAAACTACTGCGCGCTCGATACCGCGACTAATTGATTCAATTGCCATCGCACCCGATCCACCAAATACATCCAACATTGCCCCTTCATTAAAGAAAGGTCCAATTCGATTAAAAATTGCGGCACGAACCTTATCCGTTGTAGGACGTGTCGTATCTCCTTTTAATGTTTTGATGGGTCTTGATCCAAATCTTCCTGCTACAACTCTCATTACACTACCTCTGTTAAGCGTTTTAAATTTTCTTTACGTTTTGTTTCTTCTTGTTTAATCCGTAATTGGTCTTTACGTTTTACATTAATAATACCCATTTCATATCGGGAAATTACATTTTGTGTTAGACCAATGGCAATCATGATTGCCATACGACTGGATCCCCCTTTAGAAATAAAGAGAAGCGGTACTCCCGTTAGAGGAATCAGTGCCGTAATACCTCCTATATTAAAGATAAAGTGAATCATAATATAAGCAACAGTCCCCATTAAAATAACTTTATCGGATTCTTTTTTAACTTTAAATGAATATTTAACCAGTTGGAATAGCATCGTTCCATATCCAATTAGAATCACCGAGAACCCAATCATCCCCAATTCTTCAATTGTTACAGCAAGAATAAAATCCGTATGAGCTTCTGGAAGATAACCATATTTGATTAAACTATTCCCATAACCCATTCCAAAAAGGCCACCTTTAAACATCGCAACCATTCCATTAAAGATTTGATATCCACTTCCATAACGATCCAAGAATGGGTTCGAGGATGTTTTAAATCGTCCAATCATATAAGGCGGAATGTTTAATTTTTCAATGAGACTAATTCCGAACGAAGAATCCAGAAAGATCAGTCCTATGATTCCTACACCTGCAAGAATAAACATTACTTTTTGTAATCGTGTTAGTTTGTCATGTGATGGTATTAAAACACAGATATATGCAACACCAATAATAACAACCGCTGACCCAAGGTCATGCTGCGCTTTCACAACAAATACGAAAATCGCAAGAATAATAAAGAATGGTTTTTTAACCATATCAAATGTGCTAGCACTTGTTCGTTTATTACGATCTGCAAGAAATGTTGCGATCGTAAGGATTCCAAAAATCTTAGCAAACTCACTAGGTTGGATGGTCATTACTTTAAGATTAATCCAAGCTTTCGCTCCATTAACTGCAGGAAAAACAAGCGTAATTCCCAACATACCAACCATTAAAAGTAATATTTTCGCATAATTTTTTCTAAAATAATTAAGTGAAAATCTTCGAGCGACCATAACCATCATAATATAGGATACAATCACAAAAACGAGCTCCTTAACCCCAACCAAGACTAATGACTTCGGCGTACTTCCGGATGTCATGCTTCCTGAGATAACCATAAGGACCCCAAAGATATTTAATATTAATGCTGCTGCATGGATTGGGCGGTTATAGCCCATGGGCATTTTAAGTGATATTTTTCTTTTCTTCATGGCTTTATTCTATCATAGATATAATGAAAAATAAGCGAAAGCCTTTCAAAAAGAGTAAAAATACGATAAACTATGCATAAAGAGTTTGAATAGACCCACATATAATTCATACTTAAATATTATAATATATGGCATATATATTATTTATTTTTATCATGGAATAGAGGAATTTTAAATGCACGATATAAATATGGACACAATTGTCCTAGATCCAAACCCAGTTCTGCGTGAAAAATGCGAACCGGTGTCTTTTCCTTTGTCGGAAGAAGACCGTAATACACTTGAAAATATGTTGCAATATGTTCGCGATTCAAGAGATCCTGAACTCGCTGAAAAGTATAATTTGCAACCTGCAAACGGAATTGCTGCACCTCAAATTGGTGTTGCGAAACAAATGACAGCACTTGTTGTTGATCTTGAAGATAAACATGGAAATGTAAAAACGGTTGAATATGCTTTAGTTAATCCTAAAATAGTTTCAAATTCGGTAAAACAATGTGCACTCAGTTATGGTGAAGGTTGCTTATCCATTCGTAAGGATTACCCAGGACTTGTTCGTCGTAGCCAACGCATTAAAGTTTTAGCATACGATATGATAACAGACCAACGTATTGAGATTGTCGCAAAAGACATCTTAGCAATTGTTTTACAACATGAAATTGATCATTTAAATGGTGTACTCTTTTACGATCATATTGATTCAAAAGACCCATGGATGGCTGAAAAAGGACTTAAAATCATAGAATAGGAGATTATATGGACGAAAAAAATATGAAATTAAGAAAAACCGATACCCTAGTCTATGCTTTAGGTGGCTTGGGCGAAGTCGGTAAGAATATGTATTGTATTGAACATGATGATGAAATTATCATTATTGACTGCGGGGTAATGTTCCCCGAAGAGAACTTATTGGGTGTTGATTATGTCATTCAAGACTATGCTCACTTAATTCGTAATCAAAAGAAAGTTAAAGCCCTCGTTATTACACACGGACATGAAGACCACATTGGTGGTATTCCTTTCTTACTCCAAAAAGTGAACGTACCTCAGATTTACGCACCGCAATTTGCGAAAGCTCAAATTGAACGTAAACTTGAAGAACGAAAAATAAGAACAAAACACAAAATTCAAGAAATCGATTCAAAATCTACAATTAAAACAAAACATTTTGTTATTGGATTCTTTAATGTTGTTCACTCGATTCCCGATGCACTTGGGGTTCTTGTTAATACACCAAATGGACGCATTGTCTCAACAGGAGACTTTAAATTTGATTTAACGCCTGTTGGAAATAATCCAGATTACCAAATTATGTCTTATATGGGTGAAATTGGCGTTACGCTTTTAATGAGTGATTCTACCAATGCAGAAGTTAGTGGCTTTTCCATCAGTGAAAAAGAAGTTGGACGTGAAATTAAACGAATTTTCAACAAGACAGAAGGTCGTATCATCATTGCTACCTTTGCTTCAAACGTTTATCGTGTTCAGCAAATTATCGAGGCTGCTATTGCGGATGGTCGTAAGATTGCAATCTTTGGTCGTTCGATGGATAACGTTGTTAATATCGCACGTAAACTCGGTCATATTGATGCAGCTGACAAACACTTTGTTAATGCTCATCAATTAAATAAACTTCCTGCTGATCAATCTTGTATTATCTGTACAGGAAGCCAAGGGGAACCCTTGGCTGCGTTAAGTCGTATTGCAAATGGAACACACCGCCAAATCAGCATTATGCCTGGTGATACGGTCGTATTCTCATCAAGCCCAATTCCTGGAAATGCTACCAGTGTTTCCCATGTTGTAAACCAATTGACTCGTGCCGGTGCAAATGTCCTAACAAACTCACCGCTCAACTCAATTCATACAACAGGTCATGCTTCAAAAGAAGAACAAACACTGATGCTTCAATTAATCAAACCGAAATTCTTTATGCCAATGCATGGAGAATACAAGATGCTTAAAGCACATCGTCAAACAGCAATTGAGACGGGTGTTGACCCAGATAACATCTTTATTTGCTCAAACGGTGATGTTGTTGCACTACGTGATGGTGTTGCATTCATGAGTGATACCCGAATTCAAGCCGATGACATTTATGTTGATGGAAATGATTCGAGTGGATTATCGACTGCAGTGCTTAAAGATCGTAAGATTTTATCGGACAGTGGGCTGGTTTCAGTTGTAGTAACCATTGATTCACGTCAAAATAAAATTCTATGTAAACCAACTATTGTTACACGAGGATTTGTATTCATTAAAGAAAATCAAACATTACTTAAAGAAGCGGAACTTGTTGTTTATGAAGCACTTAAAAAACGTATGACAAAGAAAGTTACCTTTGGAGAAATTAAGAATACAATTCGTGGTTCTCTCGAGCCCTTCCTTTACAAACATACTCAACGTAACCCACTTGTTATTCCTGTAATCTTAAACCAAAAAACAGCGATGACACCGGTAAAAGTTGAAAATAAAAAAGAAAACTCAGGTCAAGAAACAAAACCTGTAAAAAAACAGAAGAAAAATAACAACAAACAAAATAATGAACCGAAACAACAAAAGGATGCTAAAAAACCAAAAACACCGAAAGCAACAAAACCTCAACAAGCTCGTGAAGCATGAGTAAAAAAAAGTTAGCGGTTTTACTGGGGATGATTGCAATTGTGTCATCATTAATTTATTTTGAAATGACACATTTTGCACCTCAGCGTGTTAAGTTGCGTATTGAAACGGTGGAATCAACACGCATTCCTGCATCCTTCAACAATCTTTCAATCGGATTTCTATCCGATGTTTACAGTCATGAAGATAACCTCGATAAAGCTTTAAAAGAACTTGATTCATTTAAGCCTGATATGATTGTTTTCGGTGGTAATTTATTCAAAGCAGCACCTTCAGAGAAGGAACAAGCTGCAATGATTGAAAAATTAAGTACATTGAATGCGAAACTCGGTAAGTATGCAGTATTGGGTGAAAATGATATCCGTAAAGCAAATGAAGTGACGCAAGAAGTTTTAACACAAAGTGGATTTAAACTCATTTCAAATACAAAAATTGATGTTCACAACTTTACAACCGAGTCGATTCAACTTGTTGGTATCGATGCAAACAATGACATCAATAAAGAAACAGAATTTCCTTACCCTACGACATCAGAGGACCTCTTCAACATTACCATTGCAAACAATCCGGATAATGTGAAGGAATTTGATGATACGGAAGTGGATCTCATGCTTTCTGGGAAGACAATGGGTGGTTACATCCGATTACCACTTATTGGCTCGATCACAGAGTCTTCAGACTATATTAATAAACGTCAAACAGTTGACGAAACAACTTTAATTATTTCATCAGGAATAGGATTAAAAGAACCTGAAATGCGTCTTTTATCTAATCCTGATGTCATGATTGTTATTTTAAAAAGCCCCGAAGCATAGGGCTTTTTTTTGGAGGTATTATGAATCATAAAGAACAATCCCATCAGTGGATGAAACAATTTCTCAATAAGGACTCAATTGTCGTGGATATGACCTGTGGTAATGGATATGATACGCATTTTCTAGCCAATCATGCCGGTCATGTTTACGCTATCGATATACAAGAAGAAGCAATTTTGAGTTCAAAACAATTAAACCAAAACTTTTCCAACATCACTTATATCCACTCCGATCACAGTCGTGTTAATTTCGAAGAAAAAGCACCCTTTACAGGTGCTATATACAATCTTGGTTACTTACCTCGAAGTGATAAGTCGATCATTACAACGTCACATACAACGGTCTCATCACTTAAAAACATCTTCCCCTTACTTACAGACTTTTTAGTAATTGCTTGCTACTTAAAGCATGAAGGTGGTTACGAAGAATATGAAGCAGTTCGTGATTACATTATATCGACAAACATGCCCTATGAGACCTTGGAATACGAAACGCCTCTTAGTCCCGTAACGTTTCTTGTTGATCTACGAAATAATGCATCATAAACCGTTCCCGCGCATGAACCAGCTCATTGACGCCATCTTGTGGTTTATCCAAAATGTCTAACCACACATTTGGTAGTTTCCATTCAATCGAATCAAACAATTGTAATTCAAGACATGTTCGAGCATAACATGTCTTTTTTGCGAGCTTACAAACAAAATAATTATGGACTGTAGTAAGTTCTAATCGATGGTATGCGTCCACAACACTTGCGAGATAGGAAATTGAATCCACCTCATATCCAAGTTCTTCTTGTATTTCGCGATGAACTGCTTGAATCATTGACTCGCCAACTTCAATACCACCACCGGGTGATTCATAATGATTTCGCTTACCAAATAAGTCTTGTCCTTTAATTAGAATCATTGCACACTGTCCAAATTCATTCAGAACAAAACAACGAACGGTATTACGAACATTACAGATATTAGCCGCTTTAAATTGATCATCATCGAAGTATTTAATTATCATTATAAAACCTCCTGGTAATATAAAAAAAGACGCACGCTGCGCCTTTCAATGAAGTTGTTGAATCACACAAATATCTTGGGTGGGGGGGTAAAGAATATTTGGTGTTCAACCGGTCATCACTGACCATGTACAATAATACGCTCTTGGTCATTTATTGTCAAGGATAAAACCAAAAATTAAATTTTTATTAAGATTTAGTTTGCTAACAAAGTAACAAGTACTTAGAAAGCTTAAAAAAAGAGGGTTTCCCCTCTTTGTTATTAGTGTTTATGACGTCGTTTTAGAGCCAATCCTAATCCTAACATTACGATACCACCGTATAGGCTTGTATTCGAAACACCGGTTTTAGGAAGTTCTATTGTTTTATTTTTTTGAGATATAACACCCTCAGTCCCACCTTTATTCAATGCTTCAGAAGGATTTGTTTCAGGTTTCACTTCTGGTTTTTCTTCCGGTTTCACTTCCGGTTTCACTTCCGGTTTCACTTCCGGTTTTTCCTCTGGATCAACGGGTTCATCAATACGAACAAGTGCATCCATTGCTGTTTCGAGTTCTAAAACAGCTTCATTGAGTTCTTCCTGTGATACGGGTTTAGGAATTGAAATACTTCTAAATTGTCTACCTTGAATACGTCCTAAAATGGTCTCTGCCTTTTGGAGTGCATTTTCAAGCCCTACGAAGCTTTCTTCCGTATAGTGAGTTACATCAAGTTGACGTGCTTCACTGACACGGTCTTCCAAGCGATCAATCATTTCCTGATCCAGTTTTACAGGTCGTAAATTTAAGACAAGTTCTTGAACTTTTTCTGCGACTTCATCAATTTCATCTTGAGAGAGATTAAGATCCAAACGCAGCGTGTTCACCTGCTCAATATATTCTTGAAGTGCTTTAAATGTTGTTTCATCATAACGGTTTGCTTCAAGTTCTCCAAGCATTTCTATAAGTTCATCAACACCACTCCAATCTTGACTCATATCAATTCGTTCAAGAAGTGATAAGGCGTGTTTTAGATTTTCTGCTGCGTCATCGATATCTTGTTGTGTTGATAGTTCAAGTTCCGCAATGGTTCGTGCATGTTTGTGTGCATCATGAAGGCGAATTAAACTTGACTCTGTATAGAGATCTAAGTTTACTGCATCGGCTTCTTTGATAAGTTGTTCAAGGAATTCGGTGTTACGGATTCGTTTTAAACCATCGATGGATTCTTGTAGTGATTTAACTAGAGCATCCATCTCTGTTTGATCTGACACTTTATTCCGTAATGTTTGAACATTTTCGAGTACCTCTTGGAATGTCGCAAAACTTTCCGATGTATAAAGACTGGCATCGATTGTTTTTGCCGATTCAATAAGAACATCCAATGCTTTTGTATCGAGTTTCAGTACAAAATCATCAAGCGCTTTGTTAAGACGTTCGTGAATTGTTTTATACTGTGTCTCGGATGCCTCGTTTCCTTCAAGCATTGCCTTAGCTTCAGCATAGATTGTATCAAATTGTGCTAAGGAGGCTTCGGTATAGACACTTCGGTCCAAACTCTCAAGTTCTTGAATACGCTCTTGAAGCTTCACATATTCTGCATCGTGAATTTTCTCAAGCTTATCGATAGCATCGTTCAACTTAATTAGCATCGCTTCATAATCTTTTTCTTGCGCAGTTTCAAGTTCAAGGAGCGCCTTTGCTTCTACAACGACTGAATCTGCTTTTTCAAGGGATGCTTGTGTATAGATTTTACGAACAAGCTTTTCATACGCTTCAATCTCTATGTTTAAGGCTTGATATGATTTTGATTGAACAAGCGTAATGGATACTTGATTCATGCTTATATCATCTTTAACTTCAAAAGGATATTCAAGGATATTATCAGGATAACCTTTAGGAAGTGTTTTTAGTGTAAGTGTATAGTTTCCTAATGGTAATTCAGTTTCAATTCCCGCTTGAGTACTAACACCTTCATAGACTCCTTTGTTTTCGTGATTTTTAATCATAAATGGTACTTCTATGGCTTCATTCACATCACTTGTTATATGGATTGAAGTCATTGCTTTTGTTTCTGTTGGAATTTCGAAAGCAATACTGTTTTTAAAACTTTCTTCCGAGAAATCCGGTTGGATGGTGTAGTAAATCAAACCATCGTACTCACTAAAATCGAAATCTTTAAGAACCATGGTTCCTTGTTTTTCATTGCGAATGGATTGAGTTGGTTTTTTTTCTTCAAGTTTGCGATAAAGGTGTACGGTTGTTTTCGCAGGAACATGTTTAAAGGTTAATGAACCCATTCCATTTGCTTGAGGTTTTGCTTCAACTTGATTGAGTAGTAAGTTATTGGGTTTTGGGAAGGAATCCGTTTCAAACATTTGCCATTCATAAATACGAACTGCTTGCCATGGCGATGACCCCGCTAAATCAATCTTCAATTTCCACTCTTGAGCGGTAATCGGTTCATCTAACAAGACATCGGTTACGGCTTCACGATTATTTTTAATCTGTTTTGCTAAGATCCAATCGCCTTTCTCATTTTTATAATGCAGTGAGAAATTAATGGTATTCATGTCTTTGGCTTCTCCACCGTATTCCGCATGCTCAACACGCCAACGTTTGATTGTTTTTGGCGCATCCAGTTTGATATCCATGTATCCATTACTTTTTGGTGATGAAGCCCATTTACTGTTTCCTTGTGCTGTTCCATCTAAAGCTTTCGATGCAGGTTCCGCATCATTTTGATGACTTACAGCTGTTACTTCCGCATTTAACGCAACATTTATTGGAACTTCCATTTCCACAACTTCACTACGGTTGAGGTCTACACCCCATTCAAAACGACCCTCTGTACCAAGGCCTCGTTGTCCGTCTTTATTTATGGTGATTACTTGAATGGTTGTATGGTTGTCTTCAAATGCATTCGCATCAGTTCGAGTAATCTTATCAGCATAGAAATGATTGTTTGTACTTGTGCCTAATAACACAGGTACTCCATCGTTATTTACTTGGTAGACTTCATAATACTGAGCACCGTCTACTTTGTCCCAGGTCGCTCTAAATTGAGCCATACGTGCATCCGCAAGCAATTGTTCGGTTACCACAATGTTTGATGGACCGGCCAAGCGTGGTGCCGTATTTGTATACACATGAATTTGGCCAAGATTTACTTTAATCGGCCCTGCTTGTTTCGCTTCAACTTGAAGACTAAGTGCATGCATCACAGAACCACTATAAGTGGATAAATCTACACTGTGACGTACCCACCCATCTTTATCGGATGTAAGTGTAAAGAATGTCGCATCATGATCTTTATAGTTTTCATCAAACGATACCCCTAAACGTAGCGTCGTATTCGGTGTCGTCTTTGTAACGACATCAACTTTTGTTGTATCGGTTACATTTAATTTTGTACTATATAACATAACTTCATTCGTGTCCCCTGCTTTAAAGTTACCTTCAATTTTTAAAGCATTCCCACCATTGTATGCATCATCAAAATCGTAAGCAATGGCAGCGCGAGCTTGACCCGCTTTATGATCTTTAACCCAAAAACGCCAGGTTGGCATGATATCTTGAATCGCACGGTTGTGCCATGCACCATCACGCGTTAACACACCATCCGTAAACCATTTACGACCATGACCGGAATTAAAACTTGTTTGAAATTCCGTACCCGTGATAACCGACTTGTCCACAACATAACGGGACATTCCCTTCCAGTTTTGGGAATCATCTGCTAAAGTTGGATCGCCTTGAGGTCCTGTATATAAGATATTTTCTTGATGATGGAAATCTTCAGGATCTCTCGCAAGACCCATGGTTGAATTGGATGCGTAAAGCGCGATGGATGATAGAATGCATTTATCAGCACCAATTAGAGTTCGAGAATCAATATTTGTTTTATGAGAACGTTGTTGGATCTCAAAACCTGTATAAGCGTCAAACGGATTACGTCCAATCGATTTTAGATAATCGGATGTTCCTTGAACACGACCTTGCCAGTTATAGTTAATGAAAAATTCATCAACACCAAAATCATCTTCATGATCAACAGGTTTCATCCATAAGTCATTGGATTGATTAATTGCATTTTGATGACTTACATTCCCATTATTCGCCATGGCATCATACCAAGAAATATTAATAGGATATCCCATTTCGCGTGATTTGGTACGCATATAACGTAGCATCGCATTCAATTGATTCGCAACACGTTGGTTGGATCCATAAGTTTCTTGATTGAAGAAATACCCATCAAAGCCAAAGTATTGCGCAATTTCGATCATTTTATCAGCTGCAGGAAATGATCCATCGGGATTTTGTTGAACCATCGCTTCGAGTTCCTTTAAGGAATCTGGTTGACCACTACCCCATGGAAATCCTAATGTCGCATACACTGGAACACCATTTTTATGCGCTGCATCGACGATATCGGGTGATGGCATAGCAAAAATCCCTTCATCCGTACCAGCCCAATATATGAGTGAATCAATGTATTGCCAGTTATCAAATGCATATATATTGAAGTCACTACCACCTGTTGATGGTGAACTATCATGATTTGCATTGATAATCGCAGCATTGGTGATCTTCGCATCAGGATGGGCAAGATCGTTAATTTGATGGCCTTTAAATCGGTTGGTATTTAAAGGAATTGTTGCACGATTCAATGATGCATCGGGATCTGTTTCCGGTGTCCATTTCATCAATGTTTCGAGTCTAAAAGCGGGTGATAAGGGTTGAAGTGAAAGCCCATCATGATACGCTTCATTCACCTCATCCGTTCCATCTCCAGTAACAAGTGCATGAGATGGCATGACAAAAAAAGGTAATAATAACGAAAAACTGGTGACAACCGCAAGTGTTGTCTTTACATATGATTTAAATCTAGAATTTCTTTTCATAAATATCCCCTTTCAAATGTGCATGCGTTTTAGAAAACGCTTACACTTATATGTTATTTTGAAATTGAATTCTGAACAAGTCACAAATCATATGAATTTGGGTATAAAAAAAAGACCCAATGGGTCTTTTAGTTTTTTGTGGATTGACGTGGTGTATAAAGATAACTAAGTTCAATTTCTTTATCTTCAACTTCATCTTCATTAAGCATTTTTGTAAGAACACGCATTGCAACTGCACCCAGATCATAGGATGGAATTGCGAAACTTGATAAGCGTGGACGCACCATTGAGTTATACTTCGTATCAATTAAACATACAATTTCCAAATCTTCTGGAATATTCATATTACACTCATGCGCCGCATTCATTGCGGAAATCGCTTGAGAATCGCGGTTTGCAATTAAGAAATTGTAATTCATTGATTCAATATGATCTAAGAAATAATCATAAGAACGACGGTAATCTACTGGGATTTCAATATACCCTTCATCATCAATACCTAATTCTTGATATGCACGTTGAACACCTGAAACCATTTGATTTGTTGTGAAATCATTTTTGCGGTCTTGAATTACAGCAACACGGTTTTTAGGATCCATTTGAATTTTTTGCATCGTCAATTCATAAACTGCTTTTTCAATATCAACGTAAACGGATGAAATTTGCTTATCAGACATTTTATTACCGATAATTACAATTGGGAATTGATATTTATTCAATTCTGCCAATTCATTTTCCATGAGCTTATCGTTATAGATAATTACACCGTCCACACGTGATTTAATGATATCATCAATAACATCTTTAATGTCTACGATACCTTCAGTCATTGTGTGAAGCATAATATTGTATTTATAAATCTTTGCGACATCAATCAAACCATTAATAATTTGACCGGTATAGCCAAAACTTGCTTCAGGTACGAGTAACGCAATTGTCGTAGTTTTTTGTAGAGCAAGGCCTTGAGCAATAGCATTTGGTTTATATCCTAATTTGTCAATTGCAGTTTCTACTTTAACACGTGTTTCTTCACGAACAATTTCGAGACCATTAATTACACGTGATACAGTAGCGAGTGATACCCCAGCTTCTTTCGCTACATCATAAATCGTTACACGTTTCATACTTCTTCATCCTCTTTTACTTCATCTAATTTTTTATCGAGTTCACGAACTTGTTTTTCAGCCGCTTCTACAATATTTGAAGGTTCAAGGTTTGATTCTGCATCTCTTGATACTTGATCCAATTCTTCTTCTAAGGTATCAAGAAAACTGAATGCATCTTCTTCAAATTCATGTGCTTTCGTTTCTACGGTATCTTCAACAAATTCTGATACTTTTTCAGCACCATCATGGACTTTAACTTTTACCGTTTCAGCACCTGCATGGACTTCTTTTGAGACTTTTTCCGCCTTAGCTCTTAATTCTTGTTCTGATACCCAATCGGTAACGTTTTTAGATGTATCTTTAACAATTTGAGTTCCAGCATCAACAGCCTCTTTTGTTTTTTCTTTTACAATCTCAGCACTTTTAACGACACCAGGATGTTTAGCAAGGTCATCCAAGCCTTTCTGCATTTTTTTAAGACCTAAAAGTGCGCCTTCTTTAAAACGATCAAAAGTTTCGGACTCTTCAACTTTTTGAAATGTTGTTTTTGCCGATTCAAAAATACCGGTTGCAAGATTTCCTAAATCATCAAAAAATTCATTGCGTTCCGGTGCTGCACGAAGCACTTCTAATGCGGAATTCACAATATCTTTATTTTTTTCAAGTAAATGTTCTGCACGTTCTTGTATTAAATCACTGTCTTTAAATCCCGAAATGATTTCCAGTGAGCGAACATTCATATCGTTAATGGTATTGAGCGTTTTATCTCTAAATGTTAAGAGACGTTCTTGACCATTTTTAGCGGCAATAATTTCATTGCTTTCGCTATAAAAGTTATAAACAACATCATCGATTTGATAAACAAGTTCATTTAAAATTTCATCATATTTACTCATAAATTCCAAAATCCTCCTCTTTTTCATCTCCAGTTTCTTGAATATCCGAACTTTCAGGATTCCGTCCATTACGACGTTTATCTAAAAGGTATTTTGTCCAATTTACAATGGCATCGGAATGTTTCGCACCATAACTTGCGACAGAGCTTACAGCACTTACGGCTGATTGATTTACCAAGTCCACTGTATTTGTGACATTATTTAAAGTATTTAAAGGTGCTTGAAGCTGATCCACTGAACTTTGTGTCGAATCAATAACACCGTTAACACGGTCAATTGTTTTCGGCAAATCCCTCACAACAACATAAATACGATACAAAATCATTGCCAATATAATTAAACAAACCACACCAACTATCGGTGCAATTAAGATTGATACTTCACGTAAATTCTGAATTAATGCATCCATTCTATCACCTCTCTAATGTCATTATAACTGTATATGAAAAAGTTTTCAATCGTTGAAACGTATTTTCAATGCATCTTTTAAATCATAAATATCTTTCGAACTCATAAATACATAAACGGCTGGTCCAAAGGACTCAAGCAAGTCTAAATCATGATCATTTAAATCCACAACATGACTGCCTTCAATGCGATCTTGAAGATAGGTGATATCAATGTCAATCCCCTCTTCCGCATCATCAATACTTGTGAAAGGACATAAACACACTTCGTCAGCAAGACTGAGTGCGTCTGCGAATTCATCCGCAAAGTAATAAACACGTCCAACACGATGAGGCTTAAAGATCCCTACGATTTTACGATCTGGATAACGGGTTCGAGCCGCTTCAAGTGTTACACGAACTTCAGTTGGATGATGTGCATAGTCATCAATATAAACATTATCTTTTCCCGTTTCAATTACAAAACGACGTTTAGCGCCTGTAAAGGTTTGAAGTCCTGCCTCAATATCATTGGGTTCAATGCCTTCATATAGACCCACAGCAATCACTGCAAGTGCATCTAAAATCATATGATCCCCTACGATTGGAAGATTAAAACGGTGAATACGTTTTCCATCTACTTCAACATCAAAAATACTGTGAGTCGTTGTCTTCTCAAGTTCTGTTGCACGAATTTTATTGCCTTCACCAAAACCATAAGACCATGTTTCCACATCGAATGATAAGTCTTGGTAATGAGGATCATCACCCCAGACAACAATTAACGATTCCACATTCTTTGCGAATTCTTTAAATGCAGATAAATAATCCTCAACGGATTTAAAGTAATCCACATGATCAATCTCAAAATTCGTCATAATCGCAATTTTAGGTTTATATGCCAAGAAATGACGACGGAATTCACATGCTTCTACCGCAAAATATTCATCATCACGTTGCAAGTCACCACGACCATCACCAATGAGGTATCCCGTTTCTTTTGAATAACTTAACATATCACGTAAAAGTGTTGTAGTCGTTGTTTTACCATGGGACCCACTCACCGCAATCGTCCGGTACGAATCCATCATTTTCCCAAGATATTCATGATATCGATACGTTTCAACTGTCGGATTCGCCTTAGCTGCTTGTACTTCTTCATGATCATCTAAAAATGCATTCCCGATAATAACAACGGTATTATCTTTAATATTGTTTTTGTTAAATGGGACAATTGGAATGTTTAACGCTCTTAACGCATCCTCTGTAAAGAAATGACGATCAATGTCTGAACCCATCACTTCATAACCCATTTTGTAACAGATACGCGCTAACGCTGCCATACCGGTCCCTTTAATACCAATAAAATAAATTGGTTTATTCTTCATGCTCATCAATTCCTTCTAAATAATCATACAGAGAAACCTGAACTGTTTCTCCTTTTCCTTCATTTGAAATAATATCATCCACACGTAAATCCATAAGTGACTCATCAATTTTACGTGCTTCTGCTTTTGATTCTTCTTGTACCTTGCCATACATTGGACTTATTACTTCCGCAACAGGTACATGTTTGGACGCTTTATTTTTCTTAGGAATATCCAAAGGCTCTGAGGGTTGTGAAGGCCCACCATACATTGGACTAATAATATCTTTTCGTTGGTATTCGAATTTTTTTACTTCCAATTCGGATGTGCGTGCTGCTTTAGCGCGCTCCATTTTACGTTTTGCTAGGTCATCATCAGCCGTAATCATGCGAGATTTACGGTTTAACTCACTGGCTGCATTCACAGCCTCGTCAGGAGTCATATCAGTAATAGGCTTTTCACTTATAACAGGCTCTGTTATATCAACATGTTCTGTTACGGTTTTTGGTTTTTCTACAATTTTCTTTTCTTTGGGAAGAATTGGTTTCAACTCAGGAATTTCCACTTCACCAACATGATCAGAAATTTCTTCTTCTATAACGATTTCTTCTTCTTTAAATAAAACTGATGCTAAACGACGAAACATGATATTACCTCTACCTTTCTATCCTACTCCGTTTTTGGAGCTGTCTTATCAATTATATCCGAGATTGCTCCAGATTCTGGTATCGCATGCTCAAAGAATTCTTCGTATCTTTCGTGATACGTAATAATATCTTTCTTCGAGAAATCTTGGACTACTAAATCTTCATTTACAGTGATGCTACGCATTGTTGTAAACATTGATTGTACAATCATATCCATATTGGCATCATTCACAATTGCCATCATATCGACTTGACCATTTTCTAACACAACAGCTTTATGCTTTTCTAAATCAACAATACTAAAGATAAAGTGTTGTTCTTTATCCGAACCGTCTACATAGGTACCGGTGGTACGATACGAAACTGCTTCTTCTTTGATTAATGACGAAAATTGAATTTTAGAATCTTCTTTTTGATCCCCTTTTTCTTTTCCTTCATTATTCTCAGTAATCTCGGTATAACGTTTCGCTACAATATTCGCAACATCAAGATCAAGCATGATCGGTTTGCGATCAATTTCATAGAGTGTTGAAATTTGTGTTGATTGCTTAATCCCAACATCGGGTAAAAGATAATAACGATAATATTTTTTATTATGATTGGTAGCTTCTGGCATTGGTCTACTCAATGCACTCTTAACAAGATCATCATAATTGATCGCTGCAGGTGTACATCCACTTACAAGAAGTAAAAGTAGCAATGCAGTCATTAACTTACGCAATGACATCACCCCATGTCTTCTTATCAATAAAGTGTAATAAGGCCTCACGTGCTGCTAAGTAATCATCCGTATCCAAAATTGAACTGGATGTATGGATATTACGAGCACATAAACAGCATGTTAATGTTTTAACACCGGAATTCGATTTGTGAACTGCACCCGCATCTGTTCCACCTGGTGAAAAATAGTATTGGTGCTTAATATCATGTTCGTTACAGATATCCACAAATTTGTAGATTAAATCTTTTGTTGCAATCATATTACCATCCATAACACGGACCAAGACGCCACCGCCTAACTTGCCGATTGCCTTGGAATCTAAAGCGTCATTAGCAGGCGAACAATCCAGAATAATCGCAAGATCGGGTTTCACAAGATTTGCGACCGTTTGCGCACCTCGTAACCCAACTTCTTCCTGAACACTGCATCCAACATAAAGATCATAATCCAATTCTTGATCTTTCAGTGCTTCAAGCAGATCCAAGCCCATTACACATCCATAACGGTTATCAAATGCTTTGGCTAAAAGGCGTTTTCCCTTGTTTAATACATTGAATTCACCATCAACCACAACCATGTCACCAATTTGAATACCCATGGCGTGTACTTCTTCAGGTGTTGTTGCGCCAACATCCACAGTCATCTGAGGAATCTGGATTGGCTTTAAACGTTCTTCAGCTGAGAGCATATGTGGTGGTGTTGCACCGATAGCGCCATCATAAACTTCACCATGACGTGTTGTAACACGAACACGATGTCCTAAAAGCACTTGACTAAACCAACCTCCAACAGGATGTATTTTTAAAACACCTGTCTCCGTTACTTCACGTACTAAAAAACCTACCTCATCCATATGTCCTAAAACTAAAACTTTAGGTGCATTTTTTTTCTTACTACGACGTACGGCAAGAATGCTTCCTAAATTATCACGAAGAATTTCATCGGTATAGTTTGAATATTCATTAAATAAATATTGAGCAACTTGATGTTCATGACCACTCACACCATCAAGTTGTGTTAAAGTTTCAAACCAATTTAATTGTTTCTCATTCAACATTATTTTTTCCTCCAAATCGCTCTAAAAATCGGTTGCCCCATTTCATGGAACTTACGTTCATATTCGGTAAATGGATCTTCATGTTCATGACTTCTAAAATCTACGTCAACTTCCACAAGTTCAAACTTATGTTGACCTACACTCACGAGTGAATAGTTAAAAAGACCCACATTGTCTGTTTTCATCCAAATCTCACCTTTATCCGATAAGACAGAATAATATTCATCCAATTTATCTTTATACGTTAGACGACGTTTTGTATGACGTTTCTTAGGCCATGGGTCACTAAAGTTTAAATGAACCACATCCACTTCACCCGGTGCAAACATATCGTTTAGATTTTCCGCATCACCATAAATAAATCTCTTATGATCTCCTGGGTTTTTTTCTAATTTCTTCAATGCGATTGAAGACGCTGTAAAATCACGTTCCATCGCTACAATACCGCGATCTGGGTACAGTGCCGACAACTGATGCCAGTAATCACCTTTACCCGATCCAATCTCTAAATGAAGCAATTCGCTACCGAGTGCTTCTTTCCAATTTCCTTTAATTGTTTCAAATTCTGTTACTGTGTAGTCTGCAAAAGTTTCAAAGACTTCTGAGCTCCACTCTTTTTTACGTAATCTCATGCAATCATCCTCATTTTAATATGTACATTGTACCATGCTTCAAGACTTCTTACCTTGTTTTTTACATTATTTTCATGAATATGTGATAAAATACAAATATGAAAAACAAACTCACCGCAACTGGGATTATTGTTGAATATAATCCTTTACATAATGGTCATTGTTACCATATTAAAAAGACCCGTGAAATCACGCGATGTGATGTTTTAATTGCGGTCATGTCACCAAATTTTGTACAACGTGGTGAACCCGCATATCTTGATAAATGGGTTCGCACAGAAGCGGCTCTTGAATCAGGTGTGGATTTAGTTTTAGAACTTCCAACTATTTATACTTTACAAAGTGCTGATGTCTTCGCATTTAAGGCAGTCGAAATCTTAAATCATGTGGGTATTCAGTCCCTTGTATTTGGTTCAGAATCAAATGTTCTTCCCGTCAAACCACAGTTTGATAAAGGCTTACTGAAACAAGGGCATTCCTTTGCCCATGCTTCAAATACGTCCAACCATCAGTCAAATGATATTTTAGGGGTCTACTACGTTCAAGCATGTCAAACATATGGGATAACGCCATTAACCATTCTCCGCACGAATAACTACCACGATCAAAGCATTAGTACCAGCATCGCTAGTGCCTCCGCAATTCGTAAAGCACATCAAGAAGGCATCTCTGTTAGCCATACAACGCCTTTAGACCTTAATACACTTACAAGCTATCAACTCAAGGAGTATGAACCCTTTATTCACTATTTGCTCTCCGTTCAACCCTCTAAAACACTGAGTCAAAATTCATTAGTTTCAGAAGGGATTCAAAATCTATTCATCAAACATCGACATCTTCCTCTTGATGCTTTAATTGAAACGTGTACCTCTAAGCGCTATACACGATCACGGGTACAACGCACCTTAATGAACTTACTTTTAAATTTTACGAAAGATCTTGAACAACCCCTAGAACACGTTCGAGTCTTGGGCATGAACACCAAAGGAAAAGCATACTTAAGACAACTGTCCGATGATGAAATTCCCTATACAACGCAATTTAAGCATTACCAGTTTAAAGAACTGGAATTACGCGCAACTGAAGTTTACACCTTACCCAAAGATGAGACGATAAAAAAAAGACTTCTTAAACAAGAAGTCTCCGAACTTATTATTAAAACTTAAGCGGTTTAATAACTTCCCATGGGAAGCCATCACGACCGAAATGACCGAAATTTGCGGTATTACGATAGATTGGACGTAATAAATTAAGTTCCGAAATAATATTGCCGACTTTAAAATCAAAGTTGGCTTTTATTATGTCTAAAATCTCTGATTCAGGACGTTTATGCGTTCCGAATGTATCAATATGAATTGAAAGGGGATCCGATAAACCAATTGCATAACTCAATTGCAGTTCAATTTTATCGCAAAGCCCTGCAGCCACAACACTTTTTGCGACATAACGTGAGAAGTAAGCTGCTGAGCGATCCACTTTAGATGGATCTTTCGAACTAAAGCATCCACCACCGATACGACCAAATCCACCATAGCTATCCACTACAATCTTACGACCTGTTGTACCACTATCACTAAAAGGACCTGCAATACTAAACTCACCACTTGGATTCACAATAAAACGTGTTTCTTCTGTAATCCATTTTGAATCAATGACGGGTTTAATAATGGACTCCATAACAGTTTTCTCAATGGTAGCGTGATCAATTCCTGCTCTATGTGATGCACTCACTAAAACCGTATGCACAAACTTAGGTTCATTGCCTTCATACGCAACGGTTACTTGTGTTTTCCCATCGGGATAAAGCCAATCGATTTCTGATTTCGCATCACTTAATCGTTTTGATAAGGCATGCGCTAAGTGAATTGGAAGGGGCATATAATTTTCAGTTTCATTACATGCAAACCCAAACATAATCCCTTGATCGCCTGCTCCCACATTTTCTTGAGAAACAACAGCGTTATTGATTTGGGATGATTGTTTATTAACCTTAACCATGACTTCATAATCTTCAGGATAACCAATATCCGCAATGACATCTTTCGCAACCTGTGCATAATCAATCACTGCTTTTGTATTTGCCTCCCCATAGATTAAAACAAAATTATCTTTAATGGTCGCTTCAACTGCCATCTTAGAATTAGGATCTTGTTTTAATGCTTGATCTAAAATTGCATCCGCAATTTGATCACACATTTTATCCGGATGACCATCCGTAACACTCTCTGACGTAAAAAATACTAAATTCATACTAGCCTCTTTTCTAACGACATAAAAAAAAGTCCTAGCAACAACACTAAGGCTCAGAAATACATCTATAGCTTCTTATCGTTGTTAGCTGTACCACCTTGCTCTAGCAGGTTGGTATGAGGTTAATGAGCTAACTCTCTACCTCAACTCTTGATAATCGTGCCTACATCTTAAACTAATTGTACTGAAAAAGCAACAGATTGACTGGAATTTTCAATAAAGAAATTAAGCGTAATGAAAAATATAAAAAAAGAATAAGCATGAATGCTTATTCCAGTGGTTTTTGACGATAATTACCTTCAATACGCTCTACAGAAGAAATTTCAATAAATGCTTTCGGATCTGTATGCGTAATCGCATCAATAATGCATGCAAGTTCAAATTGGTTCACAACAATATACAGAACTGCCTTATATTTTTGTTTAAACATTCCAATACCATCAATCTTCGTAATACCATGACGTGTCACAGCCATAACAGCATCTGAAACTTCCGTTGGTAAATCTGTAATAATATGTAAACTCGATAGTTTATATCGATCATGATAGTGATCTATGACTTGCGTTGAAACAAATTGGTAGATAATTGAATACAATGCAAGCATCCAACCATAAACAAAGCCAGAATAAATTAATAGGGTAATATTGAAATACATAATTTTATCCCACATCGGTTTATTCTTAACCATAGAGTAATAAATTGCGACAAAATCAGTACCGCCTGCTGAACCCCCTACCTTTAAAGCAAATGAAGATCCGACACCGTTCATCACCCCTCCAAAAATCGCAAGGAGAATCAACTGATCATTAGGATCAACATTGGGTAAGACGGTAACCACGGGGAGTATTTCCACAAATAACGATACCAAACCAACGTGTAAAAAGGACAATGCAAGGAAACGACGACCGAGTTTTTTCCAAACAAATATCAACACGATAGCATTAATCAGGAAGAACACAATTCCATAAGACAATTCAATTCCAAATAATCGACTGCTCTCTTTCAGTAATAAGATTGTTAATCCACCAGCTCCAGCAGGAATCAAATTCCCTGGACGAACAAACGTTTTAATTGCTAATGCCGAAAATAACGCACCAACAACAATTCCAACTATATGTTTGGGTTTAATTAACCTTAAATTTTCCATATTTATCATAACTGTACTTTAAGTACATCCCTTCTTAACTCTAAATTGATAATAACACATATTTCAAAAAACCCAATCAATCAAACCTTATTTTTGTGATTCTATGATAAAAACTATGTGAAGAAACGAACAAATTTAATTTGAGATAAAAAAAAGAGGTTGTTGTCTAATCACAACAACATCCCTCACACGCTTCATCATCTTCTTCTTCAAATTCCATATCTTCACGCGCAATCGCAACACACTCAATTGAAATCTTCGCATTCTTCGGTAAACGCGATACTTCAATACAACTACGAGCTGGGTAAGGATATGAAAAATAGATGGCATACATCTGGTTCATCTTATCAAAATCTTCAAAATCGGTAAGATATACTGTTGTTTTCACAACATCACTCAAACTTAGACCGCTGGCTTCCAAAATATGTTCCATATTTTCGATTGTTTGAATTGTCTGCTTCACAATGTCTTCCGCAACAAGATTTGATGTCGCATCAATCGGCAATTGCCCTGAAACATAAACCGTATTATCGATAAGTAATCCCATTGAATAAGGACCCACGGACTTCGGACCCGTTTCGGGACGGATTTGTTTTCGAACCATCTTACATGCCTCCTACAATAAATCGCGATAGTACTCGTCGATTTCTTCATCTTTCTTAAAGCGTTTGTTTAATTTGAAGTAACCCACAATCGCACCAACGACGATAATAAGAAGGCTTCCTAAACTTAAGAACCCATTTAAATCTTCAATCATCTCTGTCACCTCATTTCTTATATTATAGTTTAATGATTTTTTGAATTCAACGAATCCGCACCACCGTATTCATGTCCTTGAGACACTAAAAATCTTTTAAGAAATCTTTCCCTTTAAGAACTTCATGTGTGGCTAATTCCGGATATCCAATTTGACGCAGAACCTCAAAGACACAAATTGCGACCGTGTTTGAAAGATTCATACTTCGAGCATTTGGAGCCATAGGAATTCGGAAACAATGATCATAGTTTTCTTTAAGTATTGATTTCGGAATACCCGTACTTTCCTTACCAAACACAAGATAGATATCTGTTTCTTCAATCGCTGTATAATCAAAATCACTGTGGGTATGTTCCCCATAACGCGTCAGATAAAACACAGGCCCCTTAACCGTCTTTAGAAAACTCTCCCAATCAAGATGACGTGTAAGATTCAAATCATCCGAATAATCCATTACACTCCGTTTAACACGCTTCTCATCCAAAATAAACCCTAGCGGTTCAATTAAATGCAGTGCAGCACCACTTGCTACACAAGTTCTCATAATATTACCGGTATTCTGAGGAATCTCCGGTTCGTAAAGTACGACGTGAATCATATCTAACCTTCCAATCTAAGCCAAAATAGGCACCACCCATAAGGGCAAATATCACTGCAGTAGCAGCAAAAATACGATATACAAGAGCCATAAAGAAGGGTTCTGGAACCAACAAAATTAAACGGTCCACCCTCGGATTTAAAAGCCATAAATCATTACTGAATACAATATTGTGGAATGTAATCCAAAAGGTATCAAAATCTAAAATCGCAATCATTCCAATTGTTCCGAAAATGACAACTAAAACAATAAGCGCTGACCCTAAAACATCACGATTTAAGACCAGATCAAGATAATCTCCCGAACCCAAACTCACCACAATCATGATTGCTACAAAAATCATACCCAAATTACGAAACAACATCGCTTTTTGATAGAGTGCTTTCACATCTTTCATATGCTCGTGTTCACGCTCATTAAACATTGGTACCGTTTCACCCTGAATAACCACAGTTTTCGATAAGGCCGGCTCTCGATCTTTTAAATAATCTAAAAGCTCTACCGTAACATCTTCCAATTCCGTCTCAGTAATTCCAATTTCTTGAGCAGTATTCGCACGTTTATAAAAATTATGATAAGTACTTCTGTTAAACGATAAAATATCGATCGCTGTAATCATCATACATACTACAAAAATCACGACAGCGACACCATAAAATTTCCGTTTCATCATTACCCCCTTAGATAATTCAAGAGAAGTTGGACCGCTCGACCACGATGAGAAACTTCATTTTTCGCATCATGGGACATTGTACCAAAAGATTGTTCGGATCCTTCTGGATAGAAAATCGGATCATACCCAAAACCGGTTCCACCTTCTTGAACCGCTCCAATTACACCCTCGACTACACCCTCAAAAATTTCGTCGCACTTTGGGCCATACATTGAAATGGCACAATGGAAGCGTGCACTTCGATCTGCCACCCCGTCCAATCGTCTTAATATTTCATTATTTTTTAATTCATATGGTGTATCTTCACCCATGAAACGCGCTGATTTCACACCAAGTATATCGGGTAAAGCATCGATGACCAAACCTGAATCATCTGAAATTACTGTTAAACCTGTTTTTTCAGATAAATACTTTGATTTAAGGCGTGCATTCCCGCGAAATGTTTCTTGATCTTCAATGACAGCATCCATTGAAATGCCATAATCCTTTGCGCTGCGTACAGTATAGCCTAAAGGTTCCAAAAGTTCTCGAAACTCACGGATTTTTCCTTCGTTATGGCTTGCAATTAATAGTTCCATAGAATACCTCCAAGTCTTATGAAATTATAACACTTATGATATAATTACACTATGAAAATTCAAAAAACCATTCGACACATTCTAAATGAAGATGCCCTTCAGATCAAACATATCGATACCGGACTGACTAATGATAACTACTATGTAAAGACGGAACATTACGATGTGGTTTTAAGAATGCCCAAACCTGAAAATCACGGATTGTTTGATTATGTCCATGAAGGTCATGTGCTTAATCTCTTGAATGATTCCAATCTTGAACCCCATCTTTGGTATTTTGATCCAAATACGGGCATAAAATGTGCGAACTATGTTGAAAAGGCTGAGACCTTCTCAATTGAATACCTTGACCGGGCTGCAACACTGATGCGTTCATTCCATAGTCTCAAAGTAAAATCGGGAAAGGTATTTAGTATAAAGGACAATTTTGAAATCTATCGCAGTCGAATCAAAAAACCTTGTTATGATTTGGATTTTGTTACGGAGATCATGAACGAAGCTGATGCCTATACTCACGAAAACCCAATCTTATGTCACAATGATTTGGTACCCGGTAATTTTCTGTTTACCGATACACAGGATTATCTCATTGATTTTGAATATGCTATGGATAACGATCCATGTTCTGATGTCATGTCTTTTATCACTGAAAATGATATCACAGACACCGAAGTGCGAAATCAGTTCTATTACGCGTACTTCGGATCATTACCGGGCCCAACAATCCAACATAAGCTTGATGTCTTTGAAGTGGCACACAACGCCTTATGGTGTGCTTGGGGACTTATGATGTTAGAATCACATCAACAATCCATCTACCAAGAAATTGCCGCTTTGAAATACCAAAGACTTTGCGAGGCCTATTCTAAAACAAAACCCACCAAACAATAATTGGTGGGTTTTGTTTATAAAAAAAGATCCCGAAGGATCTAATTAATTTCATATAATTCTTTGAAGAATTCATTAATTTCCGCAATGGAATCGATGAGTTCTTCTTTATCTTGTAGATGAAGTAGCAATCGTTCAGACATGGCTTCATGAAATTGATTATGAATTTCCATAACCGCTTCACCTTTATCCGTTAAACGGAGTCGATAAACACGTCGGTCGTTCTCATCTTGTTCACGAAGAACATAGCCTTTTTGACTTAATCGATTGATCGTTGTTGTTAAAGTGCCTTGCGTTATTCGAAGCGCCTCCGCAACATCCCGCATCATTTTCGATTTGCTTTTTTGAATGCTTTCAAGTGCGTGAATTTCCGTCATAGATAATCGAACACCATGAACTCGATGATATCGTTCTTCTAATATTAAAATTTGATTAAAAATATCAACCAATAATTCATTAATTACTTTACCAGCATCATCTCTCATGATTTATTATTTTTCTAAAGCTTTTTGAGCTTTTCCTACTAAAGTTGTAAATCCTTTAGGATCATGGATAGCAATTTCTGATAACATTTTACGGTTAATTTCGATGTTTGCTAAACGTAGACCATGCATTAATTGGCTGTAGCTCATGTCATTTAGACGAGCAGCAGCGTTAATACGTGTGATCCAAAGTTTACGCATTTCGCGTTTTAATTGTTTACGGTCACGGTAAGCGTAACGTTGTGAACGCATAACTTGTTCATTAGCTGTACGGTAAAGTACATGTTTTGAACCATAGTAACCTTTCGCTAATTTTAATGTTCTTTTACGGCGTGCACGTGACGCTACTGAATTTGTTGATCTTGGCATACTAATTCATCCTTCCTTAATCTTGTAACAAATGCTTGATGCGTTTGTAATCGCTCTTAGAAACTAATGTAGCTTTACGTAGTTGGCGATTTTGTTTATTTGTCTTATGTCTAGCAAAGTGAGAAACATAAGCTTGTTGTCTTTTTAATTGTCCTGATCCTGTACGTTTAACACGTTTTGCTAAAGTACGTTTTGTTTTCATTTTAGGCATAACTGGCCCTCCTCTTATAAACTATTTCTTTTTATTTGGAGATATTACTACAGACATTGTATTTCCTTCGAGTTTAGGACGTTTTTCAACGGATCCTAAATCTGAACATTCCTCGATGAAACTATCCATTGTCTTTCGTCCAACCTCTAAACGAGTGATAAGACGTCCTCTAAATCTCATGTCAACTTTAACTTTGATTCCTTCTTCTAACCATTTACGAGCATGACGTAACTTTGTATCAAAGTCATGTTGATCAATAACTGGTGATAATCGAAGAGGTTTAATTTGGGTAACATGTTGATGTTTCTTCGCTTCTTTCGCTTTCTTTTGTAATTCAAAACGATAGCGACCGTAATCCACGATTTTACATACTGGTGGGTTTCCATTAGGCGCAACACAAAGCAAATCAAGATTGTGCTCATAGGCTTTTTCTAATGCTTCGCGACGCATAAGGATTCCAAGTTGTTCACCTTTAGGTCCAATAACAAGAACTTCTTTAAAACGAATTGCTTCGTTCACTAAATCCTCTGGTCCTTTAGGCTTTTCATTTCCATATCTTCTACTAATAAAATTCACCTCCTTGTGGTGTAAACAATAAAAAATGTGTCTCATTATAGGAAACACACTCAAAGGTATAAATTAATAGTGACCTAAGCTTATTACCTATGAATGAATCATCAGGTGAGAAGTGTGCTTCTGCTTTCTTATTGCTTGGTAAGTATATCACGGTCATATCAACATGTCAATGAAATACTCAATAACAGCTCCGGAAACAAAGTCCACAAAGCGTGAATTATTAGCCAACATATTATACATTTATTTTATCATTCTGCCTATACTTATTTTAAAATATAATTTTAAAAAATCTATACTCACAAAAAAAGCACCGTAAGGTGCTTTTACATTATTCAGATTCTTTTTTCTTATGAACGATTTCCAAATGCAATTCTTCAAGTTGTTTATCAACTGCAGGTGAAGGAGCGTTTGTTAATGGGCAACGCGCTGATGCATTTTTAGGGAACGCAATAACATCACGAATTGTATCCGAGTGCGTTAACGCCATTGCAAATCGATCCAAGCCAAATGCGATTCCACCATGAGGTGGTGTACCGTATTTAAAGGCATCCACAAAGAAACCAAAACGTTTTTTAATTTGTTCCGGTGTGAAACCAATAATTTCAAACATTTGTTCTTGTAATTCTTGGCGGTAAATACGCATCGAACCACCAGCAATTTCAAATCCATTTAATACAAGGTCGTAAGCTTGCGCAATGACTTTGAGTGGATCTGTATCAAGAAGTTTTTCATCCTCTTCGCGTGGTGCTGTAAATGGATGGTGACGTGCAATAATAACATCTTCGTCCATTTCAAACATTGGGAAATCCACAACCCAGCAATACGCAAAGGTATTTTCAGGAATGAGATTGTAATCCTTAGCAAGTTGAAGTCGTAATGCACCAACAGCAGTACAGGTGTTCTCCCACATACCACTACCAATAAATACAACATCACCAACTTCTAGATCATATTCCTGAATCATTTGAATACGTTCTTGTTCATCAATAAATTTCGCGGCGCCACCGGCGAAACCTTCTTCTTCAACTTTCAAGACTACCAAACCTTTTAATCCGTTTTTCTTTACAAGATCAGTATATTTGTCCATTACTTTACGTGTCATCGATTCTGCTTGTCCTTTAAGTACAAGACCTTTTAAGACACCACCCTCTTTAAGGGTATCACTGAACACTTTAAATTCACTTAGCATAAAAATTCGATTAAAATCTTGTAAATACATTTCAAAACGCATATCCGGTTTATCAGATCCATAAACATTCAATGCATCTTCAAAACGAATTTGAGGAATGCGAGGTTTTTCAAGACTTAAAACATTGACCATTACATTATCGACAACTTCTTCCACAAGACTCATAAATTGTTGTTGATCCAAGAAGGATGCTTCAATGTCGACTTGAGTAAAGTCAAGCTGACGGTCAGCTCGTAAATCCTCATCACGGAAGCAACGAGCCACTTGATAGTAACGTTCTAGACCACCAATCATAAGCAGTTGCTTAAAAATTTGTGGTGATTGCGCAAGCGCATAAAACTCTCCCTCATGGACACGTGATGGTACAAGATATTCGCGAGCCCCTTCAGGTGTAGATTTTGTAAGCATTGGTGTTTCAACATCAATAAATCCCATTTCATCAAGGGTACGACGCATCTCGGTAACGATACGTGCGCGTGTAATCAATTTATTTTGCATTACCGGACGACGCAAATCAAGATAACGATACTTTAGACGTGTCTCTTCCAATGCATCCGTTTCATCCGCAATAATCATCGGTGTTTGTGCTGCTTTGTTAATGATTTTGACTTCGCTTACTTCGATTTCAATATCTCCAGTAGCCATCTTAGGGTTTTTATCCTGACGTTCACGAACGGTACCACTTACCGAAATAACAAATTCATTTTTTAATTCTTGAACAATTGGATATTCATCATGATTCACCACTAATTGAATCAAACCACTTCGGTCTCTTAAATCAATAAAATTAATGGAACCAAAGTTACGACGCTTCGCAACCCAACCAACCAGTTCCACATGTTCTCCAACATGCTCAATTCTTAACATTCCATTATGATGTGTTCTTTCCATTATTTAGCTCCAATCCACTTTCTAACCTGTTCCACGACATCGTCGTGTGCCACACGACATTGTTCTTGTGTTTCAATATTTTTTAAAGTTACGACATTTTCCGCAACTTCATCACTACCACAAATCATCGCAATCTTCGCATTAAAGCGATCAACTTGCTTAAATTGTGCTTTCATGGATTTGTTGTAGTAATCCATATCAGCATCATAACCTGCTTCACGCAAGGTTTCGATCATTTTAAACATTGAGCCATTTGCTTCATGTCCTAAAGGCATTCCAAATACATCAATACGATCTTCGGTATCAAATTCGACACCCGCTAAATCTGCATAGAGTAGAAGGCGTTCAAGACCCATCGCAAATCCAATTGCATCTACTGAAGGCCCCCCAAAATATTCTACAAGCTTACTGTATCGTCCACCTGCGAAAATTGTTGACTGAGATGCCGCTTTAGGATCTGTAGAAATAAGTTCATAGACTGTGTGGTGGTAATAATCCAAACCACGTACCAATCGTGAATCAATTTCATAAGCAATCCCTTGTTCATCAAGCGTTCGTTTTAATTCTTCAAAGTATTCTCGTGAAGCATCGTTTAAATAGTCATGATTAATTGGAGCGGTTTTCATCGCTTCATGTTCTTGATCTACTTTACAATCCAACATTCGTAAAGGGTTTTGTTCATAACGACGTTGACAATCTGCACACATCGTATCGAGGTGACCTGCAAAATGATCACGTAATGCCTTTTTATAAGCATCCTGAGATTCTTGATCACCCAAAGTATTAACTACTAATTTAAATTGTGTAATGCCAACTTCTTTCAGAATGTTAATACCCACCAACATCGATTCGATATCGATATACGGATTTGCTTCTCCAAGAAATTCAACACCAAATTGATGGAAAATACGTAAACGTCCTGCTTGAGGTCTTTCATAGCGGAAGTTTGGTGCAATGTAGAAGTAACGTTGCAAAGCGCCTCCTGTTGCGTAAAGTTTATGTTCTACAAAACTACGAACTAAACCTGCAGTTCCCTCCGGTTTAAGGGTCAGTGATCGATTTCCGCGATCTTCAAACGTATACATTTCTTTATTGACGACATCACTACCATCATTTCCACGCGCAAATACATGTGTATGTTCAAAAACTGGTGTACGCATTTCAGTGATATGATATCGATCACACATCTCCCGAGCGATGCGCTCAATGTATTGCCATTTTTTAGCCTCTGCTCCAAAAACATCTTGTGTACCGCGAGGTGCGCGATAATTTTCTGACATAATTCTACCTCCTCTAGTATATAAAAAGGTGCTACCAAGGACGCAAATCGCGTGGTACCACCTTTGTTTTTTACTTAATCTCTTAACGCGAGTCACGACAATTTCTACTGATTCAAAATTGTATCTCCCATGTGTCCCATTCCTTTATTGATATGCTTTTCACCAACCAGCATTTCTCTACAATCAAACCAGAATTTAATCATGATCATTGAATATGATATTACTTTAACACAATCGCACTTTAGATGCAATTACAAAGTGATGCGATCAACACGAATGACACTATCAACTTTTCGTAAATTCGCAATCAATGTTTTTAAGTGATCTGCATCCCGAACAACTGCACGCATCGTCGTTGTAGCATGAATACGGTCTTCATTGATTTCTGAATTAACGGCATTTAAGCGCACTTTGAGTTGAGAAGCGATGGTAATGATATCCGTAAGCAAGAAATTACGATCGGTTGAGAGAATTTGAAGCACAGCTTCGTACTCTCCTTGCTCGTGATTTTCTTCCCATTGAACTTCAATTAGACGTGCGGTTTCATGCGCGATGTTTGGACAGTCCTTACGGTGGACTTTAACACCACTTCCCTTTGTTACATAACCTACAATTTCATCTCCATAAACTGGATTACAACAATTACTCAAGCCAATCATCATCGAATCAATTCCAGATACGCTCACACCTGACTTGCTTGTTGACTTACTTTGTTGGGTCGCACTTCGCGCCACTACTTTCTCAACTTTACTGTTTTCATCATTAAAATTTTTATTAAGATCTAATTTTTCAAAAAGAGCTGGAAATGATAACGATTTTGATGCAATTGCATACATTAAATCATCAAATGAATTCACCGAAAATTGACTGTATACATGTTCAAAGCGTTTGGACGCTTTTAATTCTTTTTCATCAATACCACGACGTTTACACTCATCTTTAAACATCGTTTCACCTTTATCGACAACTTCTTTACGGTTATCCATTTGTTGTTTCAGAAGGAAATTACGAATTTTGTTTCGAGCATGCGTTGTTTGGACAACTTTAAGCCAGTCTTCACTTGGAGTTGATTGCTTTGATGTCTTAACCTGAACAACATCTCCTGTTTTTAAGGGTGTATTTAAGGGTACTAAAGTTCCATTAACGATCGCGCCAACCGTTTGATGACCTACCTCTGTATGAACACGGTAAGCAAAATCAATTGGTGTCGCACCATTGGGTAGTCCGATAACTCGACCTTTCGGTGTCATGACATAAACATTTGCTTCAAAAATATCTTTTTGAAGGACATTCATGTAGTCTTGAGCATTTTCATCAACACCCTCAGTTAGAATGTTGATATCTCTAAACCATGAGAGGCGATCTTCAATTTCTTTTTGATTAGCTTCTTGGTTGGTATTGCCTTCTTTATAACGCCAGTGCGCTGCAACCCCACGCTCCGCGATTTCGTCCATTTGTTTAGTACGGATTTGAACTTCAAAAATCGCACCTTCATCACCGACGATTGTGGTATGTAGGGATTGGTACATATTCATTTTAGGCATAGCAATGTAATCTTTGAGCCGTCCTGGAATCGGACGATAATTCGCATGAATATGTCCCAAGATTTCATAACAATTTAATTCCGTCTCCGTAATAATACGAATCGCAAGCAAATCTAAAATTTCATCAAAACGCTTATGTTTAGTCGTCATTTTTTTATAGATAGAGTAAAGATGCTTGGATCGACCGAAGATATTAAAGCGAATATTATTTTCGAGTAGTAACTCAGCAATATCTTCAATCATCCGCGTAACTTGAGCATCGCGTTCTGCTTTGCGATCATCCACAAGACGCGCAATTTCGTAATATTTATCACGGTGAAGGTAACTAAAACTTAAATCTTCTAATTCATTTTTAATTTCACCAAGACCCAAGCGATGGGCAATCGGTGCATAGACATCCAAGGTCTCTGCAGCAATCTTTTTTTGCTTTTCAGGGTTATGGTATTGGAGGGTTCGCATATTATGAAGACGGTCTACCAATTTAATAAAAATAACCCGAACATCTTTGGCCATCGCAATAAAGATTTTACGATGATTTGCTGCAAGGTACTCTTTTTCATCTTTAAATTCAATATTACCGATTTTTGTAACACTTTCCACAAGCGTTGCGATTTCTTGATTAAACTCCTCCGCAAGTTCTTCTTTACTTACATCACAGTCTTCAATAACATCGTGTAAAAGCCCTGCAGAAATTGTGGTTGGAGACATGCCTAAATTTGAGAGAATATAGCCCACATGTAAAATGTGAACAATATAGGGTTCACCACTTTTACGATATTGACCTGAATGCTTTGCTTCCGCAAACTCATAAGCATGCGTAATTAATTCAATGTTTTCAGGTGATGTAATATATTTTGACGTCTCTTCGAGTATCATATCAAAACTAATATCTTGAAATTGTCTCATCGGCTACCTCCAAATTTGTGAAAAGAACGAAGGGATCTTCGTTCTTAGTATTGCATAATTGTAAAGACTTCATAGCCCTCAAGTTTATCGCGGCCATTTAAATCTTCAAGTTCGATAAGGAATCCACATCCTACAACTTCAGCACCTAATTCTTCAATAAGTGCTACTGAAGCTTCGACGGTTCCACCTGTTGCAAGGAGGTCATCAATAATAAGAACCTTTTGACCAGGTTTCACACCATCTTTATGGATATGAAGTTCATTGGATCCATATTCAAGATCGTATTTATAACTTACCGTTTCACGTGGTAGTTTACCCGGTTTACGAACAGGAACAAAGCCAATATTCATTGCATAAGCTACTGGACATCCGAAAATAAATCCTCGGGATTCAGGTCCGACAATAACATCTGCACCTACCTTGCGGGCAAATCCTTCAAAAAGTCGTGTTGCTTCCGCAAACGCTTCGCCATCTGCCATTAAAGGGGTGATATCTCGAAACTTGATGCCTTCTTTAGGGAAATCATCAATTGTTGCAATATAGTTTTTTAAATCCATAACATCCTCCAAAGTACAATCATTATTATATCATAGTTTTTTCTTTTTCTTGTACTTATTAAAATAGAAAAAACCGCTTCCTCCAACAATTGTCAATACGATGATTAATAAAGAGATGATGATAAAATGATCATCTGTCTTCGCCAGTTTATTAAACGTAATCACGTAGTCATTATTGGTAACTGAAAATTTGAGTCGGTCCTCATTGGATACCGATACTTCTTGATTGGTAAACTCTAATTCGTTTTTATTGGTCCGCTCATAAATAAAGTGCATTTGCGAAAACGTTGACTCAATTAATTTCGCAGATAATTCCACGGTTGTGCCTTCGCCAAATTGAGCTTGATTCGCAAACACCAATTCAAAAGCACGTCCTGATAATTGTTCATACAACGGTGAACGCTCCGTAATCTGAATGATCTTAAATCGTAAATCCACATCATGCGGGTATGAGCCTTGGAAATTGTAGATAATGAGTGGAACATTTCGTTTATCAACTAAGTGAATGGATAAGGTTTTATCCGTCAATGCACTCATTACGGTTTCCGAAACAATAAATGATTCCAAATTAGACATATCTTTTTCGAGTAAAACATCATCGAGGACCAGGATTACTTCCGAATGATCACGCGCTTCAATAAACTTGGTTAGTATCTCATCCGGTAACGTTAAGGCATACTTTTGATTTTCAGACTTACTTAAGTTATCTGTTACAAGTACAAGGCGATCCCCTTCTTCTTTATCAACTTTTAATTTGATAATATCAGCGCCCGATTCCGTTTGCTTGGACTTAACCGTTACTTCTAATTCAGCGTGGTGTTCACCAATCGTTGCGGTAACTTTCGTTTTCCCAATTTTTTTCGCAATTAGACGATCTTCCACAACTTCAACGATGCCATTATCTTCCGAAACATAACTCGCATTCCGGGACGTTGTTGTATCATAAGGCACAAAAATAAGATCTGGAATTTCTACTTCATCTGCCAAAACGATCGTCAGATTAGACGGATTAAACTCGATATCACGTAAGGGAATTGTTACAGTAACTTTTACACTTGATGTAATTGTCCCGATACGCGCTGTGATGGTTGTTGTACCAGCTGATTTTGCTGTCACTTTTCCATTCACAACATCCGCAACCGCTGTATTGTCCGAAGACCAAATAATGCTTTTATCTTTCATAGCATCATTACTTAAGGTATATTCCAACTCATATTCAAAACCGCGGTTAATATACACATCTTCATTTTTAAAATTAATGGTCCCATCAAGAACATTTACTTTAACACTGATTTCTTTCGTATAGATTTCTTCCCCATCCACCGCTACAATCGTAATGATGGATGAACCCTTCGCAAGTGCAGTAATCAAACCTTTTTCCGATACACTTACAATATCTGGATTTTCGCTTTTGAAAGATACCGTCGCTTGTTTACTTAGACCTTCTAAGGTGAAATCAATCTGCATGCTTGAATTTTCATACAGATCATATTTAGCCTGTTTAATTTTTATAGGATCTTTTACAACTTCCGCATCATCTTGCGTCACCGCAACACGACGTGATGTAGGAGGAATCTTATCCGCAATGGGTTGCTTATTAATTTGTGGATTTTGCCCAATACCACTGAGAAGTAATACTGTAGCTAAAAATGTTTTAAACATAACATGCCTCCTATTCAATAGTCCTATCATATCACAAGTTATTCAAAATCTTCCACGAACAATACATTTTTTGAACGACTGTCTAAATCTAAGGTTCCAATTAAACGTCGTGCTGTTTGAAGTTGGTATTTTTGATATTGTTGTGTAAAAAATACTGCTTCATCAAATGAAAAGTTATTAAATGCGTATTTAAAACCATAACCATTGAGGTTGTACAATTGGAAATCACGCGGTATATCAATACTCATTAACGGTAGTTTAAAACCTTCACCAAAGGGTTCAAGCTGACGTAATTGTTCAAGAGCCGTTTTCGTGATCCATGATGGATCAATTGCAAGAACCGATTCACGACGTCCTTCAAATGTACCAAAATCCGAAACAAGCTGGTTCACATCGGATTTAAAATCCTCAAAGGTTGCTTTATTAAGCGTCATTCCATAAGCGAAATCATGCCCACCCATTGCTACAAAGTAATCTGAACGAACTTCTGTAAATATATCTTGTAACGAAAACGTCATACTCCGTGCACTGCCCTTTAGGACATTATCATATTCCGTCAAGACTAAGGTCGGTTTCATGGTTTCTTGAGCTACTTGATTGGCTACAATCCCTAACAACCCTTCATGAAACCGTTTATCGACAATAATTTGGATCGGATCATCATTCACCTGCGTCATCGCAACTTCTTTAAGTGCTTTTCCTTGTTCTTTGCGATAGTCATTCAATTTAAATAACTGTTTCGCATAGGAGGTAATCACCGATTCATCCGTCGTTGTAAAGTACTGAACTAAAGTATTCACATTGGCCAAATCACCCAATCGTCCCACCGTATTAATTTTAGGAATTGCTTGAAACGAAAGCAATTTCGCAGAGTAATGTGTAAAGCGATTACGCTTCACTAATGCATCAAATTGTAAGAACTGATTTTGATTGAGTGCATCAATTCCTTTTCGAACAATTTCTCGGTTTTTACCCCATAAAGGCATAACATCCGCAACCGTTGCAGTACACGCCATCGCAAGCATGTACGCATCCGCAAGCCCCATCGCCTCCGCCACACAGTAGATTAAACCACTTGCACACATCGACGCTTCATAAGGACTGCATACATCCGGATGTAAAAATGCATCTGCCATTACCGGTTCATCAATAATATGATGGTCCACGACGGCTACTTGCATTCCTAAAGACTTCGCATAAGCGATTTCTTCATGTGCCTTAACACCGTTGTCAATAATTAAGACATCCTTATACCCGCGTTCATGGGCCATTGTAATGGTATCTTTAGAAACACCATAACCTTCTTTAAGTCGATTTGGAATATAGTATCCCACTTCAATCTTACATTTTTTTGCTAATAACACCGCAATACTTGTTGAAGAAACACCATCACAATCATAATCGCCACATACAATTAGTTTTGTGGCTGATTGATAAAAACGAATCATCGCATCGATGGCTTCATTTGAAACAATATGATCTGTCGGATCAAACAATTCCTGTAACTGAATATCTGACAAGTGCATTGATTTTAGTGTTTCTTGGACAAGCGGTGATAAAGAATTAAACAAATCGTTCACGTTTTTGTACCCACCTTCTAATTAACCAAGCAATACAGTAAAGAATGATTAACGCTAAGTAAATCGAGAAAATCATCATCATTAAAATCGCAATCATTTCAACCGTTATTGGAACAGGAATAATAATTAGAATAGGCGTTGAAATAATCGCAAACAAAATTACATTAAGCATCAATGAATCCATAAACTCCGATTCAAAGAGATCTAAATTAAAGAATCGATTTAGGGAATATTGTGAACTGTAATAACAGCCAATAATAAGCGGTATTGTCCACACAATATAAACCGTCTCCCTGCTCCACTTAATGTGATAGATCATGGTTAAAAACACAAAGAGTATTGAAGACAGTACGCTTAATATTGGAATTAGAATACTGCGCTTAAACCCAAAAATACAACTAACCATAATCCATGATGCCAAAATAAATACACCCAAGGTTAGATAGAAATCTACATCTTCCAATGGAAATAAATTTTCGTGGGTATCGTAATAGGTCCCCTTAACATTAAATTTTGTTTTCACGCCACGTGCCGCAGCACCCAATTGTTTCGACGTAACATTTTCATCAAAATGAATCCACGTATCGCCTTGTTCAGTTACCTCATAACTTAATTGATTATCAAAGATTCCTACTTCATAAAGCGTAGCTTGTAATTCAAGATAAGCAGTTGAGCGAGCATCATTCATGATGAGAACATTCTGATTCGCAAAATCCCACCCCTTATGTAAATCAATCCCTTTAGGAATCGCAAACAGTGTACTCAAAAGCAAAACCGCAAGCATCACAGAAACTGTATTTTTAAACAGAATATGCGTTGGTTGGGTTATTTTTAAAACATTTATATTTTGAAATTGTACAAAACTCGAAGATTTCGGAATTTTGAGTAAGAATCGTTCAAAAACAAAATTAAATAAGAGAAATTGGATCAAAACGATATAACCTAAGAAAATCATATACCATCCCGTCCGTACAAGACCATAACGGTTCAAGACAACCGCCACAAAACCAAAGATTAGATAGAACGCCGAATGCAACAATGACACACGAATGTGTCGTTTACGGATATCCTGTCGTGATTCCACAACTTCATGCAGCGTCAAACCTTCTGAATCCACTAAATACATCTGCTTCTGATAAACAAGCATCATAAATGAAATCAGTACAGAATACCATAGAGATTTTGTGAATGGATATCCAAATAAAGAAACTAAAAGCAGGGATAACATAACACCAATTACAATCTCCATCCCTGCAATCCACCCAAAAAACCGAAACCTAAAACAGAAATAGCCTGCCGTTAAAGCCATAAATAAAACTAAATATAAACTAATAAAACTCTGAGTGCTGATTAATTTTGTCACTGATCCAAACGTCCCTGTATTCCAAACCACAAGATCTGAAACATGGGCATCAATACTGTTAACTAAATCCGAAATGTTTTCAACACCTGAAAACGATAAAGCATAGTGATTTGAATCAATGACACGTTTACGCCATTCCCGGTTGTTTCGTGTCTGATTCGAAAGAAAATTGTTTAAGCCTGTTCGATCTTTCGTTTCCACAATCAAGCGTACATCATGTCCAAATCCTAAACCCGTATTCAATCTCCCAACCGTCGTAAGTGTCAAAAACCCTACAAGCACGGTAACAATGATTACAATAAACGAAACTCTTAATTCAGCTTTAGTTTTCATTGAATCTCCTCATCCTCAAATAAATTTTGATAGTCTTCAAGAGATGATTTTAACCCATTGATTTTAGACTCAGTTGCAAGCCACCTTACAACATCTTCATCAGTCGTTTTAAAAATATCATCGGCCAATTCACTTAACCGAGTTGGCTCTTTATGACGCCATACATAGGTTGTAAACATGCGGTACAAATCATCATATGAAACGCCTTCTAATCCATTATTATGTATTTGACGAAGTCTTAATGTTAGTAACAATTTAAATTGTTGTGTGTTTTCATCTTTCATACATTCACCTCGTCTCATCACGTATATGATACACGAAAAACGCAAAAGAAAAAACTCTAACTAGAGAGTTTTAACGTATTCTTTAAATATGTTACCACGAATTTCAAAATTTTCAAATTGATCATAACTTGCACATGCGGGTGATAACACAATGATGTCACCGGATGATGCATGAGATTTTGCCTCCATAAAGGCAGTTTTCATGGTATCAACTTTCATCGCAAACGGAAACACTTCACGAATCTGATCCGCACTTTCTCCGAATACAAACAGCATTTTAATGCGATCTTCATAAGGTTTAAGTAAATCAAATGAAATATGCTTATCGAAACCACCTGCGAGTAAAATAATTGGCTTTTCAAAAGCTTGAAGGCAAACTTCCGTAGACTCAGGATTGGTTGCCTTGGAGTCATTGTAATAGCGAACACCATCCACTTCATCGACAAATTCAATACGATGTTCTACACCACGAAACGTATGAATTACATCTTGAATATCATGAAGGCTCACACCTGCTAGAAATGCTAGTGTTGCTGCAAAGGCAGCGTTCATCAGATTATGGGCACCTACAAGTTTTAATGTAGATACTTCAAAAAGTGGAATATCTAGAAAATAGACCCAACCCTCACGAAGACAAATATCCGCGTCGTGAGTCATGGATAAATCATAAACAAGCCCTTGATAATCTTGTGTCAAACGCATGATATTTTGATCATCACAATTTCTAATAAACGTTTTAACATGCGGTAATAGATTTAACTTAGCTTTGTAATAGTCATCGACATGGTCATAACGATCCATGTGATCTGGACTTAAATTCATAAGCGCATACACTTCTGGTGAAAATGTAGGTGTCCCTTCCATTTGAAATGCGGATATCTCTAAAGCAACATCGCGTGGAAGATCCCCATCGCGATAGACAGCTTCACTGAGTGCGTAACCTACATTCCCGGCAAGAAGTGCACTCGAATCTTTTTTTAATAGCATTTCATGAAGACATGTTGTTGTAGTTGTTTTACCATTCGTCCCAGATATCGCGTAAAATTTCGCGTGTTTTGCATAACGAGATGCAATTTCAATCTCATTATAGATGTTTGAAAATTGGGAAACAAGCGGATGATCATTGGGTATCCCCGGATTCTTTATAACGAAGTCGTATGCATCCACAAGACGCATATCTTTATCATCTAAAGAAACGCGAATCCCTAATCCTTCGAGTTCGAAACGTTCTGGAAAGTCTTGATTTGTCGTCAATACTACTTCAAAACCCTCTTTATTAAGAAGACGAGCACATCCAATTCCTGAACGTGCTCCTCCGATAATTAACGCTTTCATATTATGCAATCGCGTTTAATGCTAAACCAATGATTGCGAAGGCTACACCAAGTGCATAGAAGAAATTGACGACATTTTCTTCTTTCCAACCATTGAGCGTAAAACTGTAATGAATCGGTGTATATTTAAATACTTTTTTATGTCTTAACTTCCAAGAAGTACGCTGGATAATGACACATAGTGTTTCAAATACAAAAACACCTCCAACGATCGCTAAAAGAATTTCTTTATTGAGTAAAACGGAAACCCCTGCAAATAAAGCACCTAGCGCAAGCGACCCAACATCACCCATAATAATCTTCGCGGGTTTTCGATTATAAACTAAAAATCCAAGAAGACCACCAATAACCGCTAAAAGAACCATAAACACATCCATACGGTTCAAGGTGTATGCAACAAAAGCAAATGCTGCAAAACCAATAACACTTGTTCCGCTCGCTAAGCCATCCATACCATCCGTTAGATTTACAGCATTTGAAGAGCCTGCAAAGATGAACATTATAAGTGGTAAATAGAACCAACCCAGATCAAGGGGTTCTTTCATAAAAGGAATCGCAAGTTTATTATCGCCACCCATTTTTATATAGATAACATAGAAAATCACAGCAAGTAATAATTGTGACAGCATTTTAACTTTTGGTGAAAGGCCATCATTTTTTCCTTCTTTAACAATTTTATAATCATCAATTAAACCGATAAGTGCATACATTGCATACACACCAATAAGTAAAAGAACTGAGCCATTGAAATTAAAACCGTTAAAGACAAGAGCAACTAAAACAGGAATAATTACAAAAACAAATCCTCCAAATGTTGGTGTTTTTTGTTTATTTTTAAATTCTTCTAGTGCATATTCACTAACTTTTTGTTCCATGTTGCTCTTCTGAAGATAACTAATAAACCTTGGGTAAGCAACAACACTGAGTGCAAATGCTGTTAACATTGCGATAATTCCTACAATCATAATATTTCTCCCTTACATCTTACTTATTATAACAAATTCTTAATTCAGTTTAAGTGAAACCGTATCATCTTTTGTGAAAATTGTTCCAGGAGGGATCGACTGCTCGGTAACATAGCCCGAACCACTCACTTCCGCATTTAAACCTGAGATACTCATAAAACTGAAAATTTCCTTACGTGTCCAGCCTTTAAAATCAGGCATGGTCATATTATGATCACCCGCATAAAGATAGACGCGTTCATTATTGATAACCTGACGGTTAACTTCTGGTTTTTGATTAATTACCGTCTCACCATCACCAATAACAATTGGTTTATATCCCAATGATTCAAGGGATTCTTTTGCTTTAGGAACCGGTGAATTAATGTAATTTTGTAGTTCTTGAACTGTAATTTCATTAATCGATTCTTTACCACCCTCATTGGTCATACCGTAAGTAGCGGCAATCTTATGAAGAACATCCCTAATATAAACCGCTGAATAATCGACATCATGTCCATAATTCGCTTTATATGCAGTATAAACAAGCACTTCAGGATCTTCATAAGGTAAAGCTACAGCACTTGAAAAGTTATAGATTGTCGGTGAATAACCCGGCACCCCTTCCACAACCGTTTGTGCAGTCCCTGTCTTCGCAATCACATTCGTCTCAGGTATATTAAAACGATATCCTGAACCGGTAATATCCACAACGTAACGCATTAAATCTTGAACTTTCTTCGCTGTTTCTTCAGAAAACACCTTTCCAAGATTTTGTGTTTGACCTTTATAAATAACTTCACCCGTTTGGGAGTTTTTAATTTCGTCAATGTAATAAGGTTTCACCATTACCCCGTTATTTAAAACTGAGGTGTATGCTTGAGCGAGTTGCAGAATCGAAGCACTCGAACCTTGACCGAAACCATTACTGATTTTCTCAAGCGGTTCTTGCCATAAATCATACCCTTGCTCTTCAGGTATTTTATCCGTATTTACATTCTTAAAGAATCCAAGTTTATAGAGATAATCATGAAACACTTCCGGATCCAATTTACGAGTCAACAACTCCGCAATCATAACGTTCGAACTTAAGGCATATCCATAGTCATAACGCATTTGACCATAAGTATGTCCCCCTGCGTTGGTAATCGTATGAACACTGCCATCTTCGCTTGGTAAACGGTATGCTTTATTATTCTCAACACCAACATGGAATGGATTGGAATCAAAGGTTTCTTCGTTATTCCATACCCCTTCCTCAATGGCTGCCGCAACCGTAAACGTCTTCATCGTTGAACCCGGTTCGAAAGTACTTTGAGAAACACGGTTTGTAAATCCATTACTAAAGTCTGGGGCATTCGGATCAAAACTTGGTGCATCACCCCACGCTAGAATTTTACCGGTTTTCACTTCCATAACAATTCCCCATGCTTCAGATGCCTTAACACCCGGATCTTGGGTAATGCCAAGCAACGCGCGTTCAAGAGAATCCTGAATTCCACGATCAAGGGTTAACTTCACATCATTACCGTTAATCGGATCTTTACGTTGACCATCATCAAAACGAAGTCTGAAATTATCACGATCATGAGTGTATTGTTCAAATCCATTAGTTCCCTCTAAAATATCATTATAAGCACTTTCCAGTCCCATCTGACCAATTTGGCCTTCTTCCAGTTCATCATATTGAGAATAACCAATCAACTTAGAAGCAAATACCTTTAAAGGATAATTTCGCGTAATAATCTTTTCAAACATAAGTCCAGGAATTCCTGATTCCTCTAAAGCCGTTTTTTGATCTAATGTTAAGTATTTACCGGCATAACCAAATTCAACTTGAAGTGCATCTTGGCTGATAATCTCCAAAACCTTGTCGTACGGGGTTCCAATAACCTCACTAATCACTTTTGCAGCTTTTTCTTTATCATCAATATGCGCAGGCGTCTTGTCAGAATGCATGCGTGATTCATCAAGACTTGCCTGTAAGGTATAGGCTACGAGATCTTGAGCAATGACAGTATCATTGCGATCAACAATCTTACCGCGATTTGCGGGAATTTTACGTTCTACCGTATGAATTCCGTTGATATCATCACGAAAATCCGTACCAGAGTTTAAATGATAACCCAGTACGGAGACAACAAAAACATTGGCACCCACTACAACAAAGAGGAGCGCCATTGTGATTGAAACAATTAAAACTTTATAGTTTGCACTTTTTCGTAACTTCTTCTTTTCCAAATCTAATCACCATGCTTTACGGTCACAACATTATGTGTGTTATCTAATCCCGCTTCTGTTGCAATTGATACAACGCGGTTTGAATCACTTAAATCTTGAATCTCTGCTGTTAATTTTTCATTATTAACATTAATATCTGCTTGTTGTTGTTTGACAACTTGAATTTCTCGTGCAAGACGAGCATTTTCTGAACGAACAAAAATCTGCGTAACAAATGAAAATAATAATGCCATCGTGAATACAAATCCTACAAGTCCACTCCAACGAATTGTTTTCTTTTTTCTTTTAATTACGTGTTTTGCCACAATTATTTCACCCTCTCGATCCCTCTTAAGATTGCACTATGTGCGCGATTATTAAACTCTAATTCTTCTGTAGAGGCCTTGAGTGCCTTTGAAACCAATTTATAATTAAGTACTTGTTCTTCAATTATTGGTAATCTCGGATCAACCTTTTTAGGTTTACCGTAGTTACTGAAGATTCGTTTAACAATTCTATCCTCGATAGAATGGAATGTAATAACAACGACACGGCCACCTGGCTTAATGACATGGACCGCTTGTTCAACTGCATCTTTGACTTCTTCAAACTCATTGTTCACTTCGATACGTAAGGCTTGAAATGTTTTCTTAGCTGGATGTCCTTTTTTTAGATCTTTTCCAGGATAAGAACGTTTTATCAGTTCAACAAGTTCAAATGTTGTTTCTACAGGTCTATTCTCAATAATATTCTTAACAATTCGGCGTGCATAACGCTCATCCGAATTATCTTTAAGAATCTGAACCAATTGTTCTTCTTCATATTCATTGACGACTTCATAAGCACTAAGTGCTTGGGTTTGATCCATACGCATATCCAATCTGCTATCAAAACGATAACTAAATCCACGTTCTGCATCGTCAAACTGTGGTGATGAAACGCCTAAATCAAAAAGTACGCCATCCACTTGATCAATCCCTAACTCATTTAACTTTTCGGTAAGTTGTGTATAACTTCCATGAACCATGGTAACTTTATCCCCGAAAAACTCAAGTCGTTTTGAAGTGCGTTCAATCGCATCCAAATCTTTATCAAATCCAATGAGTCTTCCTGTTGTCAACTGCTTGCAAATCTCATAGCTATGACCACCGGCACCTAATGTTGCATCAACATATATTCCTTCTGGATTAATATTTAATAATTCAATTGTTTCATTAAGCATGACTGATATATGTTTCATTAGAAAAACTCCGTTAGCGATTCTGCTATTTCTTCAAAATTCTCGCTCGCAGCTTCACAGTAATCCGTCCATCGCGTTTGATCCCAAATCTCAACATGATCACTAACGCCAACCACAACACAATTTTTGGTTAACTTTGCTTCCTGAGTTAAATGAGCTGGAATACGAATACGACCTTGTGAATCTAAATCACATTCGGCGGCCTTGGACATGATCATATGTGTATACATACGAACTTCTCGTTTCGTTGATGGCAACTTTTTTAAGTTTTCGTAAACTTGTTGCCATTGTTCAAGTGTGTAAAGTGCGAGGCATCCATCGAGCCAACGCGTAACGATCGTTGCTTCGCCGAGCTCCTCACGGAATTTAGCGGGAACAATGATTCTTCCTTTGGTATCGATATTGTGCTGATATTCTCCAATAAACATTGAATTGTCCCCACTTTCCTCCACTTCTTACCACTTTGTACCACTATTGTAACATATCACCTGATATATGGGAAGAAATCAACTCATAGAAAAAGGAGTGGCATAAGCCACTCCTAGAGCGTTTTAAACATCATTTCACGATTATTTCAGAAAACTTAAGATTAAATTCCGCACAAATTGAACTTTAAAAGCCAAGATTGCGATTAAATAAGCCAAACCAGCCACAAGTATGATTACAATGGTGGATAACTTACTTGGAATGAGGTATTGAATTGGACTTTTCACCAATACAACCACAACACCCATAATGAATGCTGCTAAGGTAATCTTAATAAAATCCAATGCAATAAATCGCAAACGCGATCGTGGGATATGTTTTTTCATGCTCTTATAAAGCGGTACACATGATATAAGCGCCGCCAAGGAGTATGCAAACGATAAGCCAGCTAGAGGCATTCCGAATTTTCCAAATATAAAACTAAACACGACCATCCCAACTACAAACAGGACCGATACGAGAACTGTATTGCGTACAGGACCTTTCATATCATGATATGCATAGTGGATGCGGAACATTAATTCTCGCATCGCATAAGCAAAGAGCACAATCGTATCACAAATAAAGATTGGAACAATTACAGAAATATCTGCAGGCGTTACAGCACCACGAAGGAACACAAACTCTACGATTCCGCGTGCTAAGGTCACAAACCCTACCATTGCTGGTAATACAAACAATGCGATCATTAAGACAGCATCATTAATTGAGTCGTTCACTTTACGCATATCTTTTTCCACAACACTCTTTGCAATCGTAGGATATGTTACTTGAAGAATCGCGATAATAAAGATCCCTTGCACAAAACCAATCAGTTTTGTGGCATACGTCATGTAACTGTATCCACCTTCACCCTGCAAAACGGTAGCGTAATTCTTCATGACAATATCATTGAATTGACCTAAGAACGAGGATAAGACTAACGGTAACGCTAAAGCAACCATTGAACGTAAATCATCATCTTTTAAATCAATCACGGCATGGTATACAAAACCACTACGCCACATAAAGAATAGAATAATTATTGCCTGTACAATCAATGCAATTAATTGCGCATAACCAAGAATATAAGCATTCCCAGCTTTACTACTAATTGCAATTCCAGCTATCACAATAAGATTCATCGGAATGGTGACCATTGCTGGAACCACAAAATTCCCTTTGACATTAAGATATCCGGTTCCTAATTGCATCACCGCTACTGAGAAAACACCTAAAGCCAGAGTTCGTACAAACACAACAGCATACGCCAAGGTTTCACCTTTAAATCCACCTGCTACAATTTTCAGAACCACTTCTGGAACTAAAAACATAAAGAGTGAGAGTGCTAAAGAAAATACAATCATAATATTGAGGACATTACTTGCGAAACGATCGCCTCGCTTTTTGTCTTCATGAGAAATCTTCGTCAGCATTGGGATCACACCTGTAATCAATGCAGAACCAATAACAGACAATACAACTGTAGGGATTGCTACTGAAGCATTAAAGGCATCCGTAATTGCACCCATACCAAACATTGAAGATAAGGTAATATCACGGATAAAGCCTAATACTTTAGACAAGACACCGATAAACATTACAATAATCGTCGTTTTTTTCATGTTAGATTACACGCCATTCTAGTTCTAGATCAACATCGTATTCATCTTTAACACGTTTTTTACATTCTTGAATTACTGCATGAACATCATCAACGGAAGCATGACCAACATTCACAATAAAACCAGGGTGCTTCTCAGAAACCATCGCATCACCCACACGGAATCCACGAAGATCAACACCATCAAAAAGTTTCCAAACAAACAGTGATTCACCATCTTTATCTTTAGGACGCTTGAAAACACTTCCTGCATTCGCGTAATTACGTGGTTGTTTTACATAACGTTCATGACGGTAATAAAGCATTTTTTCAAGTGCTTGATTATAATCGCCTTCAATTGTTTTCAAACCACTTCGTAATACATAAACTGGTAAGTCATTTAAACGTGAATAACGGTAGCCGAAAAACGCTTCATCCGGAACCAATCGTTCAACTTCTTGTGTTTCATAGTTGAATACTTCAATCCAATTTACGAATTGTCCAATCGCATATTGCCATTGACCTGCATTCATAATTAATGCACCACCAACAGTTCCTGGAATATCTTCACAGAATTCCATATCACCTAAAGATTGCTCACAAGCAAACCAAGCAAGTCGGTTTAAACGAACGCCTGATTCCGCAACAATCTCATTATCAACAATCTCTAAATCATTTAATAAAATCGTAATAATAAATACGGTATTTTCATCATAATGTTCTTGAGAAAAAATCATGTTTGATCCATTCCCAACAAGAACAATGCGCTTTCCTGTATGGTCGCGTAATGCTTCCACCAATCCGTCAACAGTATGAGGAATAATCACTGTCTCTGCTGTTACATCTAACCTCATTGTATTATAGCGTTTTAACGACGCATTTTTCATCACAAAATAATCTGCCATAAGAACTCCTTTTATATAGTGTTACCAAAGATAAATATACACGTTACTGTTCAATTATTCAAGTTCACGTATAAGAATTGGTAAATCCGCAACCGTAAAAATACCGAGCGGTTTTTCATTTTGTTTTCCAGTTTCTGTAACAATAATGGCAATGACACTTTTTCCACGATTATGATTGGTCTCATAGACCTCCAACAACTCAGGAATCGACATTGACAATGGAACAAAAACGACCCGATCATCCGGTTGATAATATTGTAATAATTCGTCAACACGTATTACGGCTAAATCATACGACGTCCGTGAAGCATCCTCCATAAGTCTTTGATACAATCTCGGATGCACAACACCCACATAAACATGATTATTATACACCGGAATCGCGGAATAGTGTTGATGTTTTTGTTGCTTAACCATATCGAGCAATAACATATCCGAGCTTACACTAAATGGTTTCTCACGGACTAAGTCCATCACCGTCTTACGATCTTGGATTTTTGATACAATCGATTGAATATGCGTTACAACTGAGTCATGCGGTTCGGCAATCGCTTCTTCGTTACCACCGCGGTTATGAACAATCGCATTACGCAATTGAGCATATTCAACTAAATCTGTTTGAAAATGACGAATTACTTCATCTTTGCGAGCACCCATATGAACCATTTGCACAAACCCAACACTGGGATTGTTTAATAGATTACGTAAATACATTTCAATTTGTACAAAAGCATTTAAAAATAAAACTGAATTCGCTGTGGTATCTCCCACTACGATCCCTCCTTATTTGCGACAATTAAATCGCTAATTTGTTTTTGTAACGAAGCGACACTTTCATCAGAAGGCCAATAAACATAATATTTATAACGTCCATCCTGACTGTATGTCGGTTGCATATCGCCTTCACCGCGGAGATAATCTTCTTCAAAATGCCACTTATCACTGGTTTCAATTTGTTTAGAAATTAACTTAGAAATACTTCCATCATCGAGGTTCGTATCAACAACTTGACTCACAAGTCCTGTTAATTGTGGTGCTTTGATAATATTTTCGGTTTGCGTTGCTTTTTCAAAAATTGCTTTAACCAATTCTTGATGATGCAATCCCCGAGCAACATCACCATATTCAACATGATCGCGCTCCCGTGCAAACGCCAAAGCCTTCTCACCATCAACATGATTTATACCCTTAACGAACACATCACCATTTTCAGTAATGAAATCATAATGAGATAGAACATCAACACCCTCTAGTGTATCAACAATTTGAACCAAGCCCGTAAAATTAACGCGAATATAATAGTTAATATCAATATTAAATAATTTTTCAAGGGTCTTTACGGAACAGGTAACCCCGTAAAGACCCGCATGTGTCAATTTATCCAACTCACCGTTTTCACATCCTAAAGGCACATAAGTATCACGGGGAACCGACACCGTCAATACTTCATTTGTTTTTGGATTGACCGATAACAAAAGATTCATATCACTTCGAGATCGAGTTACCACATCACCATAAACATCAATCCCACTGAGATAGATTGTGAACGGTTCTTTTAGTACATCAACATGTTTCACAATCGAATCACGGCTTAAGCGATATTCATAACTGTTTACCAAAATCGTATCTTTCATAAAATCGGGATATAGAAATGATAAATTCGCAAGCATCGCCTTATTAACAAAAAGACCGTCGATGTCTTGAGCATAGAATGATGAAACTACATCATCTATATCTGAAAACTTCTTGAATCGATCCGTCCCTAATTCGCTTTTTAGATCCTCTGATATTGCTTCCAAATGATTTTCTTTAACACCATATAAACCAATAACTGGATTTTTCTCAAATTCGTGATCTTTCATGCGAAGTAAATCGTATTTTATGAGTTCATACTCTTTCGTATCAGCCATTTGGTCCACAAATTTTTGAGAACTGAATACAAAAACACTGGTTACGAGAATACAAATCGCAATTAAATAACGCCAAAATGGCCGTTTCGTTACAATCATAACAACCATTGCACCGATAACCGCCACTACTAATATTATAAGACGATTCCGTATCGGCATATACTTCGTAAATACTAAAACACATGCTAAGCATGCGAATGAAAAAATTACTACCAATGGACCGAAAACGACTGATTTACGATTCATAATAAACACTCACTTTCCCAAATTTTCCCATATTTTCACATAAAAAAATCTTGGATATCCAAGACTTAATTATATTATTTAACCTCGTCGCGATTTGCACGGTGTGGTAATTTCCACTCCCCAGTTTGAGGATCTTTAGCTAATGTCACATTAGGTAATTTATAATGTGTACGACGTTTGTTTTTTCTTGCTTTAGATGTGCGTCTTTTTGGAACTGCCATCGTCTCACCTCCATTTAATCAAACTTAAAGTCTTTTAGTTTTGCAAGTCTAGGATCAATCTCTTGACTCTTCTCTTTTGTATAATCTTCTTCAGTCATAACCTGCCAGCCTTCTCCCTCTGGATATTCCTTAAGATCCGGATGGATTGCCTTTAGGGGAACTGCAGCTAAGATAGAATCCAATAAATATGGATCAAGATCAAGCTCTTCACCTTCAATTTCAATACCTACTTCGTCATCTTCGAGTTTCTCGAAGCTAAACACATCACCAACTGGTATCGAAAATTCAATATCAAAAGGTTCTAATGTAATGGCGCAAGGTACTGTCATAATACCTTCTATTGTCAGATCAGTAATTAATTTTGAAGTGTGTTCGTCATAATAACCATGACCTACTGCGAAGATCTCACGTAAAGCAGTACATAGAGAAAAACCTTTCAAGAGATCTTGATCGATGATTATTTCCTCGTCTATTTCTAAACGTGGTGATTTTAACCGATCTAAATCAGCTCTATAAAATTTCATACTCTCACCCTACTCTTTAACGCTACTTAATTATATAGATTACAAACTGGAATGTCAAACAAAAACCGTTCATGTTTTCGATGATTCGTTTTTTTGTAAATTCAACCTTAATTTTGTACAACTTATATAATTGTAAAACTAAAATAACATACTCTTTATATCCTTAATACCGCAACAAGTCAAGATATATTTATTTTAAGGGTCTTGCGAATTCTACGCAAAAAAAAGAAAAGCTCTATTATTTGCTTCTCTTTTTTTACTATTTATTTATAAGGGGAAAGATTATGTATGATTTTTGGTTATTCATAAGGGGATATGAATAAAGGAGAAGAGGAATCATACGCGTAAGAGTTTCTTCTTACATATGAATCATACACAAACAATATGTAAGAATTATACGAAAAGTATGTAAGATTATGTGAGTGGTATTTTTTCAATCGCATCATCATATACTTCTTTAATTTTTTGCATACTCACATGCGTATAGATTTGAGTCGTGCTCAGTGACTCATGACCTAACAATGTCTGAACCACACGCAAGCTCGCACCATTGTCCAATAAATGCGTCGCAAAGCTGTGACGCAACATATGCGGGTGTAACTTCATTCGAAGTCCTGCGGTCTTACCTTGGTGCTCTAGAATGTGTTGTATTCCTCGTGGCGTAAGCGGCTTGCCTCTTTGATTCAAAAAAACAGCTTCAGTATCCGAAACATTCGGAAATTGAGGACGATAGAGATTAAGATAGGACCAAAGTTTAGGTACAAGGGATTCATAAAAGAAAAGCTGACGCTCTTTATTGCCTTTTCCAATTACACGCAGCGAGCGCTCGGTGAGATCTAAATCATGAATTTGTAAATCCACAACTTCGCTCACACGCAAACCACAAGCATACATTAATTCAATCATGACCTGATTACGAACACCTAAAACAGACTCATCACAACTTAATAATAAAGTTTCGATTTCATCAAACATTAAGAAATGTGGTAGGTGTCTTCCTTGACGTTTAATTTTAATTTGTTGGAAGGGATTATCAGTTAGTCCGTGATTAATTTGTAAAAATTTATAGAATGAACGAAGTGTGGAAATTTTTCGCGCTACACTTGAACTGGAAAGATTTGAATCATAAAGCATATTTAAGTAATCATATGCCATCAAGCGATCTACTTCATGAACTGCTTGCCCTTCAATAAAGTCGAGAAATTGACGAATGTCACGTTCATAGGCAACATTGGTATGTTCTGAAGATGTGTTTGTAATCGCAATATGACGCATAAAATCCATAACAAGTTCTTCTGTTTTCATTCAATCACCTCTTGTTTTTATTATACGCTAATCTAAATAAAAAAAGACACCGAAGTGTCTTATCCAAACTGAGAAACAAATTTATCGATGTGCGCAAGACTTCGAACAGACATTGCTTCACGATCTTTTAATCGATTCGATACAATTCCAAAGTTCGCATTCATAGGTTGGAACTGTGACGGATTTGCATGTGAAATATAATAAGCCATTGAACCCATTACCGTTTCTTGAGGAAAATCAATAAGTGGTTCTTGTTTTAGGAATTGTGCCATGTTAAGTGCCGCAACAAGTCCACTTGCAGCCGATTCAACATACCCTTCCACACCACTTACTTGTCCTGCAAAGAAAAGCGATGGCTGAGTTTTTGATTGATAGTGATGATTTAAAAGTAAAGGCGATTTGATGAATGTATTACGATGCATCACACCATAACGAACGATTTCTGCATTTTCCAAACCAGGAATCATTTGAATAATCCGTTTTTGATCACCCCATTTTAAACGCGTTTGAAATCCTACTAAGTTATATAGAGATCCTGCTGCGTTATCTTGACGTAATTGGACTACTGCATATGGACGCGTGCCATCCGGTTTTTCCAAACCTACGGGTTTTAATGGACCAAATAACATTGTTTTAATACCACGACGTGCCATTACCTCAACAGGCATACAGCCTTCAAAAACTTTAACATCTTCAAAATCACGCATGGGTGCTTCTTCTGCTTCTAGAATAGCGCGATGGAATGCTTCAAATTGATCACGATCCATTGGACAGTTAATATAATCTTGACCATCCCCTTTATCGTAACGTGATTTACGATACGCAATATCAAAATTAATACCGTCTACCGATACAATCGGTGCAATCGCATCATAAAAATACATCTCCGATTGTCCAAGATAATTCATCAAGTATTTCGAAAAATTATCAGATGTTAATGGACCGGTCGCAACGATTGTTGGTAAATCGTCCAGTTCGGTCATTTCAAGATTTGATATGATGATGTTATCCATTTTCGAAATTTTTTCCGATACTTTCTCACTAAAACCAACACGGTCTACAGCTAACGCACTTCCCGCAGGCAAACGATGCTCATCCGCCGATTTCATAATAATACTATCAAATCGACGCATTTCTTCTTTAAGAAGTCCTACGGCGTTATTTAAATCATCAGAACGAAATGAATTTGAACAAACAAGTTCTGCGAAATGCTCCGTAACGTGCGCAGCCGTCATTTTAACAGGACGCATCTCCACAAGTTCTACGACAAATCCACGTTTTGCAAGTTGGTATGCAGCTTCGCTCCCTGCCAATCCTGCACCTATTACTCTAACTTGAGGTTGTTTCATAATTACCTTCCTTATCTTAATTTTATGCCAAAGAAAACTGACATACATTTTAAATTATACGCGATGCATCAAATACAAACGCGTTTAATGCACCATAATTTAATAATGGATGTCAGCTCGTTAATTAATCTTTAATTTCTTCACCTAAAGATTCATGTTCCGCTGACACTTCTTCGGGTTTTTTTGTTTTTGGTTTTTTTGCATTTTCATTAGGTTGAATATAACGACATTTAGGGAACCCAGAACATCCTACAAAGAATGTACCATAACGACTCTTACGCTTTACTAAGGGTTCACCGCAGTCTGGACAGACTTCCCCAGTCTTTTCAGGCTCGGGACGTTTATCTTGATCCAAGGCGCGATTATAACGACACTCTGGGAAGTTTCCACAAGCTATGAATTTTCCATAACGACCAAATCGGTAAACAAGCTCGCCGCCACAATCGGGACAAACTTCACCAACTTTTTCAACTTCAATCTTTTCCATTTTTTCATCTGCTTCTTCAAGCAATGGATAGAACTTATCTACAAAACGCTGTAACGCTTCAACATTATTTTCTTCACCTTCCGCAATACGGTCTAATTCATCTTCCATATTCGCTGTGTAGTGAACATTAATAATATCCGAGAAGTGTTCTTGAAGTTTTTCGTTCGTTAAAATCCCTTGATCTGTAGGTTTAAAGACCTTCGTTTTCGATGTCTCAGAAACGGCACCAAACGTTGCATAGGCACGATAAACAATCGTTTCTAAAATCATTGAGTAGGTACTTGGTCGACCAATACCCAATTCCTCAAGTTCTTTAATTAAACGCGCTTCAGTATAACGTGCAGGTGGTTGTGTAAAGTGTTGGTTCTTTTCAACTTTTTGCGCATTATATACCTTCGCCTCATCCAACTCTCCCATTACTTTATCAGTAGTTTTTTCGTACTCATATACTTTTAAGTAACCGTCAAAGGTCATGATGGATCCACTACCGTTGAAGTCATAATCATTTTGACTAAAAACTACACTTACTGAATCAGAAATGGATGGTGCCATTAAGGATGCAAGTGTTCGATAGTAAATAAAGCGATATAATTTGTATTCATCCGGTGTTAGGTAAGATTTAACTTCTTCAGGACGACGAGAAATACTTGTTGGTCGGATAGCCTCATGAGCATCCTGTGTATTTTCAGTCTTTTTACCTTGACGGTATTTACCTAAATATTCTTTTCCGTATTCTTCAACGATAAATGCTTTTGCATCTTCAACAAAAACATTACTGAGTCGCGTTGAATCGGTACGCATATAAGTAATTAAACCTTCTGTATCCGCACCCATCTGAATTCCTTCATAGAGTTTTTGAGCAACACGCATTGTTTTCTTTGCGGGAAAACCAAGACGTGTTGATGCTTCTTGTTGAAGTGTGGAAGTAATGAAAGGAAGTTTTGATTCCTTCTTGCGTTTTTTCTTCTCAAGTTTCGTAATGTTAAAGGACCCTTGAGCTGCATCGAGCACAGCTTGTGCTTCTGCTTCATTTGTGAGCTTTAACTTTTTACCTTTGAAACGTTCTGCACTAGTTTCAATGATATTTCCTTCATTCTCAAAGAACGCAAGCACTGACCAGTATTCTTCAGGTGTAAATGCGTCAATTTCTTTTTCGCGATCAACAATTAGTTTTAACGCTACAGATTGAACGCGTCCTGCACTTTTACTTTTAATCTTAGCTTGTAATAACTTAGACAATTTAAAACCAATAATGCGGTCTAAAATCCGACGTGTTTCTTGTGATTTCACCAAGTTCATATCAATATGACGTGGTGATTCGAATGCACTTAAAACAGCATCTTTGGTGATCTCATTAAAAACAACTCGATTATCCTGATCAAGATCAACGCCTAATTCATTCGCAAGATGCCAAGAAATCGCCTCTCCCTCACGGTCAGGGTCAGTTGCAAGATAAACAGCATCTGCTTTTTTCGCTTTTGCTTTTAATTCCTTAACAACATCTTTCTTATCTTTACTTATTTTATATGTTGCTTCAAAGTCATTATCGAAGTCTACACCGAGACCACCTTTACCAGTCGTCGCTAAATCTCGAATATGACCTTTTGAAGAAACAACTTCAAAATCCTCACCAAGATACTTCTCAATTGTTTTAGATTTTGAAGGTGACTCCACAATTACTAAATTTTTCATAGCCAACACTCCTTAGTTTATATATTGGATAAATCTTCGAGGTTTGTCAACACCTCGGCTCCCTCTTGAATCAAAAGGTTGCATCCAGCACCTGTGATATCATCAAGATTATGAGGAAGACATATAACTCTTCGGTTCAACTTTAATGCTTCATTAACCGTGTGCATAGTTCCACTGCGAACAAATGCACTCATGACATACACACTTTGAGACAAAGCGGCAATCAATCGATTTCGAAAAGGAAAATAATGCTTATGCGGATGCACACCCTTTGGATACTCCGAAATGACTAAATGATTATTTTTCATAAATTCAAACTCAACTCGATGCTTTGAGGGGTAACATATATCTAAACCACACCCTACCACAGCTATCGATTGAAAATCAAGTGCTGCTCGATGTGCTGTGATATCAATACCATATGCAAGACCTGAAACAATTGTATAATGCTCCCTTACATTTCCAACAAAAGCCTCAGTCATTCTTAGTGCATATTCGCTGGGAGTTCTTGAACCAATTACAGCAATACATTGTTCATTTAAAAATGAAAGATTCCCTTCATAAAAAATTACAAATGGCGGACAATCCAATTCATAAAAACTACTTGGATAAGCGCGATCACCATAACAAATATAATTTCCTTGATACTCATAGGAGGGAACATTACGACCCTCATGAATGAAACGACATATACTAGGATAATCCCCTCGTAAATGTATTGCAAGATTTTTTAAGTAATTTCTCACATTATCACCAATAATAGTTAAGCAATAAAAAAAACAAGACCTAAATATCAAATGATATTTGTGTCTCGTCTTTAAATCGAAAAGATTTACGATGAATGGGGCAACGACCAAATTTAAGAATTGCTTCTTTATGTTGTTTCGTACCGTATCCTTTATGTTTGGCAAAACCATACTCTGGAAACTCAAGATCGTAAACTTTCATCAGACCATCTCGAACTGTTTTAGCAAGAATGCTTGCAGCCGCTATCGAAAGTGAACGCGCATCACCTTTAACAATTGCCTCAACTGGAATCGCGATATCATCTAATGGCATCGCATCCGTTAACACAATATCAGCCTTACTTTCGATGGCTATTTTTTTCATGGCATTTTGAGTTGCACGATAGATATTATCACGATCGATAATATCAACTGGAATTATTTCCGTAAACGTCCATAATGCATTCGATTCGATAATCGATACCAATTCATCGCGTTGCTTTTCGCTTAACTGCTTCGAATCGTTAATACGAGCATCATAATACCCTTTTGGGAAAATAACACCTGATACGACACAAGGACCCGCCATCGGGCCACGACCCGCTTCGTCAATCCCGACAACAAGTTTCCCTTGTTCCCAATAATTGACTTCAAATTCATCTATAAGCGATCCCATGTAATGCGTCCAATCCGTCCATTTTGAATATCACTTAAAAATGCAACGCGCGTTTTATCATCATTCACCGTTCCGCCTTCTCCGAGAAGTCCGCGATAACGACCCACTTGATCATAAAAATCATCAAACGATTCGAGTTCATATCGTCGCTTTAATTCTTCGGGTTTATATTGAATGTAATAGTCACGTGCATAATCAGTGACAAGCGCCATTGGATACCCAGTATCTTTAACCGATCCAATAACAGCACAAATAATACCCATCTCTTCACTTTCAAATTTTGGCCATAATACACCTGGTGTATCAACCAATTCAAGATCTTGTGTTACGCGAATCAGTTTTAGTGATTGTGTAACACCCGGTCTATTTTCAACACCTGCAGCTTTACGTGCAGATATTTTATTTATAACGCTGGATTTCCCAACATTAGGAACACCTACAATTAATGCACGTGCAGTTCGAGGACGAATCCCACGACGTTTATCGCGTTCACGTTTCTCTTTTAAGACGATATCCGTCTTTTCAATAATCATTTTACGTACGGGATCGTTAATAACGTCCACCAAAAGTACGACATTCCCTTCAGATTCGAGCTTTTCTACCCATTTTTCACTTTGCTTTGGGTCCGCTAAATCTTTCTTTGTCAAAACAATAAGACGTTTCTTTTGTCCAATTGACCGTGACAAAACAGGATTTCGAGTCGACATCGGTGCACGTGCATCACGACATTCGATGACAAAATCAACGACTTTGATTTGTTCTTCAATCAATCGAATCGCTTTTGCCATATGACCCGGAAACCAATGTACCTGTGACATCAAATCACGCTCCTATTTTCCTACTGTTCTTATTTTATTAAATGGAACAAAGACAAATACGTCTTTACTCTTAATTGCATCACGTTTAAACGTTCCATAATCACGTGAGTCACTGGAACGAATACGATTGTCCCCGAGCATAAAATACTCACCCTCAGGAACTTTAATCGGACCAAAATCACGTGAAAACTCTTTTCCCGTTGAAGTCATTTCTCGAACGTAATCCGTATCTAAGAACGGTTGTTCAACTTCTTTTCCATCGATGTACAACTTCTCATCACGAATTTCCACAACTTCACCGGGCAAACCAATAACACGTTTCACAATATGTTTTTTTTGCGAATCAAGATAGAGCACAAGAACATCAAAGCGCTCTGGATCTTTCATTTTCATGCTTAAAATATTTGAAAAGCCTAATTCTTTATCGTTAAGACTCGGGTACATGGATAAACCTTCTACCCGAACAGGACGCGCAATAAATTGCGTTACTAAAATAACTAAAACAAGACTAATTACCATGCTTTTAATAAAGTCTTTAACCGCGATTAAAAACTTATCATCGCCTTTATTCATTTCATACCCTCCCTACAATAAAGAAAAAGCCGTATAAATACGGCTAATACTAACGAATTTCTTTAATACGTGCTGATTTACCTGAACGGTCACGTAAGTAGTATAGTTTTGAACGACGTACTTTACCTTTACGTAATACAGTTACGCTGTCAATAATAGGTGAGTTGATTGGGAATGTACGTTCCACACCAATTCCTGATGACATTTTACGAACTGTAAATGATTCTGAGATTCCAGTTCCTTGAGTTTTAATAACAACACCTTCAAATGCTTGAATACGTGTCTTTCCACCTTCTTGGATCTTAACGTCTACGCGTACTGTACATCCAGGACGGAATTCAGGAATGTCGTTACGTAATTGTGACTTTGTAATTTCTTGTACTAATGCTAATGACATAGTAATTCTCCTTTTTCTGTCTATATATGTTAAAACTGGTTCATAATGATTCCAACAGCGGAACCAGAGTGCTTTAAGCCTATATAATTTATCATAAACGGCTTAAATAATCAAGTTAAATTTAAATATGAAACAAACACCGTGTACGAAGTACGTTTTCACGATTTAAATCAAAACATTTAGAATTGATATTACCGTGGAAATACCGCATCCTCATGCTGTTTCTGATTGTTTATTATTATAAAATGAGACTATTTCCCCATGAAACGAGATAACATCTTCATCTGTTTTTGCATTTTTTCATATTGGCTTAACAGACGGTTAACATCTGTTGTAGATGTACCAGAACCCTCAGCAATACGACGTTTACGTGTTGAACGAATAATTTTAGGATCATTGCGTTCTTCAGGCGTCATACTTAAAATCATTGCTTCTGTTTTCTTCATCGTACTTGAAGCATCTGCATCATCGATTTGCCCTGCTAATTGGTTAGCACCTGGCATCATTTTCATAAGCCCTGATAATGGCCCCATCTTAGAGACTTGTTGCAATTGAATTAACATGTCATCAAGTGTAAATTGCCCCTTCATCATGCGCTCTGCTGAACGCTCAGAAGCTTCAATATCCATTTTTTCTTGTGCTTTTTCTACAAGACTTACGATATCTCCCATACCTAAGATACGAGAAGCGGTTCGATCTGGATAAAACTCATCCAACTCTTCAATACCTTCACCAACCCCGACAAATTTTACAGGGACTTGGGTCATATAACGAACCGAAAGAATTGAGCCACCACGGGAATCACCGTCAAATTTTGTAGCGACTAACCCTGTAATATTTAATTTCTCTTTAAACCCATTAGCGACATGAATTACATCCTGACCACTCATTGCATCAACACTGAGTAAAATCTCATCAGGTTTTGTAAGTGCTTGAATGTCTACAAGTTGTTGCATCAAAGCGTCATCAATTTGTAAACGCCCCGCTGTATCGATAAGGATAAGATCGAAATCTTTACCGTGTGCAAGTGCATTCTTTACAACTTCAACAGGTGTACTGTTTTCTTGTGCAAATACTTCAACACCGATTTGCGTACCAAGTATTTTGAGTTGCTCAATCGCTGCTGGACGTGCTAAGTCAGCTGCAACCAACAATACTTTTTTTCCTTCTTTGTTAAGTTTGTTTGCAATTTTAGCAATTGTAGTTGTTTTCCCTGAACCTTGCAAACCAACCATCATTAAAATTCCTGGTTTTTGATTAAAATTCAGTTCAGACTTTTCTTCACCTAAAATTTCAATTAATTTATCATTAACAATCTTTACAAACATTTGAGAAGGTTCCACATCACGTGTAACTTTCATTCCAAGTGCTTCACTACGAGTATGTTCTAAAAGTTCATTAATAACATCTAAGCTTACGTCTGCTTCTAAAAGTGAAATTCGAATTTCACTTAAAGCATCAGTTATATTTTTTTCAGAAAGTTTTCCCTTTCCGGTCATATTTCTAAATGTATCTTGTAATCGGTTTGTTAAATTATCGAATGCCATAACTTCCTCCTATAAGAACGATGGTGTATCTTCTTGTTTTTTCTTTGTAACTTCTACTACTTCGATATTTTTGATTGCTTCATCAACAAGCGCATCAATATCGAGTCCCTCTTCAAATCGTAAAATTTTATCCCCATGAGGTTTCGTTGTAGGGTTTTTAGGTGTAAAAATTGTACAACAATCTTCAAATGGTAAAATTGATGTTTCATACGTATCAATTTTACGAGCTAAATCAATGATTTCAACTTTATCGTATGTAATGAGTGGACGTAAGATTGGCAAGGTTCCAATATTCGTAATTTCTTTCATACTATGAAGTGTTTGTGATGCAACTTGCCCCAAGCTTTCACCGTTCGCAATTGCTAAGCAATTGCGTCGGAATGCAAGACGCTCAGCAATACGCAACATAAAGCGACGCATCATAGTGATCGCATAACTTTCTGGCACTTTTTTATAAATTTCAAGTTGTACATCGGTAAATGGCACAACATTAATGCGAATGTGGTCTTGGTAATTTGTAAGTTGTTGCGCAAGATCCATAACTTTTTTTTGTGCTTCATCTGAAGTATATGGTGGTGATGCAAAATGAATTGCTTCAATACGGACACCACGCTTCATCATAAGATATGCAGCTACAGGAGAATCGATTCCACCTGAAAGCATAACCATAACTTTACCTTGGATTCCAACGGGATATCCACCAGCACCTTCAACCCGCCCCATCATAATGTATGCTGAGTCACTGCGAACTTCGATGATAATTCCTACATCTGGTTTACGCACATCAACTTTAAAGTCTGTTGTTTGTAATATTTTCGTTGCAACATGGCGGTTAATTACATCTGAAATATGTTCGTAAGATTTGTCATGACGACGTGCAATAACTTTAAAAGTTGCTTTGCCTTCTTCTTTTTGAATCATTTCTGCAGCTACATCAGCAATAAGATCAAGGTCTCGTTCCACTTTAACTGCAAGAGAAAAAGAACTCAAACCAAATACGTGACGAAGTTCATCACTTACGGCAAGGCCATCTTCACCGTTTAAAGTGATATAAAGACGGTCATACGTCTCACGATATGTGAGATTTGGGAATGCAACAAGTTGCGAGCGTACATTACGCACAAGTTGCGCTGTAAAGTTACGACGATTTTTCCCTTTTGTTGACAGTTCACCATAGCGGCAAACAATAAATTCATAATTAGTGTTGTACATAATTTTTAATCTCCAATATTGTTTCACAAACTTTTTCGAGTTCTTCCATTGTTGTTAAATGCGATAAACTAATGCGTACACTTGTCAGTGCGCACGTTTCATCACAACCCATGGCTTTTAATACATGTGAAGGTTCCAACGATTTCGAATTACACGTACTTTGTGCAGATACGTAAATGCCTTTTGCATTTAATCCATTCATCATTATTTCCGATCCAACATTTAAAACAGACATATTAAAGATATACGGCGAACCGTTAATATCTGAGTTAATGTGGATGTTCTCCATTCCATCAAAAGTATCGTATAAAAATTTATTCATGCGTATTATATCATTAATTGAACGTTTGTGGTCTTCAACTGCTAAACGGAGTGTTTTAGCCCATAAAATCGCAGAAACATTATCCAATGTTCCACCACGTAGGCCGCCTTCTTGCTGTCCCCCATTTACAAGTGGCAAGCAATTAACATTTGCTTTTTTCACAAGAAGTCCGCTTCCCTTTAATCCATAAATTTTATGCGCAGAATAGGAAACACTGTCAATTTGTTTCATAGGGAAATCATGTCTCGCGAGCGCCTGAACTCCATCAATATGAACGTAAGCACTCGAATATTTTTTTGTTATTCGGGCTACTTCTTGAACATCTGTCATGCTCCCTACTTCATTGTTTACTGCCATAACAGAAACTAATATAGTGTCTTTACGAAGTTTTTGTTTTAATTCATCAAGTGAAATACAACCTTTCGTATCAACACCCAAATAATCTACTTCAAAGCCAAATTCTTCTTTTAATTGTTGTACCGCACCCATTACTGAGCTGTGTTCAACACATGTTGTAATGATATGTTTACCACGATGACGGTTTGCAAGGGCAATTCCTTTGATCGCCGTACTGTTTGACTCACTGGCTCCAGACGTGAAAAAAATCTCATGAGGAAGCACTCCAAGCATTTTTGCTAATGCATCACGAGATTGCACTACAAGGTCTGATACGCGTTGTCCACCATAGTGGAGCGAGTCTGCGTTTTCATAATACTTTTCCATAATTACCAACGCATCCTTGAGAATTTCAGGACGCGTTGGTGTTGTACTTGAATAATCTAAATATATTGGTTTATCGTGCGCTTTTTGCATTGTCACGAATCATCTCCTCATAAGCCGTATTTGGTCTGTATCGATCAATAGAATTAATGATTGTAGTCAAACTCTGTGTATAATCACCACTATTGAAGGATAACTCTGCACGGGTTAACTCGGCATCGATATCTGGGACAAAAGCTCTAAATTTATTTGCATAAACGATTGCATTTTCACACATGTCGACCACACCCACTAAATTATTGACGTTGTTGTGTAGTTTATAGATATAATCGATTGCTTCATCAACAGTAGCGTTTAAAAGCTTAACATCAATTACATCTTGTCCAAGCATTTCTTTTACTTGATCAGTATATTTGTATGCTCGTTCCAAATCCGAAGCATACTTGTCGGATATTGAAGGTAAGGAACGTTTTTGAATCCTTACTTGAACATCGTTAATGATAAGGTGGAGTTTAAGAAGTTGTTTCGTTGCTCGAACTTCATCTGCATTTGCACGTTCCACTTTTTCATTCATAACGAGATACTCATCTTTAAGCATTGCAACATCTTGACCGAGTTCTTGAAGTGATATCAGGATTGTTGAGGCAGGAATCTTTTCTTCCTCAATCATTCTTGAAACCTTAACGCCCGAATCACTAAATTCTTGAATGCGTTGCGAGAATACGCCCACATTTTCTGTATATCCATCAAAATTAAATCGTGTTTCAACTTTATGTGCATCCTTACACATTTTGGCGATGCTATCCACAAGGAATTCTAAATTCTCGAACACCTCTTCGCTCAGTGAATCTACCTCGCGTTGAGCCTTATCTTCTTTTTGAATCGAGAGTGCAAGTTGCTCTAAGCGTTTTTGACTCTCTTTAAGACTGGTTCGTGACTTTTCAATTTCACCTTGACCAATGTTAATGAGATCATCTTTTAAAATTTCACTGAGAACACCAATGTTTTTTGGAACTTCAAGATGTTCCACAAAAACCCCGTTTTGACGAACACCTTGATAAAGCTTTGACACCTCATCAAGTAATTGAGGAATCAAGCCTTTCGCATGTTCATATAGTTTTGGAATTTCAGTAATCTTTGTTTCCAAATCATCAATTGATCCACGTGTTTCTTCACTAATTTCTTGTGCTTTCATAAAATCAGAAGCATACATCCATTCTTCAAAAATGGAAAAGTTTTGTTCAATTTCTTTAATTTGATCTTCAATTGTAGGGAAAGCATCACCTAAACCGGAAGTATTTTCAATTGCATTTTTCTTCAATTCTCTAAAACGATCTTTTAAAGAAGTGATTTCCATGCGTTGTCGTGTTTCTTGCTCGAGTAACGTTTCGAGATTGTCATTAAGTGAAACAGTTTGCTCCATGGACTGGGTAATTAAGCCATCTAAAAGAGACAGGTGCTTTGATGCTTCTTTCAGTTTCCCAAAGGCAAGTGCATCTTCTGAATCCGCGAGCGCATCAGAAATTTCTTCTTGTCGCGCATTAATTTCACTGAATTCTGCCTTACACTCCGAAACTTTTTTCTCAACATCTGGATTTAACTTAGCCAATCCGTTTGCTTTATTAATTTTAAACAGCACCGGAATACTCATGAGCTCGTTGTATCGAACCTCTAAGGTCTCAAAGGCTTTATTTAATCGACGTTTTTTAGCCATACGTATGTAGACAAAAACACCAATGATTAACAGCACTAGGACAACAGCAATTATATATTTGTAGTCATTCATTAACTTTAATATCATCTGAAAATTCATACGTTCACCTCGTTGAATTTATTGTACCATAGATAGCGTGGTTCTTAAATGCGTTTCGTTGACTTTTCACCTCAATTTAGGTATATTATATAAGCGTCATATTTTTAGTGCAGCACGCAAAGTTATTAGCCACGTGTTTATCCCGCGGCAGGAATCAAAGTACCTACGCTGTACAGGGAAACGATTATAGATAAACTCAACTAATAATAATTTGCGGAACTCGCTAATGACATATTAGGAGGTCATTACTATGGCAAGAATTAAAGGTCCAGTTTGGAAAAAAGCACGTCGTTTAAGTTTCTCAATCCTTGAAACAGGTGAAGAGCTACAACGTCGCGATTATGCACCAGGACAACACGGTAAAGCACGTCGTCCAAAATTATCAAACTACGGTTTACAATTACGTGAAAAACAACGTATTCGTTATACATATGGAGTTACTGAAAAACAATTCTATAACACATTCAAAAAAGCTTCAAAACTTGAAGGTGTTGCAGGTCACAACTTCTTATTCATGTTAGAATCACGTTTAGACAACGTTGTATACCGCATGAACTTATCACGCACACGTCGTGGAGCTCGTCAATTAGTTAATCATGGTCATATCTTAGTAGATGGAAAAAAAGTTGATATTCCTTCATACATTGTAAAACCAGGTCAAACAATTGAAGTTAAAGAATCTTCACGTTCAATGGCAGCAATCAAAGATGCATTAGAAGCTAACGTATCAATGGTTGATTATGTTACATTTGACAAAGATAAATTCAAAGGTGAATACAAACGTTTACCAGAACGTAGTGAATTAAACCAAGAAATTAATGAAGCATTAGTAGTTGAATTCTACAACCGTTAATCTTCATAACCCTAAAACTTCCTCAATGAGGGAGTTTTTTTTATTTTCGCTCTGTTTGAGCACAAAAAAAACCATTCTAATATTCAGAATGGTTTTTTACATCTAATCGTAACGTTATTCATCGTCTTTATCGGTTTGATCTACTACTTCTTTTTTAGGTTCCTCTTTTTTTGAATCATCTTTATTGGATTTTGATTCCTCTTTTTTCGGTTCCTCATATTTCAACTTAAACTGAACAAATTCACGTTGTGTCTCAAGTTTAGTATTATTCCGCCATGAAACAAGAACATTCAGAGTAACTTCAGGGACATCAACTTCACCCGCAAGACTAATCCCACCCATATAGTTGCGATCCTTACGTACTTGCCCTGGAACTAAATTATATTCTGAATCAAAAATACCCGCAGTTGGCATCATTTTATCGGCATGATAATCTTCATTGTTTTCTAACACAACAATTTCCACGCCATACATTGCAATCTTCGGTTTATCAACAACAACACCATATACATAGAGATCCTCATGTTTTTCGATTGTAGCGGAAATATCAAAGAAACGTGATGACTCTACAAAACGGTCATTATCATTAATTGCATTCCAATAAGACTCATACCGTTTTAGTTTTTCAGTATAGAGTTTTTTTTCATTCACTGAACATCCTGTTAATAACATCATGCTCAAGAGTACCAAAAATAGTTTTTTCATATTATACCTCTTACGATTTAGTTTGTGTGATTAAAGATATGATACGTTTTCTTACCTCTTCGTATCACAGTTACTTCTTTACCAATTGCATTGTCTTTTGAAATGACAAAATTCGTATCATTTACAACTTCACCATTAACACGAATTGCGCCACCTTCAATCAGTTGACGTGCTTCGCGCTTACTTGGACATACTTTTGTATTCACTAATAACTCAACAATATTTTCATCTGCAGATACTTCGATGGACGCACTGTCTGCAAATACTTGACGGATTTGATCAACAGTTAACTCTTGAACATTTCCTGAAAAGAGTGCATTGGTTACACGTTCTGCCATCGCAAGACCTTCTTTACCAAAAACCACTTCCGTTAATTCTTTCGCAAGTTCTTTTTGCGCAAGTCTTAAATGAGGTTCTTTAATAAATGAAGCTTCAATTGCTTGGATTTCTTCAACACTCTTGAATGAAAGACGTTTTAGGAAATCAATCACATCGTCATCACTTGTATTAATAAAGAATTGGTAGAAGCTATAAGCATCCGTACGGTTTTCATCCAACCAGATATTTTGTCCTTCACTCTTACCAAACTTTGTTCCGTCTGATTTCATGATTAAGTGTGAGGTAATACCAAATACTTCCGCTTCCGGTCCTTCAACCTTACGAATTAAGTCTGCACCACTTACAAGGTTTCCCCATTGATCCGAACCACCAATTTGTAGTTCAATACCATAGTTTTTGTATAAATGTAAGAAGTCAATGGATTGTAGAATTGTATAAGAGAATTCCGTAAAAGAAATTCCTGTACTTAAACGCTTCGCAATGGTATCTTTCGCTAACATGTTACTTACGCTAAAAAATTTACCATAATCACGCAAGAAATCTAAAACGGTAAGCCCGCCCAACCAATCACGATTATTTACGATGGTCACGGGATTATTATCACTCGATAAAATGCGTTCAATTTGTGCACCAATTCCATCTACGTTTTTCTGTAAATCCGCATCATTAAGCATTGAACGTTCTGTAGTAGGACGTGGATCACCAATCATACCTGTAGCGCCACCAACTAATGCAATAGGCTTATGACCTTGCATTTGATAACGTTTTAATAAAATTAATTGTTGAAGATGACCGACATGGAGTGAATCCGCAGTTGGATCAAACCCACAATAAAGCGTAATCGGTTGTTCTAATCGTTTTTCCAACGCTTCATAATTGGTAACATCCTTAACAAGACCACGCCAGTTTAATTCTTCTAAAAAATTCATTTTCTTTTCCACCTTTATTTTTCTTGTGTATCAAATAACATTTTAATTTTTAAATAATAACGTTGCATAATATCCAGCATGCATGTGACTGCTAGAAGTGTTGTTGCATCATGGGGATAGATATATCCTGAAGCACAAAACTTATCAAGTTCAGCCCACTTATCTTCTTTAAAAATCAAGTTCTTAGCTAAAAACTGTGTTTTTAATAATGCTTGCTCACCATTATGCATTAAAACCGCTTGATCATCATGACGACTCATAATATAGAGTAACGTTGATGTAATCGATTTGTTTTTTTGTAAAAATGGTACGTATTGGTTAAACACTTCACGCATACCATTGTTTAAAATCTCATATCGTTTTGGTTCCTCAGTAAACATATTATTTTGAGTGAACCCTTCACTAATTTTTTTAATTTGTTTCGTTATATCCGCATAGCCACGTGAATTTATAAAAGCAAACATTACTGTGCTGGTAATGAATACGGTATAGTGGTAGGATTGCTGATTTAAAACGGCACGTTGAATTTTTGTTTCAACCTCGTTTTGGAATCGGGCAATATCAACCGTACTTGTGCTATTAACAGAAAAGATTCGTTGCATTTCATCTTTATAAGTACGAACAAGATGAATAAATTTCTCAAAATTCATTTGTTCATTACTGCCACGATAATTCGGGCCATACATACCAAATCCCATTGTTTTTGTAAATGAACTCACATAACCATAAACTAAGATGTTTGACAGAATTGTCTGTTTATCACCTTTTACAATATAACCTTCAACACGTTTTGTATAATTATCAATGTATTTTGGATCTTCTACAATATCATTCATCAATTCTTCAAGCGAGGACTTATAATAATCATCAAGTCTATTTTTATAACCCAGCGCCTCACGGGTCCACTTTTGATCACAATCGAATACATCACTATCAATTGCAAAACCTAATGGATGGTGATCTTCGTAGTGAACCAAAATATCTTTGACCGTTTTTGCGCTTTCATCAAGCTTGATGTAGAACATAAGACCTTCTTCATCAAACGTATACGACCAAGACTCCATATTAAATCGTTCCCAAAGCTCAAAAAAGATGGTGAATACTGCATAAGACACAATGTTACGTTGGCGTTCTTCCCCCGCAAAAGACCCACCTAAAACAAGGAGGGAACCATCCTGCCCTTCAATCATACTTTTCATGATACCATTACGCTTCTCACGTAACTCACGAATTGATTCAGATGTTAATTGAACAATATTCATAATAATACCTCTTTCAACATATAATATTCTACCATGAAATCATCGTTTAAGGTAATGTAAAACTCAAAGAGCCATAAAAAAAAGGCAATACGCCTTTTTTTCGGAAAAATATTATTTAACAAGGGAAATCTGTAACCATATTTATTTTTAAGGAGAAGAAAATATAGTCATTGTAAACAATTTGTTTACGTATATAGAATACAAAAACATTGTGGTTAGAATTCGCAGAAACTGTGTTAATTTGTGTGAGCTGGTTTAAAGATTGAAATCATGATAGTTGGAACAATCATGATCACCCCGAAAATAAAAATAACGATTTGGATGGGCATGCGTTCGACAAGGATTCCAGATACAAGCGGTGTAATAATCGCAGAGAAACCAATACTCATTGAGATTGAAAACATCTGCGTAGTTGATCGTAAGTGACTTGGTGATTCTCTAAAAATTAAATCCTTTTGCGCAACAAGAATTAATGGGAATGTGATCGCTTGAAGTGTTGAAAGTACAATAATTTGAAATACCGATGTTGCCATACCATAAGTTACCATTCGAATAATCATGATTATACTGGAAAAAACCATTAAGTTTTTACCACCATATTTTTTCAGTAGAGCGCCCCCCACTAACATCAGTGGAATCTCACTCAACGCTTCCACAAACCATTTAACACCCACATCTTGGGCATTCCCACCGAGATGAAAGATATAGTCTGTAATCGTAATCGAGTCTACATTCATAACAAAATAAGTCAAGGTAAACACAACAACCAAATACATATAACGTTTATTGGTAAAGAGCACTTTTAAATCTTTCAAACTTAAAGCTGTCGCCACGCTCTCATTTTTTTGCTTTGTAGCATCCTCAAGTTTGAAGGAATAAAAGATGACAACAAAGCTTAGAATTCCTGAAAGATAGCCCAGTGATGGATAACCATAACGATGAATAAAAAAACCTGAGACCAGCGATGCTAAGGCCCATCCGAGTGAACCAAAACTACGTATAAAACTGAACTGATGATAGATCCCATCCACCTCAAGAACCCATGTTTCAAATAAATTCGAGAGTATTCGAACAACACCAGCCATCGTCCCTACTAAAAAAAAGTGATAATAGAAATTATGAATATTAACACAATAGGAGAGCATTCCTGTAGCCGCAAGAATAAACGTTCCATAGATAAAGAAGCGCTTAATCGTCCCATATCGGTCACATAAATACCCTGATAAAATTTGCCCGACCATGGCAATAATAGCAAGAAAAGAAAGAATGAGTCCCCGTTGTGATGCTGAATAACCCAAATCAGTGAGAAAGGGTACCACTTGCGGAAACAACAATCCATGTGAAGCATACATCAAAAACATAACAGCACTAAAATTAAAAACTTTTGTTTTATTAGACATTTTTATACCTCATATACTCTAAACTTTATTATAGCATTTTATTCTCTAAAGTTTATACCAATTAAGTTATAAAAAAGCCTAATCGAGATTAGGGTTGAAAATGTTGTTTTCGGTAATAATAACATCACATCGGATATCATGGTCTTCTTGAAAAAGAACTTCAGTTTCCTGAAATGAGTAAGCGATTCCTATTTTTACTGGACTCACTTCCGCTAAAAAGCGATCGTAATAACCACCACCATAACCGATTCGATAGCCGTTTTTATTAAAAGCAAGCATTGGTAGGACAACCACATCGATTTCATCAGCTGAAACACTTTGATTACTTGTAGGTTCTAAAATTCCCATCACTCCAGGTTGTAGTTGATCAAACCCTGTTATGACATAAAAATCCATAGTATCACCCTTAATTTTAGGTAAGCAAATCGTATACTGATCATCCCAAAATAACGTTTCCATAATACCGTAAGTATCGACTTCATGATTAAATGCGGCATAAAGAGCTATTGTTTGATGGCCTTCTAAACGATCAATAACAGCATTATGAATTGCCTTATCCCAAGGAGCACGCATGAGCACATCGTATTGCTTGCGCTTTTCTAAGACACCTTGAGCAATCTTTTTTTTATCCAACAGAACCTTCCATCTCCATTTTCATCAGTTGATTTAATTCTACCGCATATTCCATAGGAAGTTCTCGGGTAAAAGGTTCTAGAAATCCCATAATAATGGTTTCAGATGCTTGCTCTTCACTTAAACCACGACTCATAAGGTAGAAAAGTTCCTCTTCTGAAATTTTCGAGACACGCGCTTCGTGTTCAATAATCGATGCATTCGTGTCCACAACATTTACAGGCATTGTGTCACTCATAGAAAGTTGATCCAGAATTAAGGTATCACATTCTATTTTTGTTTTCGCATTTAGAGCGTTTTTATCATGATGTACGATACCTCGATAATTCACTGTACCCCCATTTCGTGATACAGATTTTGAGATAATTGTACTTTGAGTATTCGGGGCTTTATGAATCATTTTAGCGCCGGCATCTTGCCACTGGTTAGCGCCCGCCACTGCGATTGAAATGGTCATACCCTTCGCATATTCCCCAACTAAAACACAAGAAGGATATTTCATAGTAATATAGGCTCCGATATTACCATCAATCCATTCCATCATTCCATGTGCCTCCACCTGAGCACGTTTTGTAACTAAATTATAAACGTTCGATGACCAGTTTTGAATGGTGGTATAACGACACTTCGCATTTTTATGAACAAAGATCTCAACCACCGCAGCATGCATCGCATCTTTTTTATAGATTGGGGCCGTACATCCTTCAACATAATGAACATCTGCGCCTTCATCTACAATAATCATTGTACGTTCAAACTGTCCCATTTGCTCGGCATTAATTCTAAAATAGGATTGAAGCGGTTTATCAAGTGTCACACCTTTAGGGATGTATATGAACGAACCACCTGACCATACGGCCGTATTGAGTGCCGCAAACTTATTATCATTATAAGGTACAAGTTTTCCAAAATACTGCTTTACAATTTCTGGATAGTCTCGTAATCCTGTATCCATATCAAAAAACAATACCCCTTTGGACTCAACTTCTTGAAGCATACTTGCGTAAACAACTTCCGAATCATACTGAGTCGCGACACCTGATAAATACTTTGCTTCCGCTTCAGGAATGCCCAATCGATCAAAAGTATTACGAATTTCTTGAGGCACATCATCCCAACTGCGTTCAACTTGGTCACTGGCTCTTAAGAAATAGATATATTCATCAAAATTCACTTTGGAAAGATCCGCTCCCCATGAAGGCATCTTTTGCTCCATAAACGATTGATATGCCTTTAAACGGATTTCAAGCATCCACTCCGGTTCATTTTTAAGTCGTGAAATTTCACGTACAACCGATTCATTCAAACCCTTATCAAACGCTACAATCCCTTCAACATCATCATGAAATCCATATTGATACTCTTCGTTTGGTAATCGATCGCGATCATCCATTTTTTCTTCACTCATCGTTCTCCCTACTTTCTTCAATAATATCCGTCAAACCACGCCATCCTAAGGTTGCACAGGTAATCCGATTCGCTTGGCGTCCAACATTTTTAAAAGCAACAGCTTCTTGAAGCAATTGTTCATCAAACGATTCCAAATGAATCATGCGATTGTATTCTGCAATAATCTTATCAGCCTCTGCTACAGTCTTCCCTTTCACAAGTTCCGTCATAATAGAAGCTGCGGAAGTTGCAATCGTACAAGCTTGACCATCAAAACAAACATCTTCAATAACACCATTTTTAATAGACGCTTGAATGGTTAAGTCATCAATGCATGAATCCGTACTCACACGTTTTTTTGGATATGCTTCTTCTGTACGTTTATTCCGTGGGTTTTCATAATGGTCCATAATTAATTGACGAAGAAAACGAGGATCTTCAAAATAATTCATTTTATCACTCCAAATCTATAAATAAAGGTCGATACACTTTTCTAAAGTTATCGTTTCTAAAGCTTTAATCAATTTTGTAACATCCGCATCATTATTATAAAAATAAAATGAAATACGAACACTTTTTTCCATATTCAATGCACCATTAATCAGTTTAGCGCAATGTTCACCCGAACGAACGCTTACACCCTCTCGATTGAGATAAGCTGCAACATCTTGAGCAAAAATACCCTTAACACTAAAAGTAATTAGCCCCATATCAGCATGTTGATTGTAAACCGTAATGTGATCCATCGCATTTAAAGCATCCAAAGCACGCTTATGAAGCGGTAAGATTATCTCATGAATCCGTTCCATACCCATTCGATTTAAATAATCGATTGCTGCACCAAATCCTAATACCCCTTCGATATTTGGGGTTCCTGCCTCAAACTTCGCTGGACCTGATTTAAGTTCAACCATACCACATGCATCAAAGCGAACATTACTGCCACCACCATGCGAAATGGGATACATTTTATTTTGAATTTCAGGTTTTGCATAAAGAACCCCTACACCGGTAGGTCCAAGCATTTTATGTGCTGAAAAAGCCATAAAGTCTATATCTAAATCCACAACATCAATGGACATATGTCCAATTGATTGGGCGGCATCAAGACAAAATAACGCGCCATGATCATGTGTATACTTTGCGAATGATTTAATATCATTAACATATCCCAAGACATTTGAAACGTGAGCCATTGACACAATTTTAACGTTCTCATGGAATGCACTTTCAAGCATATCAAGTGTAATATGTCCCGCATCATCTAAAGGTATAAATTCAACACTAAAACCGACCTCATCAGCCAATGCATACCAAGGTAAAATGTTTGAAGCATGTTCTGCTTGATTTAAGAGGACCACATCCCCCTTTTTTAGGTAATACTTTGCGTAACCACTTGCCACGAGGTTTAGGGATTCACTCGCACCCGATGTGAAGATAATAGACTCTGGCGTTGTTTTAATAAACTGAGCCGTTTTCTTTCGAACAGCTTCATAGAGGTTACTGGTTTCAAGTGAGGTGTCATAATCTCCGCGATGAATGTTGGAACTAAGACGTTCATAATAATCAACGACGGCATCGATCACCGTCTGCGGTTTTAATGCAGTTGCAGCATTATCAAGATAACTTACATCTGGATGATGTTTAAAAAAAGGAAAATCTTTTTTTATTGAATCCATTGTGTATTCACCTTCTCCGTAATTTCTTCTTTTAATTGTGTTTTAATTGTTTCATCATCAATTGCATCAACAATTGGCATGAGATATCCCATTATAATGAGACGTAGTGCATCTTCACGTGTCAATCCTCGTGATTGCAGGTAATAGATGTGTTCTTCATTGGGTTGACCAACGGATGCAGCATGGGATGCAGCAACATCATTTTCATCGATAAGCAGCATTGGATACACGACACCATGTACTTCTTCACCAAGGTTCATAATACGACTCATTTGATGGGTCTCTGAACCAGAATTGCCTTCTGAAATACTACCAATCACTTCTAGATTTAAACTTCCTTTGTTTAGAACAATGGCATTACATTCAACCATTGCATAACTTTTCCGAGCTTGATGATCTGCTTTTACCGTCCATTTTAGCTTATTAAAAGCAATCACTGCACCTTTAAATTCGCAATGACTTCCAATGCCGAGGTACTCAATATGTGTGTGTTTTTGATGGTTTCCTTTACTCATTTCACCATAATTCGCAACAAATTGTGCGTGTTCATGCAACTTAATATGCTCATTCACAACCAATGCTTCATCACTTTGATTAATCCATAAATATTTAAAGTTTGCATAGTCTAAAACATCGATTGTCAGATGTAGCGTTCCCTTACCTTTCGCAATAATATAGAGCGTTCCCTTTGATTGTTTCGGAATGGTAATTGACACGTTTTCTTCACCTTTAATATCAAGTACGATTGAATTCATCGGTTCCATCAAGGTAAATGCTGTCATTATTTATCACCTATTGCTTCACGCACCGCACACGTTCCAAGAACAGTTGGGCGCTTGGGATCTTTCTCTTTTTGAATGTCTGCTTCGATCCAATCATATCCTTCACGATCAATTTTACGTACTAATGTCTCATCAGAACTTAAAACAATTCGTCCATCAATCATAATATGAGTATGAGTTGGTTGAATCAATTCAAAGAAACGTTCATAGTGACTTACAATAATCAGACCCATTTTTTGTTTATCTTGTTCTTCTTTTAATACTTTTGCGACCAATGCAAGCGCATCAATATCAAGTCCAGAATCAATTTCATCCAACATTGCGAATCGCGGTTCTAACATAATCATTTGTAAGATTTCATTACGTTTCTTTTCACCACCACTAAATCCTTCATTGAGGAAACGGTGCGCAAGATCCTCTTTCATTTTAAGACGGTCAATACTACCTTCCATTGATTTTACAAACTCAAATAAACCAATTGGTGTATCACGACGTGCATTCAATGCGGACTTTAAAAAATCAGAGTTTGTTACTCCAGAGACTTCTTGTGGATATTGCATCCCTAGAAATAATCCAAGCTTACTGCGTTCATCAACTTCGAGTTCAAGTACATTGATATCATCTACAAAAACAGTTCCCTCTGTAATTTCATATCGGGGATGACCCATGATAGCAGAAAGAAGTGTTGATTTCCCATTCCCATTGGGTCCCATGATTGCATGGATTTCATTCTCATTAACAACAAGATTGACACCCTTGAGTATTTCTTTTCCTTCAATTGCTACATGTAAATTTTCAATTCTTAATTGTGCCATATTATCACTTTCCTCTACTTATATCTTAATTAATATATTATAGCACAAGATTAATCCGAATAAGGCGACCATCGCTCACGAAACGTATTCGTAACGTGTTGCATTGACCCCTTAAATAACCTATAATTAATGAGACAAAAGGAGGATTGTAATGATTGACAATTTAAAAAAATATTGGTTTGTCGTCGTTATAGGTTTGGTACTGATTGTCGGTATCGGGTATTTTACTAAAGAACAGATGAACGCTGTTTTGAGCGGTAAAAAAGTAGACGGTAAAGATGTAATATATGAGGTTGCTGGGAGTGATTATACTGCAGATGCATACTATGATGAACTCTTAGAATCAAAAGGAACTGCCGAGATTTACAAGTTATTCGAACGTGCTGTTCTTGATTCAATGGAAACAACTGAGGATATCGTTAAGAAATCTAAAGAAGAAGCTGAGACAGTTAAAACTAATGTTTCTGCACAAAATGGTGCAGCTGGGTTAGAACAATTGAATAAGGCACTTGTTTCATTGGGTTATAAAGGTGTTGATGAAATGAACAAGTTTTACGAAAATTCAAATAAACTTGATGTCATTTTAGGTGATTACCTTGAAGCAAATTACGATCAATATGCGAAAGCATTTGTCGAAGAAAAACAACCTCGTGTTGTAAGTCACATCCTTGTCAAGATGGACGATTCAAAAAATCCTACAGCTGAAGAAACAGCTAAGATGGAGAAAATTGATGCAGCTTTAAAAGAGGGTAAAGCTTTTAGTGATGTTGCTATGGAATTTTCCGATGATGGAACTGCCCAAAATGGCGGTTTACTCGGATATATGGATAAAACATCAAGTTTAGTTCCTGAATTTATTGAGGGAGCTACAAGTATCAAGAAGGGTGAAACAACTGGGTGGGTTACTTCACAATACGGTCGTCATCGCATTACAGTTCAACAAGACTCTTTCGAAGAAATCAAATATGATAAAGATTTCTTAAAAGCAATATCAACAAATAATCCTAAAATCCAATATCAAGCAATCTGGGAAAAAGCAGAAGGCTTAGATATTAAATTTGCAGACGAATCCGTTAAAGCAGATTTAATGGCATTTATGGGTCTAGGAGGTAATCAATAATGAAAAAACTTCTAGTTTCACTCCTCGCATTGCTTATGCTTGCGGGATGTAGTGATGCACGTGCAATGATTTCCACAGATGAAGAAATATTCTCTGTTGGTAATGAGAAAGTTACTTCTAAACGTCTCTTTGATGTTATGAAGCAAAGTGATGGCGGAATGACTGTTGTTAAGTCAGCACAAAACAAAATCACTGAAAATGTTGCGGATGAAGATGTTAAAGCGGAAGCTGACAAACGTCTTGAAGAAATTAAAGAAGTCTTTGGTGATCAACTTGAGGAACGTTTAAAACAAAGTGGCTATGAGAGTGTTGATGCATTCATGTCACAAACTGTTTATCCAGAACTCAAAATGACACATCTTCTTAAAGAAAAAATGATTACAGACTTTGAAGCACTAACTACAGAAAATGCACCGCGTAAAGCACGCATTCTGCAATTAGAAAATCAAGAAAAAGCAGACGAAGCACTTGAAAAAATTAAAGCAGGTGAAAACTTCGATGATGTCGCAAAAGATTACAAAGTTACAGGCTCTCCTTATGATGGAAGTGCTAAAGTACACTTATTGAAATCGGTTCAATATCCTCAAGAAGTTGCGGATGCACTCAAAAATGCAACGGAACCAACATTATCGGGTGTCCTTAGTGACGCAAGTGATGAGAGTAAATATATTGTTCAAATTATTGAAATCGATGCAAGTCGATATCAAGATGAAACCATTGAAGCATTTGTAGGATCAAAGGACATCGTAAATAAATACCTTGCACAACTTTTTGTTGACAATGGATTTAAAATTTACGACAAAGACGTTTATGACGCCGTTGCCGAAAAATTCCCACAATACTTAAATATTCAAAAGGAAAAAGACGCTAAATAAGCGTCTTTTCTTTATGCTATAATATCGTAAAGGAGGTCTATTATGACACTGTTTGAAAAAATTATCAACCGAGAAATTCCCGCGAAAATAATATGGGAAGATGAGGATGTCATCGCATTCTTAGACATATCACAAGCCACTCAAGGACACACCTTAGTTGTACCAAAGCAAGCAACAGAATCCGTCCTGACAGCGACACCTGAGGTCGTCTCCAAAGTAAACTGCACCGCACAGATGCTTTCACTTAAACTTATGGAAACTTTTGGTGCTACCGGCGTCAATATCTTAACCAACGCTAATGAAGTAAGTGGACAAACCGTCCCGCATTATCATGTGCATGTAATTCCGCGATACGATGCCGATGAATTAAAATTTGTACCCCTTCAAAAAAATCATGATCTTGATGAGGTCTTTAAAATCTTTCAAGAAAAAAATCTTACACTTTAAAAATAAACAAAGTATTGATGCACAACACATCAATACTTTTTATTTTAATGAGGCACCGCTAAGTCATCCTCATTGAAAAGAATAATTTACATAGTATATAATCAAATTAGATCATATAAGGTAATTTTAAATTCGTATTTCAAAAAATGCTTTCTATGACTTCAAAAGTATTTCAATATTTAGAAAAGGAGTAATTACCATGAAAATTGAATTAGGTATCAGTACCTTTGGTGAAACAACACCACTTGAAAATACAGGCATAGCCCCTTCTCATGCTGAACGTATTCGTCAACTCGTAAAAGAAATTGAACTTGCGGATCGCGTAGGGCTTGATATTTATGGAATTGGGGAACACCATCGAGCTGATTTTGCAGTTTCTGCACCTGAAATTATTCTTGCTGCGGGTGCCGTAAATACGAAACACATTCGTTTGAGCTCTGCAGTTACTGTTCTTTCATCCATTGACCCAGTACGCGCGTACCAACAATACGCAACGATCGACGCTTTATCAAACGGTCGTGCGGAGATGATGGTAGGACGTGGTTCCTTTACAGAGTCCTTTCCACTGTTTGGCTACGATTTAAAGAACTATGAAGCTTTATTTACGGAAAAACTACAGATGCTTCGTACTATCGTTGAAAATGAAACAGTTACTTGGGAAGGTAATCATACCCAATCTCTTGATAATACAGGTATCTACCCCCGTTCTGTACAAGAAAAGCTCCCAATCTGGGTCGCAACAGGGGGAAATGTGGAATCAACCGTTAACATTGCCCGCCAAGGATTGCCGATTACCTATGCAATCATAGGTGGAAATCCCTTGCGTTTTAAATCACTCATCGAAGCCTATCACGCAATTGGAAAACAAATGGGATACCCTAAAGACCAAATGCAAGTTGCCGCACATTCGTGGGGATTTATTGCAGATACGTCACAAGAAGCAAAAGATAAATACTTCTATCCAACTAAATTGCTGATCGAACAGATTGCGAAAGACCGCTCAAATTGGGTTCAAAATTATCGACGTCAAGATTTTGATATCGCAACTGGACCCGGTGGCGCGATGTTTGTAGGTAGTCCTGAAGAAGTAACAACCAAACTCATCAAAATGATTGAAGATCTCGGTCTTAACCGATTCATGCTCCATTTACCAATTGGTTCCATGGAACATGAAGACGTTATGCACGCAATTGAATTGTTTGGAACTCAAGTAGCTCCTGCGGTTCGTGAATACTTTAAAGATAAATAACAAAAAAAACATCAATCCTTGTGATTGATGTTTTTTTAACTTTAATTCATTATTCAGCAGACTTTACATCTTCTTTTTTAACTTCTGGTTTTGGTAATAATGCTTTACGGGATACGTTTACGCGTCCCTTTTCATCAATTTCCATAACCTTAACTTTAACGATGTCTCCTAATTTAACGACATCTTCTGGTTTTTCAACACGGTTATGATCCATCTTAGAAACGTGTAAGAGTGCATCAGTACCTTGGAATAGATTTACGAATGCTCCGAATTTTTCAATACGTACTACTTTCGCATCGTAAATTTCTCCAACAGCAGCTACACGAACGATATTTTCAATCATTGCTTTCGCTTTGTCAATTGACGCTTGATCTGTATGGTAAATTACAACACGACCGTCATCTTCAATATCAATCTTAACATCGTTGCATTCTTCAATGATTTGGTTAATGATTTTTCCACCTGCACCAATAACGTCACGGATTTTGTCCGGTTTGATGTTCATTTGCGCAATCTTAGGTGCATATTCACCAACAAAGGTACGAGGTTCTGAAATTACTTCATCCATCGCAGCCATCATTTCCGCACGACCTGTTTTCGCTTGTGCTAATGCTTCGCGTAAAATGTCTTCGGATAAGCCTTTAATCTTAATATCCATTTGTAGGGCTGTAATCCCTTTTTTAGTTCCAGCTACTTTAAAGTCCATATCACCGAAATGATCTTCCATTCCTTGAATATCTGTAAGGATTGTATAATCATCTCCGTATTGAACAAGACCCATAGCAATACCACTCACTGCAGCTTTTACTGGAACACCTGCTGCCATAAGTGCTAATGAACCTGCACAAATACTTGCTTGTGAAGAAGAACCGTTTGATTCTAAAACTTCCGCTACTAAACGAATTGTATATGGGAATTCCTCTTCAGATGGAATTACATAGGATAAAGCACGTTCACCTAAAGCGCCATGTCCAATTTCACGACGTCCTGGTGCACCCATACGGCCTGTTTCACCAACACTGTATGGTGGGAAATTATAATGATGTAAGAAACGTTTTGAATCCACATCGGATAAGTCATCAATTATTTGAGTATCTGCCATTGCACCTAATGTACAAACAGAGAGTACTTGAGTTTCACCGCGTGTAAAGAGTCCACTACCGTGTACACGACTTAATAAATCAATTTGAACATTTAATGGACGTACTTCATCAACACCACGACCATCTGGACGAATTTTTTCAATCGAAATGAGTCGACGGACTTCATCCGCAACCATGCCGTGTGTTACTTCTTTTACGTACTTCACTGTTTTATGTTTTTCAGATTCTGTTTCATATGATTTCGCTTCAAAATGTAATACAGCTTTTTCTTCAAGTTCATCAATCATGCCATAACGTTTTAGTTTTTCATGGATTGCGACTGCTTCACGTAAGTCTTTACCTACAAGTGCTTCTACTTCTTCAACGATTTCAGAAGGTACTTCATAAAGCGTAACTTCCATTTTTTCTTTCGCTACTTCTTGAGCAATTTCAATTTGGAATGCACACAATCGTTTGATCCATTCATGACCAAATAACATCGCTTCAAGCATAAGTTCTTCAGAAACTTCTTCCGCACCTGCTTCAACCATATTAATAGCATCTTTAGTACCTGCAACAATCAAATGCATTTTTGATTTTGCTTGTTCTTCAAGGGTTGGATTAATTACAAATGTTTCATCAATATAACCTACTGTAACTCCCGCAATAGGACCTTCAAATGGAATATCGGATACCATTAAAGATAAAGATGCTCCAAACATTGCAGCCATATCGGGTGCGCTGTCTTGATCAACAGATAATACTGTATTTACAACTTGTACTTCATTACGGAATCCTTCCGCAAACAATGGACGAATTGTACGATCAATTAAACGTGATGTTAATGTTGCATGTTCACTTGGACGCCCTTCACGACGTAAAAATCCACCTGGAATCTTACCAACTGAATATAATTTTTCTTCATATGTAACTGTTAGTGGGAAGAAATCGATATCTTTCGCTTTCTTACTTGCAGTTGCAGCTGATAATACTACAGTATCTTCATAACGCACTAAAACAGACCCACCAGCCTGTTTCGCTAATTCTCCCGTTTCAACTTTTAGATTTTTTCCACAAAAATCTAGTTCAAATACTCTCTTGTTCATAGATTCACCTCAATATCTTATTCAATTTTAACACATTCTATACGTATTTGATATAACAAAAAAGGAGCAACTGCTCCTTTTGATGTTTTTTATTATTTTCTTAATCCTAGGCTTGTGATTAATTCACGGTAACGGTTAATGTCTTCGTTACGTAGGTAAGTTAATAAATTACGACGACGTCCAACTTTTTTAAGAAGACCACGGTTTGAGTGGAAATCTTTTTTGTGTTCTTTCATGTGTTCTGTAAGCAAGTTGATTTCTGCTGTAAGAACAGCTACTTGAACTTCTGCTGAACCTGTATCGCCTTCATGACGTGCATATTGAGTCATGATTGCTTGTTTTTCTGATTTTGATAACATGTATGTATCCTCCTGTTTTCAGACCTTCATCACCGAGAGTATCGTCGAGGAAACGGATATCCCAGTCATAAAGCCTATAAATAATAACATACTGATGTCTGTTAGGCAAGTTAAATTCCTTACCGCCTTGTCCAAGATTATATAACGACGTCTTTATCCACTCGTTTATATATCATACAGCTTACTTCTAAATAAATTGAAGTGTTAGAACAAGAAATTCATCCATGTTTGAATTATTTGTGATCTGCGTATATAGATCACTTAGGGTCATACTATCAGGATAGATGGATTGTGAAGCGTACGCAAGAAGATACGTCTCTCCAAATTCAAGTCTTTCAAGGCTGTCATTCAATAGAAATAAATTGGGACCCAATGAGATATCAATTCGTTCTTCGACGGTTACAACCCGCTTATTTGCCATCTCAAGCGCCAAAACAACCTTATCAGGCAATAACTCAAACTGAATCGTATTGAGTCGTATTTCGCCACCATTTTCTTCTTGAAGACGATTTTGATTTAATAATACTTTATTCTCAACAATCGTACCATCACGAATCAAAACACGATTTAATTGAAAATCTTGAGTCTGAAGGCGTTTTGAAAGAACGAGGGTATTGTATTTGGTAAGCACAAGATCAGCGCTTGGATTCATCACTTGAATCATGATTCCGAATGCAACCACCACAACAAGCCCCAAAAACATCGTTTTATATTTCATAGTTCCCCCTTTTTTTATTATTATAGCACAAGCATGGTATAATTAAGGGTACTTAAGGAGGGTATATATATGAAAAAAATAGCGTGGATTGGTACAGGAGTCATGGGAAAACCCATGGCGGAGCATTTGGCTAAAGCGGGTTATTCAGTTTCAGTTTACAATCGAACATTCTCAAAAGCTAAACTAATGGAACCCATGGTAACTGCCTGTAAAACGATTGAAGAAGTAGTGCATGATGCAGATGTTGTTTTTGCGATTGTTGGGTATCCAAGTGATGTAAAGGATGTTTTTGAAGAAGTCATGAACCATGCGAAACCAGGTTGTCTCTTGGTGGATATGACAACATCATCACCTTCACTTGCGAAATCATTGGCAAGAGATGCAAAAGAACACGGATTCAGAATGCTTGATGCACCCGTCACCGGTGGAGACTTAGGCGCAATAAATGCAACACTCTCAATCATGGTGGGTGGAGAACAGTCGGATTTTGATGACGTTTTACCCCTTCTAAATGTAATGGGTAAAACAATTAATTATATGGGTAAACATGGTAATGGACAACATGCGAAACTTGCAAATCAAACAGCGATTGCAGGAGCTCTAGCGGGTACTGCAGAAGCATTACACTATGCACACCATCATCAGATCGATATGACTACCATGCTTAATGTTATTACCGGTGGATCTGCTTCCTCATGGCAAGCTGCAAATAATGGTCCTAAAATGATTTCAAAAGACTTTGAACCTGGATTTTATCTAAAACATTTCCTCAAAGATTTAAAACTTGTGATGGATGAAAAAGAGAATTTATACCTTCCAGTTGTGGAAAGTGTATGTAAAATATACGAAACCCTAAGTAAGAATGGGTATGACGAGATGGGTACACAAGCCATTATCGATTATTATATTAAACAATTATAATGAAGCTTAAAGGTAATCGAAATACTCTAGTATTGATCACAGCCGCAATTTTATCATTCATTGCCTTTGTGTATATTTATCTAAAACAAGAACAGTTCACTCCAATGAATATAAGTTTACTTGTTATTCTATTGGTTTGTAGCCTAAATGCATTACTGTTTGGACTTTATAAACATCTTTCAAAGCGTGTAAACGCACTTGAATTAAAATTTTTGAAACTTATATGGATTGGACTCAGTATGTGTCTTATGCTAATCGCTGTTGCGATTGTATTGGTGTTAGTATCTTTATAAAAAACCTGTATAAATTCCAAATTGGTGGAATCATACAGGTTTTTTTAATCATTTAAAATTGACATAAAAGGCAGTAATGTATCATCTAACATTACAAACCCTTCAAAAGTAGTTTTTAAAACATCATCTGATTTGTAGAGAAGTTTTCGCGAAACACCTTCTGAAATGGCATCTGCGAAGACATCCTCCAATGCCACTCCGAAACGTTCTTGAAATCTTGAATAGGCTACGCCATCTTTAAGACGAAGTCCCATCATCATAAACTCAAACATTTCATCTTCAAGCGTTAAGTCGATGACTTCATGGTAGGCATCCTCTTTGAGGTACATTCCAAGCTTTGTCGTCCATGTTTTACGTTGATGATTATGTTTTAAACTTGATCCAGGCCCAAGCGCATAAAAATCTTCATAGCGCCAATAGACTTGGTTATGTTGACTTCTTGATCCGGGTAGAGCGAAGTTTGAAATTTCGTACTGTTCATAGCCCGCACTTTCCATTAATTGAATGCAAGAAAGAAACATTTCTGTTTCAAGTTCAATCGGTACCGGTTGAATACCACGTCTTCCAAATAACGAATTGGGTTCAACGGTTAAAGCATAGATGGATACATGATCAGGTTTTAGGGCGATAACATCACGCATGGATGATTCAAAACTTTCCAAGGATTGTCCTGGCAGTCCATACATTAAGTCTAAAGATATGTTTTCAATACCAATCTTTCGTAAAAGCTTAACACCCACTTCAACATCATAGAATTTATGATGTCTCCCAATTTTCTCAAGTAAGTCATCATGAGTTGTTTGAACACCCAAACTCATTCTGTTTACACCGTAGTCATGAAGCATCTGTACGTTTTCCTCAGTAAGATTTTCTGGGTTACCTTCAAAGGTCCATTCGTATTCATCCGCTAATTTCGGTTTCAAGGCCTTAAGTAATGCCTCTAACTGATCATTTTCAAGAGAAGTTGGTGTACCGCCACCAACATAGATTGTCTTCAAATCTCCTGGTAAAGTATTAATTTGTTGGATCAAGCGAATCATAAATTGATCAGAAATTTGTCGCGCGTAGTGAAACCGCGTAAAATCACAATACCCACAAATATGATCACAAAATGGGATATGGACATAAAGTGCTTTAGTACTCACGTTTCATCACCTCATCAATTTTATCGTTGATTAACGCTTCAATATCATAGTCTCGATCCAAGCAAATCGAAATCGTATACATTAAAACATCCGCAATTTCTTTCTTGAAATTCTCTTCATCATCCAAACTCTCTTTGAGTTCGAGTGCTTCTTCAACGACACACGCAGTCATAAATTCGATGGTGTCTGTTTTATCCCATCCAAAATGTTTACGCATCGCTTGGATGCGATTATAAACGTGACTATTCATCATCCATTGATAGAACAGACATGAATGCCTCTTGAGGTATTTCCACAGAACCTACTTGTTTCATGCGTTTCTTACCTTCTTTTTGTTTCTCTAAAAGTTTTTTCTTACGAGAAATATCACCACCATAACATTTCGCAATAACGTTTTTACGAAGTGCTTTAATGGTAGAACGAGCAATAACCTTTTGGTTAATCGCAGCTTGAATCGGAACTTCAAATTGTTGTCTTGGTATCAATGTTCTAAGCTTTTCAGTAATCGCTTTTCCGCGATTAAATGCGAAGTCACGATGCACGATTGTGGAAAGAGCATCGACAATTTCTCCATTAAGAAGAATGTCCATTTTCACAAGATTAGATTGTTGGTAGCCGATAAAATCGTAATCAAACGATGCATAGCCACGTGTTGTTGATTTGAGTCGATCAAAGAAATCGAACACAATTTCCACAAGTGGTAGATGGTAAACAATGTTCATGCGTGTACCATCAATCGTTTGCATATCAACATAAATACCACGTTTATTTTGACAAAGTTCCATAACAGCACCCACATACTCGGATGGCACCATAATTTGCGCTTCTACAAATGGCTCTTCAACATGATCAATAACATTTGAAATCGGCATTTTTGATGGATTATCCAGCTTTAACATTTCCCCATTTGTAAGGAAAACATGGAATTCAACCGAAGGTGCTGTTGCGATTAAATCAAATTGATATTCACGTTCCAATCGTTCTTGGATAACATCCATATGAAGCAACCCAAGGAATCCACAACGGAATCCGAAGCCAAGTGCTTGTGATGTTTCAGGTTCAAAAACAAGAGAAGAATCATTGAGTTGCATTTTTTCCAAAGCTTCTCTCAAATCCGTATAACGTTTACTATCAATTGGATAAAGTCCACAATAAACCATCGGGTTTAATTTACGATAACCCGGTAACGCTTCGGCTGCTGGATTATCAGCCAAGGTAATTGTATCCCCTACACCAATTTCTTTAATTGATTTGATGCTTGCGCTAATCCAACCAACTTCACCTGTTACAAGTTTATCTTTTTTAATTTCAGTAGGTGTACGTACACCTAACTCAGTAACCTCAAACACTGCGCCTGAAGCCATAAACTTAATCTCATCGCCAACTTTAACTTGACCTTGTTTAATGTTTACAAATGCAATTACACCACGATAAGAATCGTAAATTGAGTCAAAGACTAGAGCTTGAAGTGGCGCTTCAACATCACCTTGCGGTGCAGGAATTTGCGCAACAATACCTTCAAGCACTTGGTCAATATTTAGACCTGTTTTCGCACTGATTAATGGTGCGTTGCTTGCATCAATTCCGAGAACATCTTCAATTTCACGCTTCACACGTTCTGGATCTGCTGATGGCAAATCAACTTTATTGATAACAACCATAATTTCAAGATCATTCTCAATTGCAAGATATGCATTCGCAAGCGTCTGTGCTTGAATACCTTGTGTTGCATCCACAATCAAAATGGCACCTTCACACGCTGCAAGTGATCGAGACACTTCGTAGGTAAAGTCAACGTGACCTGGAGTATCAATTAAATGGAAAATATACTCTTGGCCATCATTTGCCTGATAAGCAAGTTGTACCGCATTTAACTTAATTGTAATGCCGCGCTCACGTTCAAGATCTAATTGATCCAGAAGTTGTGCTTGCATGTCTCGATGAGCAACAGTATGCGTTTGTTCTAAAATACGATCCGCTAATGTTGATTTTCCATGGTCAATATGAGCGATAATTGAAAAATTTCGAATATTTTTTTGATTCATTTAGTTACCTCTTAAATATTTCATTAGTTTTTGTAATCTTGGATAAAAAATTGTCGCCAATATGACTGCGAAAACACCTTGGAACAAATCGCCTTTTAATGCCACAAAAAATGATGGCCAGCTCTTTGTTAAGAAAACCGCAACAAACCCATACATCGTCATCATCCACAGTGCAGCAAGTGAAAATGGAATCCATCGTTGACGTGTGTCTAGATAGCGTTCTAAAAGCTTAATAATTATAACTTCTCCAGCTTTAATAAAAAGCGAGAAAATCGCGTAGACTGCATAGCCTCCTGCAATATCAGCAAGCGCACAACCCACCCCTGCCGCGAAAATCGCACCACCAAGTGGAAGCATTATTGGAGAGACCATGATAACAAAATCACTCAAGTTGAGATACCCTCCAGTTGCGGAAGGAATCTTAATGATTAATGTTACGGTCGCAATAAGCCCTGTAACAATTCCGATCATGACTAAAGTTTGGGTACGTTTTATTTCATAGTTTTCTCTCATTCAAATCGTTTCCCCTTCCAATTTCGACCAAGTCCGTTTGCGAAATCATGTGCAGACGTTACCGGTTTTCCTGCTGGTTGTATCAGAGAAATAGTAACGGTACCTCCGATACAAGCAATTGTAAGTCCATCTTCATCGACTGATACAACTTCCCCTGGTTCATAAGCATGCGTTGAACTACACATGGTCACACCATGAAACTTAACATTCATTCCTTCCACGACACCATATCCAACAGGCCATGGAATAAGACCACGAATATGATTGTAGACATCTGTAACAGGTCTCATAAATGAAACGAACTCATCATCACGTTGAATCGTATAAGCAAGTGTCACAAGATCTTTATCTTGAGGTACAAACGATAACTTACCTTCTAAATAAGATTTTAAATCCTCACGAATAAGCACTTTAGAAGCTTCCATTAATTTAGCCTCTACATCACCCATCATATCTTGATCTTCAATTGATACACTGCGAGATGAAAGCATATCACCGCTGTCCATACCCACATCCATTCGCATCAACGTTACACCCGTCTCTTTTTCACCACGAATAATTGACCAATGTATCGGTGCTCCGCCTCTAAATTTTGGAAGCAATGAAGCATGAACATTCAAGCAAAGAAATTTTGGATAGTCGAGTATTGCTTTCGGTACAATTTGACCATAGGCACAAGTAACCACTAAATCAGGTTTAAACGCTAGAACATCATCAATTGATTCTTTAATTTTTACTGGTTGAATTACTGGAATTTGATGCTCGATTGCTAATTCTTTAACTGGTGGCGCTTTTAGTACCTTCTTGCGACCAAAAGGTCGATCCGGTTGCGTTACCACCGCAACGACATCATAACCATCATCTAATAATTGTTGTAACACAACACATGAAAAATGTGTTGTTCCCATAAACATAACACGCATATTATCACATCCTAGCACATATTATAACACGTGCTTGAAACAAGTGCATCGTTCATTCTAAATTTAGAAAAAACATTATTCGTTCCAATGTGAAATTTATATCACTGAACTTACACATAGTGGAAACTTTAAACGTGGTACAATTAGACTATACTGGGAGGTGGCAATTTATGGCAATTATCGCAAGTAATGCAAAACGTACTAAAACGAATCGCAAATCGGAAGCTGCAAACAAGAGCCAACGTTCAAGTTTAAAAACAGCTCTACGCAGTTTTAATTCCGCAATTGAATCGGGCGACAAGGAAAAGGCAGTGATCCTATTCAATCAATCCAATTCATTGTTGGATAAATCGATTACAAGTAATATTCATCACAAAAACTACGTAGCACGAAAAAAATCAGATTTATCATTAAAACTTAACACATTAAAATAACCTTCATACGAAGGTTATTTTTTTATATCATCGCTTCCAACATAAATAACTCAAAGGCAACAAAGCGATCAATTTTTCCTTGTTTAACATCTTGATCAATCTGCGCTAGCTGATTTAATAAACTCAACAATCCGAAGGAAGGGCGCATCTGATTTTTAACCAAATAATAGACCTGCTTTTCTGAAAGTGACAAACGATCCGCAATTCCTTTGTTTGAAACACCTTGTTCATACAAGGCACTAATTTGGTAGATTTTACGAATACTGCTGCCAATCAAACCTAAAAGCGCGAGCGGGTCTACCTTTTGCGCAAGTAAATTTTGATAAACTGAAAAAGCTTTACCAATTTTTTTTTCTAAAAGTGCATTTGAAATCGCAAAAATATCTTCATCGATGTTTTTAGCTACGAGTTGACGAACCTGTTCTTGTTCGATCGGTTCACCCACCAAGCTCAATTTATTCAACTCTTGATATAAACGTGCTACATCATTACCAACACGATCTAACAATTCAACCATAGCGGCATTGGACATTTTAAAATCAAGGCGCTCAATTTCTTGCTTCATCAGCAAACTAAGTTGACCAACATCCATGTCTTTAATTTGATGAACACGTGCATGCTTCGCAATCGCTTTACCGATAACGGACTTTACCAATGGTTTTTTCTCAAAGATTACAATAAGACTTACATCAAACATCGATTGTGACATCAACGTACTCAGTGCTGTTTCCACTTCTTTTATGAGTTCATCATGTGTGTTTAAAACTACCGCCTTTTTATCACCAAAAAGCGATACAGTCAGAGCGCTCTCAAGAACGTGATCGAAAACAAATCCTTTATCACGCGTGTCAAAATGTGACACATCAAAAACACCGTACTGATTTTCATATTCCTTTATGATACTTTGAACCTTGCTCTTAACAAGAGAGGGTTCTTTTCCTACGATTACATCTATCATCTTATCACCAAACCTATTATACCAAAGTGACCGCGATTTGACACAAAGTAATCAAAGAATGGTGTGAACACAAAATCAATGGTTCCAAGTTTTGAAGTCTCTAATATTTCAACCCCATATGTATCGAGAGTATTAATTACCTCGCTATGAGGATGACCATATTTGGATGGGTCTGAACTTACAAGACCAAACCGAGGTTTTAAGTCGTGAATAAACCTCGGGTCTGTCGAAGTTCTTGAACCATGATGACCCAATTTAATGAGAAATATCGGTTCTTCAAATTGGTATAATCGCGTTAAATCTCTTTCTTGGGCTTTTGACGCATCACCCATAAACAAAAAAACATAATGCTTAATCTTCAAACCCAATATAAGACTGTTATCATTTTTTGTGGCATAGCATCTGTCTTCCAAAAACTCATGAAGCACTTTAAGTGAAGACCCCTTCTTGTCAATGACTGAACCGACCTTATAATCCTCTAGAATTCTATTTCTTGATCCATCATGATCTTGATCTGCATGGGTAATGATAAACTGATCAATGGTTCGTATTCCGTAATCTGATAAGACACGGCGAACCTCAGAATACGCAGAAGGTCTTCCCGTATCAATCAATGTTGTATGAAACGAAAACGGAGTTCGTATCAAAATACTATCCCCTTGTCCAACATCAATGAATGTTACAGTATAGCTGGGATTATAGACTGTCACAAACGCGATCAAAACCAATCTAACTGCAGATTTGAATTCTGAGTTTGACCTAAACAAAAATAATAAACATACCAATGGTGGCAAGCCATAAACCGTAAACCGCTCTTGTATTAAAACATTCACATTAATCCATAATGAATAAAAACAATCGTGTAAATCTAACGGCAAACCTATTAGAATAAGTACATACATTGTAAATAGTATGAATCCTAAAAGCGGTTTTAAGATTTTGGCCAAAATCATACTCATAACATCCAAACGTTTACAGGAATAAAAAACCAAAACAGACCGAAGAAACCACTCTGGTATGTTTTGAAATATGCGGGACAGATTTCTCAGTAACAGAGGTCCATAGACAATGACAAATGATGGGTTCTTAAGTGGTTGTGGAAATAATAAAATCAAAAGGATCATCGTGATTCTCTGAGAACATACTTGCCGCAACAAAATACTAAGATTTGAAGCATTTACACCAAACAGATATTGATACCAAAGTGCCACACAAACTCGTATCGTCTTCATCTTCATTGGAATACCAAACCGTTTCTTTATGATTACGACAAATTCAGAAAGCGATCGAATCTGAAATGAAATTAAAGATAAATATGATTCCTTTCGACTAAAGAAATAGGATTGGATGTTTGGATACACACTCATCGCGTTATAGATTGTCCCCATCAATGGGAGTGTTCCAAGTTTATTAAAATGACCCGACTGCATAGGGTCATTAGATAACCACAACACATCACCAATATTGCCTTCATAGCTTACCGGAATGCGTATTTTTCGGTTAAAAACATTGAGCCACAATTCACCCTCGCCCATCGAAACAACAACACCAATTGGTATGATACATTGATGAATCATAATCATAATGAGAAATAAGAATGGAAACAGATATCGAAAACAATGCTTACGGTAAAATAGAAAACCAGTCCAGGCAAAACACACCATAATTTTTAAGTTTAAGTCGTCTATCAAGGTTCCAAGAAGCAATCCATAGACTAAACACATATCGAATCCTTAATACGTTCTAAAAGCTTTGGACCAATGCCTTTAATATTTAAGAGTTCTTCAACGCTTATAAACTTTTCATGTTCAATGCGATATTTTAGAATCGCATCCGCCTTGCGAGGACCAATACCTTTTATTTGAATTAACTCCTGGGCAGATGATATGTTCAGTGAGATACACTGTTTTTTTGATTCAAGCCGAATCACTTGTCCTTCTTTAAAAGAATCTATTTCGGGTATTTCTTTTAAATTTGAAACCTGAATTCCAATACGATTAAGAATTTTTTGAAATGTATCGTCGTGTTCAACAGGCACGTGATATGATTTCGAATCCACTTCAACCGTAATTTCCGGCTTTTTTTTATACTCCAACCTTCCAATCAATCCTAAGGAAACAAAACCTACAAGGAAGAAACACAGCACAATTAATTTCATCAACCACCCCTTAGTTAATTATGCAACCAAAGTTTAGAACCATAAAAAAAGAAGCTTTCGCTTCTTAGTTAATTTTTAGAACTTTAACTTCATAAGGTTCATCGACTTGAACTTCAACAACGTCGCCTTCTTTAGCTTCGTTCATAGCTTGAGCAAGTGGTGAAACGTTTGAAAGTTTACCATTTTCTGGATCTGCCTCAACAGAACCAACGATTGAAAATGTTTCTTCAATTTCCATTTCCATATCATAAATTGTAACCGTTGCACCAAGACCAACTGTCTTATGTTTTTTTGCTTTGTCTCCATCAATAATTTCAACTTTAGTTAAAGTCGCTTCAATTTCACGGATACGAGCTTCAACACGTGCTTGACGATCACGAGCTGCATCGTAATCAGCATTTTCAGACAAGTCACCTTGTGCGCGTGCTGCTTTTAAATCTTCAATAACTTCTGGACGTTCTACTTCGATTAATTGACGAAGTTCACGATTTAATTCATCTAAACCAGCCTGTGTTACAGGAATTCTTTCTGTCATGTTCATCACTCCTTGAATAAAAATTATAACACACTCGTACCAATGATACTACTTATTTTAGTTGTAAGTAAATCAATAGCAACTGTGTTATGAGCCCCTTCGGGGATAATAATATCAGCATAACGTTTTGAGGGTTCTACGAACTGTTCATGCATAATACGAACTGTAGACATATATTGCTCAATAACGTGCTCCAACGTACGTCCACGTTTATTGACATCACGTACAAGACGGCGAATAAAACGAATATCTGCCGGTGCATCCACAAAAACTTTAATATCGAGAAGATCACGTAAACGAGCGTCGTCTAACGTCATCAACCCTTCCAAAACAATAACATCATTACACTGAATTTCTTCTGAATATTGACTTCGGGTATGATTCATAAAATCATATACAGGTTTTTGAATTGATACACCTGATTTTAAAGACTCCATATCAGAAACGAGTAAATCCATATCAAATGCAAATGGATGATCGTAATTGGTAGCCAATCGTTCTTCCATTGGTAAGTGGCTTTGATCTTTATAATAGTCATCCATTTTAATAATGACGACTTTCTGTGTTTCATCAAAATGTTTTTTTAACTTTTTCGCAATACTTGATTTACCGGATGCACTTCCACCAGCAATCCCAATAACAATTGGACTCATTATAGCCTCCTAATACTTAATTGAGTATCTCTTTGACACGTTGGTCATGTTCTTCAAATGTTTTTGAATAATATATTTTTCCATAATCTGGATCGTTTTTATCTGCCTTAACATTCGCAACAAAGAATAAATAGTCATGATGTGAATAGTTAATCACCGCTTCAATCGCAGACTGTGAAGGATTAAGAATCGGTCCCGGAGTAATGCCTTCATAACGATAGGTATTATAAGGGGAATCAATTTGATTATTGGTCATTGACTCACAATCATCCCAATCTTCAAATTCATAAAGCGCGTAACAAATCGTCACACTGGATTCAAGTTTCATCCCTTGTTTTAGTCGATTCATAAATACACCTGCAACATCTTGCATGTTTTCATATCCCGGAGCTTCATACTCAACAATCGACGCCAAGCTGAAAAGTTGATATGGCGTCATCCCTAAAGAATCAATTTGATCTTTATAGTTTTGATACTTATCGTTACCGTTAGCAATAAGTCGTTCTGTAATTTCTTCCTCAGAATTATTAGCATTAAACTCATATGTATCTGGATAGAGATATCCTTCTAACAATACTTTTGCATCTTTATTTTTGAGTAAATCTTTTGATAGAACCTCATATTGAGACATTAATGATTCAATATATTTTGGATCATTCCAAAGTTCTAAAAAACGTTCTACTGTTGTATTTGTTTCAGAAGCAATTTTCTTAGCAATATCCTTGGCCCAGCTTCCCTCAATAAGTGTAATGGCAACTGAACCGGTCTTATCATGTTCATAAGATGGTTTTTCGAGATACTCAAGAATACGATCGACATCCCAACTCTTATCAAGATTAAATTGACCTTCATAGAGTTGATCGTGATGCCCTAACTTCGCTTTGATTTTAGTAAAAAAAGCAGAACGAACAATTCCATCATCCGCTAAGCGGTCGATCACTGTTGACATCGTGTCACCTTCATTCACATTAAAAAGAACAGTTTGACTGTCCTTTGAAATGCTTTGTGTGTTGATATTGAATAGAAGCATAAAACCTACAACCGCAATCACACACACAAGCACGAGGCCACCAAGAATTTTCTTAGTGTGAGTGGTCATGTCCACATCCACAACTGCACTCATGATCTTCAGACGTTTCATGATCTTTACCACAAGCACATGCGCCTTCTTCATTTGATTCATCGTGTTGGATTACAAAAGCATTGAATACTTCTTCAATCATTGCCCATTCTTTAGGATCGGTAACTGCATTTAATGTTCCATCTTCAACATAACTTGAAACAAAAACTTCACCTGTTGTGTCTTCAGGGCTTACATATAAGACGTATTTTTTATTAAATGTATCGTCATCAAATGTAAATAGGATATCCATTTCTTGTTCGGTTCCGTCATCATTGATGACAATAAGTGATTTTTCTTCCATTTTAATTTCCCTCCATAAAACGGCGTTTATCCAAATACGTTTGTAGTATGTGAACGGCCGCAAGTTGATCGACAACTTTCTTTCTTTTTTTTCGTGATACATCTTGATCAATGAGTTGGCGATTTGCAACCACACTTGTAAGTCGTTCATCAATCAGAACAACCTCACAGTTAAACCAAGACTCCAATGTCTTTTTAAACTCTTCAGAAATTTGTGCACGTTCCCCAACATCATTATTCATCATCTTAGGAAATCCCAGTGCAATAACTTTTACGCGCTCTTTTTTAATTAAAGAATCCAACGGTTCCTTTAATTCGTCTATTGAGACTTTATAATACAATGTTTCAACTGGATGAGCATACATTCCAAGCCCATCGGATAGTGCTACACCGCATGTTTTCGACCCTAAATCGAGACCAATTATCTTACCAATCATTTACTTCTCACTAAGATAAAAACGCACTAACTCTTCAATAATTTCGTAACGTTCGACTTCCTGAATCTTCACACGCGCGTTATTGTGTGAAGAAATATATGCTGGGTCATTTGAAATCAAATACCCAGAAATCTGACTTACTGATTGATAGCCGCGATCCTCGAGTGCTGATTCTACTTCAGCAAGGATTTCTTTAATTCGATCACGACGAACTTCATCTGAATTGAAAGCCATTGTTTCTGTCACATTGTGTTTCGACATTTATATCACATCCTTTATTCTTATTTTATCGTATAAACCTTAAAAGATAAAGTTATTAAGCGATTTTGTTAGAAATCACTAATTTGGCATCTTCAATCTTGGTGATATCTTTACCACCAGCTTGAGCAAAATTAGGTTTTCCACCACCATTACCACCTGTTGTTATTGCAGCTTCTTTTGCTAAATCCCCTGCCTTAACACCTGTTTTAATTGCCTTATCGCTACATCCTACAACGAAATTAACGGATGACGCTTTATGATTTGCAACAAAAACGATATCCACATGATCACGGATGCGCTCAACAAGTTCTTTCACAACATTCATTTCTTGATCATCCATGTCAATCCATACAAAACTTAAGTCATTTCCAACAACTTCCGCCATTTGAATATATTCTTGAGTTTTAGCTTTAAGAACATCCACCATCATTAGTTTATATTTACCTTCTAACAGCTTCATTTCTGCTTCCATTTCTTCAATCTTAGTTTTGATTGATTTTTGCGGTGATAACTTAAGTTGCGTGCGAATCGCGTCAACTTCGAATTCTGTTTCTTTATAAGATGTGTATGCACCGAAGCTTGTTTTCCCAAGAATACGACGCACACCTGAACCAACACTCTCTTCAGAAACTAATTTAAAGACACCAATTTCTCCAGTACCATGGGCGTGAGTACCACCACATAATTCCATAGATGCATTCCCCATCGTTACAACACGAACGACAGATCCGTAGTTTTCTGAAAATAATGCCATGGCTCCCATTGCTTTTGCTTCTTCAAGCGGTTTCTCAACAACAGTTATTGGAAGTGATTCAGCAATCCATTGATTGATCATGAGTTCAACTTTTTCAAGTTGTTCATCCGTAACTTTTTCAAAATGTGAGAAGTCAAAACGGAAGTAGTTTTCGTCTACATAAGAACCTGCTTGAGAAACATGATCCCCTACTACCGCTTTTAAAGCAGAATGTAATAAGTGAACACATGAGTGATTTTTTCGAATTAAAATACGACGTTTCGCATCAATTTTCAAATCAAAGAGTTGTCCCATCGTAATCGTTCCGTCAACATCAACAAAATGAAGTGGTTGTCCACCGTTCGCTTTTTTGACATCCAAGACCTTACCTTTAGCACTATCCGACTCAATTGTACCCGTATCGGCCACTTGTCCACCACTTTCAGCATAGAAACATGTCTTATCGAACACAACATGACCTTTGCCTGTAAATGCGTCAACACGTTTTCCATCAACAAACAACCCTACAACACGACCTTGAGTTTCAAAAACATCGTAAATGAATTCACTATTTTCTTTGAAATTTAAGAGGTCTTCTTGCTGTGAACCCATCGATTCAACTTTTTGGCGGCTGCTGCGTGCTCGTTCTTTTTGCTCTTCAAGTGAAGCTTTAAAACCTTCTAGATCAACTGAAACATGATGCTCTTCAGCAATCTCTTGAGTTAATTCAATAGGGAAACCATATGTATCGTAAAGTTTAAAGGCTACATCCCCTGTAATCACAGCCTCTTGATTTGCTTCAATGGTATCAAGAAGTAATTTTTCACCACCAGCTAAAGTCTTCGCAAAACGTTCTTCTTCGCTCAAAATCAATTTAACGATCATATCGCGATGTTCAGCAAGGTTTGGATACGAATCACCCATAACAGCAATCACATCATCTACCAATGCATGGAGGAATGTTCCTTCAATCTCTAGAACTTTACCAAAACGCACCGCACGACGAAGAATACGACGTAAAACATAACCACGACCTTCATTTGAGAACACAGCTCCATCCGCTAGTGTAAATACAAGCGAACGAATATGGTCTGAAATAACACGGTATGCCATAACATTATCTTTATATTTGAGAGGTGTTAAAGCTTCAATTGCTTGAATAATAGGAATAAATAAGTCTGTATCAAAGTTTGTCTCTCCATCTTGAACAATACTTACAAGACGTTCAAAACCCATTCCCGTATCAATATTTTTTTGTGGAAGCTCTTTAAACGTATGAATGTCGCCACCTTCAACACCATCAAATTGAGAAAAGACGATATTCCATACTTCAACATAACGGTCATTCTCAAGATCTTCAAAGAAAAGACGTTCTCCAATATGCTCTGGATCATACTTCTCACCGCGATCATAAAATATTTCTGAGTTTGGACCACAAGGGCCATCACCAATTTGCCAGAAGTTATCATCAGTACGTAAAATACGTGATGGGCTGACATTATATTTATTAACCCAAATATCAAAAGCTTCTTGGTCATCAGTATGCACACTAAAATATGCTTTATTTACATCCAAATCAAGCCATTCACTTGAAAATAAAAACTCGTACGCGAATCCAATCGCTTCCTCTTTAAAATAATCTCCAATTGAGAAATTTCCGAGCATTTCAAAAAATGTATGGTGACGTGCAGTCTTACCAACATTATCGATATCATTAGTACGCAATGATTTTTGAACATTCGCAATACGCGGTTTCTTCGGCTTAACGCGACCATCAAAATATTTCTTTAACGCTGCAACACCCGAATTAATCCATAAAAGGGTATCATCATCAATTGGAACAAGGGGTGCACCCGGTTCAATCATATGATCTTGTGCTTTAAAATAATCCAAAAACATTGTTCTTATTTCACTACTTGTAAGTTGCTTCATAACTTCCTCCTAAACATAAAAAAAACATTCCATCCAGGAACGTTTTCACGCGGTACCATCCTGATTTATACAAGTGTATACATCTCTCCTGTTTTTAACGCAAACAATACGGAGTTTCCTCATCTTCTAAAGGAGCATCGATTTCATGTCACTCAAGTTTTTCACCAACCAACTTGTCTCTAAAAGTTCCATCAAAACCAATATATCTTTAGTACGATTTTTCATGATAATCTTACCACATCACACTTTATTTGACTAGCCTTGAACTAACATTTCTACCTTAACAACATCCGCTACATGCCCTACTACTACGAGAACATCATTTTCTTCAAAAATTGCATCCGGTCCTGGCGATAAAATCATCGTACCTTGACGATTCAATGCAATAATTGTCATCTTCGTTGTTTGGTAAAACGCAGAACTTCCAATTGTTTGACCAATTAATTTCGAACCCGAGTGTAATGTAAATTCAAATCGTTTTAAAGGATCAGAAAAAGAAAATCGACCTGATAAATCCACGATTTGGCTAATAATAATCCGAATTTCTTCATCAATTTCATGACGTTTATCCATTAATGCATTTAGACGGTGTTTGAGCTGAGTAACATCTGTAACCGAGGAAAATGAATCTAAGTAAGCAATGGCTGATTCTTTTGAACCGATGATAACTCCATAATTATTCGCAACATGCACGACTTCAACCTCTTCAAGAAGACTCATTGCTCTACGAATTGTTTCTGGAGATACACCATATTCACTGGATAAAATAGAACGACCCGAAATACGTTCACCTTCTATTAAATCATTACGTGCAATTCGCGCCGCAATATCAAGTGCTATTTGTTGATATCGTGCTTGTTTCTTCTGTGTCATTATCTCTAACCTCGCATTCACTCTATATCTTAAATATTACCATAGATTCTCTATGTTTAAATAAAAAACACTAACTTAAAAATGTACTATTACTAAAAAAGGCATTTCCTTTCATATAAGAAAATACCTTTTGATTTAAATTTAACTAAAAAATCTCATACATTGAATTTATAATTTTAGGTTTAGACTTTAATTACTCGTTAAACATTGGTGTTGATAAGTAACGTTCACCGGTATCTGGAAGAACAACAACAATCGTCTTCCCTTCATTTTCAGGACGTTGTGCGACCTTCACAGCAGCAGCAACCGCAGCACCTGAAGATACCCCAACAAGCAAACCTTCTTCTTGAGCTAACTGACGACCAACAACAAATGCTTCTGAGTCCGTAATTCGAATAATTTCCTCATAGATATCTGTTTGAAGAATTGAAGGAACAAAACCCGCACCTAGACCTTGTAGTTTATGCGGTCCAGGTTTTTCTCCAGAAAGAACTGCTGAGTTTTCAGGTTCAACCGTAATAACTTGAACATTTGGATTTTTTTCTTTTAAATACATTCCGGTACCTGTAATGGTTCCACCAGTACCAATACCCGCAATAAAGATATCAACTTGGCCATCTGTATCTGCATAGATTTCTGGACCTGTGGTTGTGTAATGCGCCTGAACATTAGCGCTGTTATCAAATTGTGATGGAATAAATGAATTCTCATATTCTTTTGCAAGTTCCTCAGCTTTAGCAATGGCCCCTTTCATTCCAGAAGCACCATCCGTAAGAATCAACTCTGCACCATAAGCTTTTAATAAATTACGACGTTCAACACTCATTGTTTCTGGCATTGTTAAGATTACTTTAAGACCCATTGATGCACCAATGGATGCAAGACCAATCCCGGTATTACCACTTGTAGGTTCAATAATGACGGTATCATCATTAACGAGACCTTGCTTACGTGCTTCCGTCAACATTGCGAATGCAATACGATCCTTAACACTACCACCTGGATTAAAAAACTCTACTTTCGCAAGAATTGGCTTCTTAAGTCCTGCTTCTTTTGAGATATTATTCAATTCTACAAGTGGAGTACGACCAATAAGTTCTGTTATATTTTTATATGTTTTCATATTATCACCTTTACCTATATGTTATATATGTATTATACAACGAATTGTACTCGTGTCAATCCAAACACTCTTTCAGTTTCATTGACATTACATACTAAAAGACATAACATTATAGGTAATAAGGAGTGATGACATGAAATTATCCGCACGAACACGTTACGGCATCGCCGCGATGACTTATATGCACATCAACGATCAGGAACTTACAACACTTGTGAACATCGCTGAGCATCTAAACATTTCTAAAATTTATCTTGAACAAGTTTTTTCCAGCTTAAAACAAGCCAATCTCGTTGACGCAGTTAAAGGTCCTGCGGGAGGCTATTATTTAAAATCCAAAGAATGTAATATGTTTAACATACTTAATGCTTTAGAGCCATCGCTTTTCGAAAAAACACCAGCATCAACAGATGATAATATTATAAACGCAGCATTATGTACGCATTTATACACACCCATTGATGCAGCACTTCGTGAGACTTTAAAAGGCATTAAACTAAAAGAAATCGCCGAACTCATTAAGAATGAATCCGGCGACGGTAATATGTATTACATCTAATCTTCAAGGGAGTCGAGATCGACTTCCTTTTCTTTTGTTACACGAACACGTGCAATAACTTTTTCATCAAGTTCCATAATGGAGAAACGATATCCATGATAAATGACATCTGATAAATCTTCGCGTACATCCTCTTCAGTTGGAAGACGTCCAATTTGACCGACGACAAAACCACTAACAGTATCGTAATCTTCAACAGGAAGATTAATATTGAGTACATCTTCTAAATCTTCAATATCACAGGCCCCATCAACTAAATACTCATCCAAATTCACAGCAACAATCTCTTGTTCCTCTTCTTCATCGTATTCATCCATAATGTTACCCATAATTTCTTCAATAAGATCTTCCATCGTCACAATGCCAGCAGTACCACCGTACTCATCAATCACGACAGCAAAATGCATCTTACTGTTTTGTAATTCTCTAAATAGTTCATCCGTACGTTTTGAATCAGGAACATAGTAAGGTTCGCGAATAATTTTTTTAATCTCAAACACTTCATCATCACGATGATCTTTAACATAACGCAATAAATCACGTAAATGAATTAAACCGATAATGTTATCGATACTATCCTCATAAACGGGATAACGTGTATAACGTTCTTCATCAACAAGTTCCATAATGTCCGCAAAAGAACTGGATACATCAATACCGACAACTTCTGTACGGTGAGTCATAATATCCGCTACATCGAGATTATCAAATTCAAATATATTATTAATCATTTCTTTTTCCGTGACATCAATTTCACCCGCATCAACCATAATTCGGATTTCCTCTTCCGTCACTTCATCTTCAGCTTTATCAGGATCAATTCCAATTATTCTCAGTACAAGATTCGTCGATACCGACAACACTTTTACCAAGGGTTTCGTAAAGACTGCTAAGGCTGAAATGGGATAGACTACAAAAAAAGCAAATTTTTCTGGACTGGTCATCGCAATGCGCTTTGGAACAAGTTCCCCAAAAACAAGCATTAAATATGACGTCAACAGTGTAATCAAAATCATTGAAATTGGCTTCATAACCGAAGCAGCCATCCAACCATTTTGTACGACCCAATCTGTAAGAACTTGCGCAAACGCTTCTGAAGCAAATGCCCCCGATAAAATACTTGCCAAGGATACACCAATTTGAATGGTTGACAAGAAACGGTTCGGAACTGCTTTAAGTTCTAAGACGCGTTGTGCTTTCTTATGTCCTTCTTCTGCCATACTTTTAAGTTTGTTATTATTAATTGAAACAAACGCTAATTCACTTCCTGCAAAAAAAGCATTTAAGAGTACTAAAAACAATAGGGTTATGATTTGTACAAACATTATTGAACCCCCCCTATAATTACACTGTATTTTTGATTCCTTTTAGGATAACTATCCTGGTCACTGTTTTCCACAAACAATCCTCCAAATTTTCTATAACAGTAATTCTACAAACTACCTCCTCAATTGTCAATACTGAGGCATAATCGTTCAAACGATATTATTTAATATTATATCATAATTTCAAAGTGAAACGACAAACTATGGAAAAGAGGCATGTGCCTCTTTTTAAATTTTAATCATCAAATGTCTTCAATGCTTCACTCATATTCACATGGTTTGCACGGCGAGCCATGAGGACGTTTATGATAATTGAAAGCGCGAATGTTAATACGATAGCCATTACAATACTCATTGGTAACAACTCTCGATTAAACATGATTGCATCCAATTCTGCTTGTACCACCACAAATTGGTGGAGGAAATATCCAAATCCAACACCAAATATAAGGCTGATTAAGGTCAGAATTATATTTTCACGTAGGATATACGTTGCAAGCTCTTTAGGATAAAAGCCAAGAACTTTTAAGGTCGCAAGTTCTTTATAACGTTCACTAATATTCATAGTAATAAGGTTTAGAAGTACAATCACTTCCAGTGCGAATGCAGCACCCACGATAACATAAATAACAATATCGAAATTCCCCATCATGTCTTGATACGATTCACGCATATCACCTAAGAAACTGACGTTAAATACAGAATCTTGACGAAGCAATTGCTCTGCCACCTGATCATGATCATCCGGTGTATTAAAGAGATACATGTTTTCAGGTAATTTTTTTCCGGTTATGGCTTGATGTTGTGCTTCACTCATAAAGATATAGTGGGCAACATAGTTCTCTGAAATCCCACCAATTTCAAACTCATAATCGTGTTCATTCACTCTGAACGTGAGAACATCACCGACATCCACATTTTTTAAGATTGATAGTTTTTCAGTAATCACAATTGGATCTTTTTCAATAGAGATTGGTTCTTTTGTATGACGATCTTTTAATTGGATAAAATTTGGTAACGCTTTAAAATCTTCCGCAACATAAAGCGTTACATCTAAATCATCTACTTTTGCCGCTTCGGTCGCAATATGAATTGACTCTGTAACGGTAATATTCTCTGTAGAAACTTCTTGATCGTAGAGCACCATACCGTCGTATTGAACAACTTCATCAAATTGTTTATCAACAATTGAGTAGATTGAGTGCTTGATACCAAATCCAGTTATAAGAAGACCACAACATCCGCCAATCCCAACAACAGTCATGGCAAAGCGTGTTTTGTTTCTAAAAAGATTTCGTAGACTAACTTTATATAGAAAACTGAGTCGATTCCAAAACATAGGTATCCGTTCAAGAAGAATTCGCTGACCACTTTTTGGAAGTGGTGGACGTAACAAGTTTGCAGCCTTTTCACGGCTCACTGACATCGATTTAATCATTGCAACACCAACACTGGAAACAAAACTAATGAGTAGTGGAACCGCTGCATAACTCCATACAAAGCCACTTTCAAGTTCCGGTGTTAGATACATAATGCGATATGCATTATAAATAAGCGTGGGAATCATATAGAATCCCATGATTAAGCCAAGAATTGAGCCTAAAATCCATGCAAGTCCGGTAAACCCAACAAACTTCATCGCTGATGCGAGCCAAGAATACCCAAGTGCCTTATAGACACCCATTTGCATGCGTGATTCATCGACCATACGCGTCACGGTACTTAGTGTTACAAGAATCGCAACACCGAAGAAGATGAGTGGAAAAACTTGGCCAATCGCTTCAATGCGATCACTGTCTTGGTAAAATTCACGATATCCGATAAGGACATCTTCCCGATCAAGTAGGTAGAGTTTTCCGTGGTCTGTTTCTTCAAGTTCTTTTAAACCGTCATCGATTGTTTTTTGACCTGATTCAATTTGACCATATACTTCCGTTTTCTTGAGATCAAAAGCACGTTCTGCTTCGGTTAAACTTTTAAGTCCTGAATTATATTCTTGGATTCCTTTTTGAATCCGCACTTGTCCTTCTTTAAATTTCGCCTTCCCTTGCTCTAAACTTTCAAAACCAGCTTTAATTTCCGCCTCATTTTTATCAAGTTCCGCTTTGGAAGCAGTAAGGGTTGCTTCTGTTTTTTCAAAAGCCGCAATTGCTGCCAATGCCTCTGTTTTTTGAGGCTCAGGAAGTGTATCAACATTTTCCTTTAACGCATCAATTTCTGGGCGTTTAGCCTCTAGAGCAGTCAGTCCTAAATTATATTGTTCTTGACCTTTAGCCAACTCTGCTTCATAACCTTTTAGAATGTTTTCACGTTCTCCCACAGTCTGAGCAAAGCGACGCACTGCACTATCAAGTTTTGTTTGTAAGTCTCCTGGTCCAGGCTGAGATGAGAGTTCAAGAATTCCGTTTTCAAGTTCTTCATGAGCATCTTGGAGCTGTAGTCTTGTTTGCGTTAGCGTTTGGGACCCTTTCGCAAATTCTTGATCTGCTTCGAGACGTTTTTGATCTAATTCTTTTTGAGCATCTTGAAGTTTTTCAAGCTCTGGCTTTGAAGCACGGTCAAAACGTTGCGATGAGATCGCCGCTTCCTGCTCTTTTATACGTTCTTTTTGCGCTTCAATATTAACATCTTCTCCAAACACAAAGCGTGCACTGGTGAATACATCAATTTCTTTATCCAAATCAAGACCATACATAAACCCAAGTACATTTCCAGATCCTATTTTACTTTGACCCCGTTCGAGATTCATATACAAACTGGATTCCGCAAAGCCGACTATTTTAAGATTTGCTGCCTTAAATACATCATTTTTCTTTAATTTTACAGTATCTCCGAGTTCAAAACCACGGTGTTCATGAAGTACTTTATCAACCACTACTTCATTTTTTTGAGTGGGCATTCGTCCATCTACAAGGGTAATATCTTTTTCTGTTTGTTGATTTATTTCGATGACTTTCATCACACCATCAACATCGCGAAGGCCAATAAATGCATCGCCGTCATAGACACCGACTGCATCCCCGTCCACAATACCACTGAGTTGTTCCAACATTGCTTGATCAATACCAAGGCTGTGACGGTATTCTAAATCCATCACTTCGCTTTCTTTCATGTATCGATCACCCGTAGCACGCATGTCATATCCTGTTACACGAATCCCAACAAAAAAACCAACCCCCAACGCGGTGATTATAAGGATCGCAACAAACTGAAACCACTTCGCCTTAATTTCGCGTAGGATATCTTTTACCATGAGATGTCATCCACCGACTTCACATGATCATTAGCCCAATTTCGTTCAACTTTACCGTTTTTTATTTCAATAACTCGGTCTGCAATTTGTGTGATGGTTTGGTTATGAGTAATAATCACTACCGTCATATTATAGATATCAGAACAATCACGAAGCACCCGAAGAACTTGTTGCCCCGTTTCAGTATCCAGCGCTCCCGTGGGTTCATCACAAAGTAATAACTTCGGATTCTTAGCAATTGCCCGTGCAATCGCAACACGTTGTTGTTCGCCACCTGACATTTGCGCCGGGAAATTTCCCATACGTTTCTCTAGACCCACTTGTTCTAAAATTATTTGAGGGTTCTTAGCATCTTTACATATCTGAGTCGCAAGTTCCACATTCTCCAAAGCGGTAAGATTAGGGATTAAGTTATATGATTGAAAAACAAACCCAACATCATCACGTCGATAAGCCGTCATTTCTCGATCACTCATGCCAGTAATTGCTTTTCCATCGATGGTAACACTCCCCGAAGTGGGCGTATCCATACCACCAATAATATTCATTACAGTTGTTTTCCCAGCACCGGATGGTCCAACAATAACGATAAACTCACCTTTATTAATAGAAAAATCCACCCCTGCACATGCTGAGATTTCAACGTTTCCAACTTTGTATACTTTTGTAATATCTTTAACTTCAATATAACTCATCCTTCAATAACCTCCTTAAGACACTTCAACAGTGCTTCATGTGTATTTGGAAGCGTTCCTTCAATAACACAATCCAAACACATATTTAAATACTTATTAATTGTTTTTCCTTCAATACCTAATTTTTTTAAGTCCGACGCCGTGATCTCAAGATCACGAATGGATGTAGGATGTTTTTGATCTCTAATTTCTTGGATAATTTGACTTATATGCGTACATCGTTGTAGCTGATACTGTGCTCGCGAACCTTTCGCTAAGTTATCAGCACGCTTTACTGCCATTAAGTCCTCAACCCACTCAATTCCATGAACTCGGATGAGTTGTTGGAGTTGCGCAGATACTGGTTGTACTTTTAAATCGTGTTCAAGAATCAATTTCTCTAAATACGTCCGCTTCTTAATTGAGAATTGTAATGCTTCAAAATAAGGGCGCGCAATGATACAACTTGCTTGCGCATGACCCGGATAGTGTGCAATACCCAAATCATCTACAGTTTGCACATTAATTTTTCCTAAATCATGAAACAAAGCAACCAATTTCAAATCAACGCGATTTGGAATTCCTTGCATTGTACGAATGGTATGCTCGTATAGCGAGTATTCATGGAAAGGGTTATGCTGATCAAATCCTAGCGTTGCCTTGAGCGGCGGAAAAAGTGTCATTAAGAATTCCGGACAGTGAAGGCTTGTTTCTAAAAAATAGGGTCCCTTCAAATAACGTGATAGTTCAGGATAAATTTGTACAAGTTTTAGACGTTGAAGTGACTCTATTTGTGATTGTACCTCAAATAATGTTTCTGCATCAATATCAAAACCGAGTTCCGATTTAAAGCGATAAAGACGCGCAATTCGTAATACGTCCTCTTTAAAACGAACTTTAGGATCGCCAATAACACGAAGTTTATGATTTTTTAAATGATCGACCCCATTATAGTAATCAATTAAACCATGACGCGGATGATAATAAAGAGCATTCACCGTAAAATCACGACGCTTTGAATCATCAAAAAGGTGATTAATAAATTCTACACGTGATGGCCGTCTACCATCCTCATAATCCCCTTCAAGCCGCATTGTAGAGATTTCAAAATGTTCTTCACCGAACATAAACTTAACACCATAATCATGACCGTTTGATTCAAGTGAATATTTTTCATAAATTTTTAAAAGTTGTTCTGGTAAAGCATTGGTACATAAGTCTATATCAAATGATCGATGTCCCATTAGCGCATCACGAACAAAGCCACCAACCACAAAAACTTCAAATCCACGGTCAGTAAGCTCCATCATCACGGTTTCAATATTTTTAGATAATTCGATCATTTGCATCAACTCCACTTAAATTATAACACCCTTCGTTCGAAGGTGAGCATTGTTCACCAAAAATTAACAAATAAAAAAAAGAGGATTTCTCCTCTTTTCTACTGAACACGAATCTTACTAGAGTTCTGTTCTTCAACTTTTGTTGGAAGTGTAATTTGGAGTACACCTTGTTCGTAACTTGCATCAATTGCATTCGCATCAACTTCCGCAAAACGAATTTGTCGTTTAATATTTCTTTGATTTCGTGATCGATAAAAGTAATTTTTCGCTTCGCTCTCTTCTGATTCACGACGTGTTGCTTGAATGGATAAGATATCACCACTAAATTCGATATCAATATCTTCCTTTTCAAATCCTGGCATTTCAATTTCTACGTAATAACTTCCATTTTCACGATAGATATCAATACCGGTTCCATAACCTGCGTTATTCATAAAATCGTCTCCAAACAAGCTTTCTAAAAGTGTTGTCGGTCTTACTGTTTGTTTCATATAATTACCTCCTATTTTAGCACTCCCATTAACAGAGTGCTATTACACCCTTAGTATACCACATCCTTTAGCACTGTCAACATTAGAGTGCTAAAGGATAGAAATTAGGTTAGCCTTTCTTGACACACTTATTATACAGGCGTATAATACCAATTAAATTAGGTGTCCCTAATTTAATACAGGAGGTCCTATAATGACTATTTCAAAATCATTGTTATCCGAATTTAAATCGGAATATCAAAATAATAAAGCGGCTTGTACGCTCGAAAACGCAGTGACACACAACGGAATTCACGACATCGCTGTAGATCATTCATTATCATCACGCTACCCTGATGCCTTTTCTGTTCAAGCAAAAACAGGTCAAATTACAAATCAAAAGGCAAGTGGACGTTGCTGGATGTTCGCATCCCTTAACACAATGCGCGCCGATGTTCTTGGATGTCTAAACGTTGATTCATTCGAATTCTCGGAAACGTATCCATTCTTTTGGGATAAACTCGAAAAAGCAAATTACTTTCTCGAAAGCATTCTAGAAACTAAAGACGAACCAACCGATGGTCGTTTAATTCAACATCTTTTATCAGGTCCTATTCAAGATGGTGGTCAATGGGATATGTTTAAAGGAATCTTAGAAAAATACGGTGTTGTTCCTAAAGAAGCAATGCCTGAAACCTACCACAGTTCAAATTCCGCATTTATGAATAAAATCATCACTTCAAAACTTCGTGAATTTGCTTATGAACTGCGCGAATCCGAAAACCCACGTAGTAAAGATGAAATGTTATATGAAATTTATCATATTCTATGTTTATGTCTTGGAACACCACCTGAATCATTCAGTTATGAATACCATGATAAAGATGGCAACTATAAAAAAATCGATACCATTACACCGGTTGATTTTATGAATAAGTATGTAGGTTGGAATCTTAAGGATAAAGTAAGTATTATTAATGCCCCTACTAAAGATAAGCCTTATGGAAAAGCATTTACTGTTAAATATCTCGGTACGGTAAAAGAAGCCGATCCAATTAAGTATGTGAATGCACCCAGTCATATCTTAAAAGAGGCTGCAATTGCGCAACTTCAAGATGGAAAACCTGTCTGGTTTGGATGTGATGTTGGACAAATGCATGATCGCGATAATGGTATTATGGCTAAAGATGCCTTTGATTTCAAAGGCGTTTTGAATACTGAATTAAATCTCGATAAAGCCGGTCGTCTTGATTATGGCGATAGTTTAATGACACATGCAATGGTTTTTGTCGGCGTTAATTTGGATGAAAATGGAAAACCAACACGTTGGAACGTTGAAAACAGTTGGGGAACTGATCGTAATGCACGTAAAGGCTATTACACCATGACGGATGAATGGTTTGATGAATACAACTACCAAGTTATGGTAGATAAGAAATATGTACCAAAAGATTATCTTGAAGCTCTCGAAAGCGATGAAGTTATTGAACTTGAACCATGGGATCCAATGGGGGCTCTTGCGTTTGTGAAATAGCACTGAGTGTATCTTGAATCACAACGATAAACGAAAAAACGTATCCGAAGATACGTTTTTTTTATTCTACTGTAACTGATTTCGCAAGATTACGCGGACAATCAATATCACAGTCTCTGATATTTGCACTATAATACGCGAATAATTGATGTGCAATCACACTAATAAAAGGCATCAATGCATCATCAACCTTCGGTATCGTTAGAACTTCGTCATAAGTACTCGATAGATCAACGTCACTGCTGATGATGAGAACCGTACCCGCTCTTGCTTGAACTTCTTGCACATTGCTGAGTGTTTTTTCTTTGGTGTTCCTTTGCGTTAAAGTAAAAATAGAAAGAACATCCGAATCAATCAAGGCAAGCGTTCCATGTTTTAACTCTCCTGCTGGATAAGCATCACTCATAACATAGGAAACTTCTTTCAGTTTAAGCGATGCCTCAACGGACGTCGCATAGTCTAGACCTCGACCTAAGAAAAACACAGCCGAGACATCTATAAACTTTCGTGCAAGTATCTGAATCTCATCTTTTTGTTCAAGTAAAGATTGTTGAGCGGTGATACATTGTTGAAGCTTGACAAGTGCTTGGTGGGGATGTTTCGCGTCTTGAAGTACTAAGGTGATGAGATAAAGCAACGCTAACTGCGCCGTATATGCTTTTGTACTTGCAACTGACTTTTCAAATCCCGCACAGGTATAAATACACACATCGACCTCACGCGCAATTGAAGACCCTTGAGAGTTCACAATTCCAAGTGTTCGAATTCCTTGTTTCGACACCATGCGTAAACACGCAAGACTGTCTGCTGTTTCCCCACTTTGAGAAATAAACCATGCACAATCAGCGTCATTGAGTTTTAAAGGATTATAGCGGAACTCACTTGCTGTATGAATCATGACTCGATAATCTGTTTCATCTTCAATCCAATACTTTGCGCATAACCCTGCATAAAGGGCCGTTCCACATGCAATAATGTGGATGGTTTTAATGTTTGTAAAGAAATCACACGGGATGGGCAAGGAAACATTTAACGAACCCTCATCATCAGCTTGTGTATAAGTTCGTAAAGTTCGATCAAGTACATCAGGTTGTTCATGTATTTCCTTAAGCATAAAATGCTCAAACAATTGTCGATCGGATGATTCTTGATTCCAATTCGCAAAATGAATTACTTTATCTTTAACTTCGATACCATCGGATCGGTACACCACAAACGAATCCGATTCAAGACGAACAATCTCACGATCATCGAGCAGCATGTACTCATTGGTATAACTCAAAATGGGTGACATATCCGAACCGAGAAACATTTCTTCTTTTCCAATACCTAAACACAATGGACTGCCGTGCCGAACACCATAAAGAACATCCTGTTCGTTTAAAAACATGATCGCAAAAGCATAACTACCACGAATCCGGTCACACAGTAATTCAATGGCTTTTTGATTTGAGATTGATTGCTTTATTAGATAATCCAAATACTTGGCCGCAACCTCAGAATCTGTCTCTGATACAAAACTGTAACCAAGTGCTAATAATTCTTCTTTCAACTCTAAATAATTTTCAATAATGCCATTATGTACCAACACTACATTTTCTGTGCCATGTGGGTGTGCGTTATTTTTAGTCGCACGACCATGCGTTGCCCAACGCGTATGTCCAATACCACAGGAAGGTTCACCTTTACGAGCTGTTTCAAGTTGCTTTTCTAAATTCTTAATTTTTCCTTTTTCTTTATACGTTTTTATTTTTTTTCTTTCTTGAATCGCTAAACCAACTGAGTCATACCCTCGGTACTCTAAGTGGGATAATCCCACGCTTAAAACGTCGACAGCATTTCGCGTGCCAACATATCCTACAATTCCACACATATTATATATCTCCTATTATTTTAAGATTATGGTTGATAAGGGATTTGTTCTATTTGTCCTTATCTTACGATTCCATATAACCGAAGAGGCATCCGCCGAAGTCTCGATTCTCCTCTTTCCTCGTCGCTCTCTATGAGCCAGGCGCTTGTATTCCTATAAATCCTCCTTTCTTTTTCTATTTTATCACAGTCTTTTTTATCCTTATTATTTTTTTTCTTAAACATCTATTTGGGGTAATAATTAGAACTTAATCATTCTTTGTGTTTTATTCATAAGAGTTTGCTATAATGTGCATATTGTAATTTTGGAGGTTACACAATGTCTTATTTTAATTTTATGGGGCATGAGATCTTTTATGAAGAATTCGGTATGGGAGACCCCTTAATTTTCCTACATGGTAATGCATCATCATCTGATGTTTTTAAACCGATTATTGATTTATATAAAGATGACTTTAAAGTCGTGCTTATTGATTTTTTAGGTTATGGAAAATCCGAACAAATTGATGCATTCCCGCTTGATATTTGGGCTTATGAAGCCGCTCAAGTGTTAGAACTTATTCATATTAAAGATTATCGTGATGTGAAGTTAGTGGGAATGAGTGGTGGTGCTATTGTTGCTGTTAACATTGCCCTCAAAGAGCCAGGACGTATCCATAAAATCATAGCTGATAACTTTCAAGGTGAATCATCAAGTCCTCAATTTCTTGAATCGCTCGCACTTGAGCGTCGAAAGTTACTTTCCAGTATACCGGGAAAATTTAACCTCCGAAGAATTCATGGGAAAAAATGGCACACAACAGTGGTAAATGAAACTAAAGCGATCTTAGAATTTGGGAATACGCCCTACTTCGATGATTTGAGTAACTTACGTGCTCCCCTTCTTTTAACGGGTTGTCGTGATGATCAGCGCATTCGTAAATGTCATTACATTCATATTTATAATTGTCTGCTTAAAAAAGTTCGACATACCTCGATTTATTTGTTTAAAAATGGGAAGTATCCAGCGGTGCTTGCCCATCCTGAATCGTTTTCTGATTTAGCTTATCATTTCTTTGATGACGATGACACGATTCAAATATATAAAGTAGAATAAAAAAAACAATCAGCTCAATCTGATTGTTTTTTTTTACTTATTTAAAGACTTTAACTTTACCCTTCACATCTTGTAGTGTTTTAGGTTGAACTTCATCAATTGCTTTACCAAATGGCATTTGCGCAACTAATTTCCAACTTGATGGAATTTCAAATGCCTCTGCAGCACTTGCATCCACAAGTGGGTTGTAATGTTGTACGGATGCACCGATTCCCGCTCCGGCAAGAGCAGTCCATGTTACCAATTGCATCATTCCGTTTTCTTGTTCTGCCCAAATTGGGAAATTATCTGCATAAAGTGCAAATTGATCTTGTAAGCCTTTCACAACATCGGTATCAATATAATAAAGAATTGTACCTTGACCTTGTTTGAAACTTTCTAATTTCGCTACTGTATTTTCAAATCCTTCTTCAGGTGCTACTTCGCGTAATGCTTCGCGGGTTAAGTCCCAGAATGCATCACTGTGTTTTCCAAATAAAACGACTGCGCGTTGTGTTTGTGCGTTAAATGCTGAAGGTGTATGTTGAACTGATGCTTCCACCAATTCGATTACTTCTTCTTCGGTTAAAACCGCTTCCTTTGATAATCCATATCGAGAACGTCTAAGTTCTAAATCTTCAAAAATCTTAGTCATGACATTTTACCTCCTGAGTCACTATGTTTTACGAATTATATTATATAGTTGTTGACTATGTTAATTCAAACCATATGCTCTAAAGATGTTTGTGTAATTTTCAAGTTTGTGAACTAGTCTGGTTAATGTAGATTTTAGAAAAGGAATGGTGTAAAATGATTAAAGAACTAGGAGGAATTGATTATGATGAAATTAGTTGTAGTTCGTCACGGTGAAAGTGAATGGAACGAAAAGAACCTCTTTACTGGATGGGCTGATGTAGAACTTTCAGAAAAAGGTGTAGAAGAAGCTAAACTTGGTGGACGTATGCTTAAAGAAGAAGGTTACGATTTTGATATCGTTTATACTTCATACTTAAAACGTGCAATCCATACTATGGACAATATTTTGAATGAAATGGAACGTACATGGTTACCAATCGTTAAAGATTGGAGACTTAACGAACGTCACTATGGTGCGTTACAAGGTTTAGATAAAGCTGAAACAGCTGCGAAATATGGTGAAGACCAAGTTCTTATTTGGAGACGTTCATTTGACGTTAAACCTCCAGAATTAGATCCTACTGACGAACGTGCTCCACGTAACATGGAAGCATACCGTAATGTAGAAGATAAAGATATCTTACCATTACACGAATCCTTAAAAGAAACAATTGAACGTGCTGTTCCTTATTTTGAAGAAACAATTAAACCTCAAATGTTAGATGGAAAACGTGTTCTTATTGTTGCTCATGGTAACTCATTACGTTCACTTGTTAAATATTTTGACAATATGACTGATGACGAAATTATGAAGGTAAACATTCCTACAGGTGTTCCTTTGGTTTATGAATTTGATAACGACTTTAATGTTGTAAACAAATACTACCTCGGTGACCAAGAAGCACTTAAAGCTAAAATGGAAGCAGTCGCAAACCAAGGAAAAGCTAAATAAATTTAAAAAACGAGTCTAACTCGTTTTTTTTCTTTGTGGTCTAAGTTATAAGGCTAGTTTATTAGCCTGGATTTTTGTACAATAGTTATAGACTTTGGAGGTAATTATGAAAAAAAATGATATAGGTGTTATTGGACTTGCAGTCATGGGGTCAAACCTAGCCCTTAATATGGCTGATCACGGTTATAATGTATCGATCTATAATCGTACATATGCTGTTGGTCAAAAAGTAATTCAAGAAAACCCACACGAAAATTTAAGTCTTTTCGAAAGCTTAGAAGATTTTGTTACTTCACTCGAAGCACCTCGTAAAATCATCCTTATGGTTAAAGCGGGACCTGCTGTCGATAAAGTAATTGAAAATTTAATTCCACTCCTTAACAAGGGTGACATCATCATGGATGGTGGTAATTCAAATTTCAAAGATACGATTCGTCGTACCCAAGAAATCGAAGCACTTGGATTCCGTTATTTAGGTGTTGGTATTTCTGGTGGTGAAGAAGGTGCACGTTTTGGTCCTGCTATTATGCCAGGTGGAAGTAAAGACGCTTATCAATTTGTTTCAAATATATTAGAAGATGTTTCTGCAAAAGCGCAAGGCGAACCATGCTGTACTTATATTGGTGAAAACGGTGCAGGTCATTATGTCAAAATGGTCCATAATGGAATTGAATATGCAGATATGCAATTAATTGCGGAAAGTTATTCAATTTTAAAACATGTTGGTGGTTTTTCGAATGAAGAACTTGAAGCAATCTTTACTGATTGGAATCACGGTGAACTTGATAGTTTCTTAATTGAAATTACAGCACAAATCTTTGGTGAATTGGATCCGGATACTGGTAAACATATGGTGGATGTCATTTTAGATACAGCTGCTCAAAAGGGAACAGGTAAATGGACTGCCGAAGAAGCATTAAATACCGGTACCGATGCTTCCTTACTTGCATCCGCAGTCTTTGCCCGCTTTATTTCAGCGAAAAAAGAAGAACGTGTTCAAGCACAAGATATTCTTGGATTTGAAGCACCTCATGCGCAAATTAATGACCGTGAAGCGTTTATTGAACAAGTTCGTCAAGCCTTGTATGCAAGTAAGATTATTGCTTATGCACAAGGTTTTGACTTGATGAAAAATGCTTCCGTAGAATACGGATGGGACTTAGACTTTGGCGCGATTGCGAAGGTATTCCGCGAAGGATGCATTATCCGTGCGAAATTCTTAAACCGTATTACAGATGCATATACATTAAATCCTGAGCTACAAAACTTAATGTTGGATGCATCTTTCAAAGAAAGTCTTCTTGACTACCAAGGCAGTTTACGTGATGTGTGTGGTCTTGCCATTCAATCTGGAATCAGTGTTCCAGCCTTTACCAATGCAATCAGTTATTTCGATGCTTACCGTAATGGCCGTTCAAATGCAAACTTGATTCAAGCTCAACGTGACTTGTTCGGTGCTCATACCTTTGAACGCGTTGACAAACAAGGCAGTTTCCACCACGAATGGAATCCTAGTAATGAAGCCAAATAATCATATCGTTGCAATTTTCGGAGGTACGGGTGACCTTACCTACCGAAAGTTGTTACCTGCATTTTATAATCTTCTTGAAACCAAAAGCCTCCCCGAGTCCTTTCATCTTGTTGTGATTGGACGACAAGATTTAACGACAGAAGCCTATCACGAGTTGGCAAAACCTTGGCTTCGAGAACAAGCACGTTTTGATGTGAAAGAGGAAATCTTGGATGTCTTTCTAAATTACGTATCGTATTTTAAGATGACATTTACCGAAGATGAAGGGTATCCACGTCTTAAAACATACTTTGAGACACTTGATCCACAAGCACAAATTCTTTACTACTTCGCAGTTGCGCCTTCTTTCTTTGAGACCATTGCGACACAACTCCATCGCCATCAATTGGTTTCCAATAGTAAAGTCATTATTGAAAAACCCTTTGGGAATGATTTAAAATCCGCAATCGATATTAATAATACCTTGACGCATATCTTTGCTGAAGATCGTATTTTCCGTATTGATCACTATGTGGCAAAAGAGATGGTTCAAAATATCTTTACCATCCGTTTTTCTAATATGATTTTTGCGGATAGTTGGAATGGTGCGTCCATCAATAATATACAAATTAGTGCCGCTGAAACGGTTGGGGTTGAAAATCGTGGTAATTATTACGATCATACAGGTGCATTAAAAGATATGTTTCAAAATCACTTGCTTCAATTATTATCCATCGTGCTCATGGATGAACCCCATGCATTTAATGCTGCGGACATTCATCATGAACAAGAAGCTGTGTTGGAAAGTCTGTATGTAGAAGATTACGAAAATGATATTGTTTATGGTCAATACCTTGAAAACAAAGATTCGAAGTCCTATACGGATGAAGATAAAGTTGAACGTGATTCCACTACAGAAACGTATGTTGCCTTAAAGCTTGCCTCTTCATTACCCAAATGGCAAGATACCCCTATCTATATTCGTACGGGAAAACGAATGCATAAACGTTCGACGGAGATTATGATTGAATTTAATCAAAAAGACCATGAACAACCCAATGTCCTAATCATTAAAGTTCAACCAGATGAAGGAGTCTATCTTCGTTTCAATATTAAAAAACCGGGACAAACCCACGATAGTCAAACGGTGTTTATGGATTTCTGTCAGAGCTGTAATTATGAGAACAGAGAAAATACACCGGAAGCGTACGAACGGCTCCTTAAGGCTGCCATGGATTCCGATCAATCCCTTTTCGCTAGTTTTAAACAAGTCCATCTAAGTTGGAGTTTGGTTGAGACAATTCTAGAGCATAAAGGAAACCACAAACCTGAAGGCTACGATGCTTATTCATCCGGTCCGAAACGTGCCCATGATTTATTAGCACGTGATGGCAATCAATGGATTGAAGAACAGGTTATGGGTGAAATTTTTAAATACTAAACCTAAAAAAAACTTCTTAAATGACTAAGAAGTTTTTTTATATTTACATTCCTGTTCCTAAGTACTGAGATATGGCTGCCGATAAGCGTGGTATGATTTGATTCTTTCTTGAAACAACGTCTTGTAAGAAGGTACGTGCTTCACCGTCTTTATTGGGGAATGCGTCCAAGACCGCTTCTTTTAGACTTCCTGAAGCAACAATAATGGATCCATTATCCTCAACACTGGTAAAAACAACAACCAATAGATCAAGGTGATGCTGTGCTACAAATTGTTCCATCACTTCTTCAAATGAATCTAAAATATCATCCAACTCATCAAAGTGATAAATAACGAGTTGAGATACCATAACCTCTTTTTGAGAAATATAGAATTTCTTAATATCCTGGTTAATAATATCTTCATACGGTTTATTTTTTAATCCGGATGTTACTTCGTACATATCACGTGCAAATTCATTACGATCAAGACCCGATCGATCTTGGAGAATGTTCGCAATCTCAAAATCTTTAGGTGTTGTCGTTGGTGATTTTAAATTTAACGTATCGGAAACCAGTGCTGCAAGTAATAACGAAGCAATGTCTTTTGGAATTTCGACACCATGTTCTAAATACATCTTTGTGATGATCGATGCCGTTGATCCGATGATTTCATTTCTGAAATAAATCGGTTTAACGGTGCGTAGGTCGCCAATACGGTGATGATCAATGATTTCAAGTATTTCTGCTTGTTGGATCCCATCCACGCTCTGTGAGGCTTCATTGTGGTCCACAAGAATCATCTTTTTACTTGATGAGTTTAAAATATGGTATCGTGATACAAAACCATAAATCTTATTTTGATCATCCAATACTGGGTATGCACGATAACGTGTTTTAAGCATACGCTTCCCAACATCATCCACAAACTCATTCCAATTAAATGTAATTAAATCCGTCGACATAACTTCACGAACACTTGGCGCAAACAATAAATAACGCGAGGTATTCATGGTTCCATGTGTTGATCGAATAATTCCACAATCATGCAGTTTCGCAAGCGATAAGACCGATTCTTCGATTTCATCCGTCCATACCGTCACAATACAGGATGCACCTTTACGAATTGCAGTTAACTGTGACTCCGTATCATTCCCAATAATCACGAGGCGGTCTGTTAATTCATAATTATCCAACTTTGTCTTGGATATCGCAATAATACTGGTTTTCCCATTAAAATGAAAATGCTTTGGTTCATAAATCAATTCACCATCAATTGCTTGCGCAATATTACAGATTGGTGTTTTCTTTAAGAGTGCGATTGAGTGTTTTGTATCACCCATCGCGATATGAGCTAGATTTGAACTAGTCACAAGCCCAATCAGTTGATCCCGATCATCAACTACCGCAAGTGTCTGTCGCTTATCTGAGATAATTTCCATTGCTTCCTTAATGGAGGTATCCAGATGAATCTTTACCGCATCATCCATTTCAATCTCATCAAGTGTTGCACGTGCATCTTTGAGAAGTGTTGGTGTTTCAAAACCAAAGCGATCAAGAAGATAACTGGTTTCATCACTCAGTTCACCCAAACGACAAGGTACTGCTGGAGCACCAAGAATGTTTTTGAGATGAGCATATGCAATTGACGATACAATTGAATCCGTATCTGGATGACGATGTCCACAAATATAGATTAAATCTTTTTCGTTTTTCATATTAATTCCCTTTCAATGATTAATATAAGTTTATCATATCTACTTAATATATAAAGATGACCCTGTGAAAAAGAACCACGATTAAACACTATTTATAGGTATAACTGACCAAATCTGATTCTATGTTGCGTTAATTATTCCGTTTCGCTTCCAAAACCAGCAATTCTGAAATCATCTTGCTTTTTTTATCAAAATAAAAAAACACTGATTTCTCAGTGTTTAGTCTTCATGAATCATATCGTAACGATAAGATGAATGTTTAATCATATTTGGATTTGGTTTGCGTGTTCGGTGAATTTCTTTATGTAAGTCACTGCGTTTAAAATTAGTATAGGCATCTTCATTTTCCCAAACAAATGACACATCCACACAATCATAACTGTGGCATGACTCATTCAGTCCTACACGAATACTTACAAATCCTGGAAAATCTTTAACTACCGTACGATTATAAAAATTCTCGGCAAAGTCACGACCTGTTCCTTTTTTCATTTCAAAATGTTTAACTTCTACATATTTCATTGTGATACCATCCTTTTTAAAATCGTAAGTTCTCTATGTATATTTTATTCAAACCTGACCGATGAATCAAGCATTCCATAAGTTAAATTGATGATATTATTCACAAAGTATCGTTTATGAGAATGATTTGTTCTAAAAAATGGTACTCATGTCATAAAATAAAAAGCACAGCAAATCATTTGTGATTTCTGTGCTTTTCTACACAAAGTTATTTTGTAAGTCTTGGTAAATCAAGTACTTCTTCAATGGAATTGATAATATACTGAGCACCATGTTCCCGAAGTTCTTCAACACTTCTAAAGCCCCATGACACCCCTACTGGTACCATTCCCGCATTCTTAGCTGTTTTCATATCCACATCACTATCGCCTACGAAATAAATTAAAGAAGGATCAATCCCCATCGTTGATGCAATCACCAACGGGTAATAGGGATCTGGCTTATGTTTACCATCAAAGGTATCTCCTATTGTCGCAACAAATTGAATATCATCATAATAATGCTTCACAATCCCATCTGTATATTCCTGTTTCTTGTTTGTACAGATTGCAATTGGAGTATTACGTTGATTAAGTTCCTTGAGTGTTTCGCAAACCTTGTTATAGGGCACAGACGCCTCTGTGTAGTGGCGACTGTATTCATCAAGGTATTCTTTCTGGATTACATCAAATGCTTCGTAATCGCTCGGTAATGCCCGCTCAACGAGTTTTTTCATCCCATTTCCTACAAACTTTTTATACTGTGCGCGATCATAAGTGGGAAGATTATGACGCGTAAGCACTGTATTTAAATTATTCCCTAAATCATCAATGGAATCTAATAACGTTCCATCTAAATCAAAAATAAATGCCATGTGAGTCCAACTTTCTAAATTACATTTCTAAAGACTTGATTATCATGTTTTGGTTCATAACATGTTGTGATTGGACGTGACATCGCCCAATTGAAAAAGCGTGAATCATCATGCTTTGTTTTAATTGGAAAGAAACAAAGCGGTTGAAGTAAATCAAGAGCTTCGCGTGCACCACGATCAAAATCTTCACCCATTGAAGGTTCAAGTGTAAACATTAAGATATCAATCGGTGCATAGACCGCAATATCTTGAAGAATTTCATGGAAGTGATGCGTTTCAAAACGAGATTCTGCAGGCGTAAACGTATCCTTCCAATGCCAGTTGTTAAGCGACCCGGCATGTAAGATTTTTAAATCGCCTTCTTGAATGAGATAACAGACACCACCACCTGTACTTTCATACGTACGCACTTTCGCGAAACCTAAGTGAATTTCATCACCTGGCTCCATCATAAAGACATTACGGTACGGAGATACTAAAATATCCGATGACAGGATAACCGTCTTTCCATAACTGTAAATTGATTCATTGTAATGATTGCGATGACGACTTGTTACGAAAAAGAATGTTTCTTTCTCACTGTATAAATACCGTGATGGCAACAGACCCTCAACATAATCAAAAATATAAACTGCTTTTTCCGTTTCCACAACATAACCCGCATTATTAATATATTCTACATTAACCATCATAATGCCCCCCTTGTTTTTATTATAACACGAAAAAGAGTAGCATAATGCTACTCTAAGCTAACTGAGATTGTCCTGAATATAATGATGCATAACGACCGCCTAATTGAATTAAATCATCATGACTTCCGCGTTCAATAATTTCACCATGTTCTAAAACAATAATCGCGTCCGCATTTCGAACTGTTGACAGACGGTGTGCAATCACAAAGGTTGTACGTCCTTCCATAATTGAATCCATCCCTTTTTCAACCATGCGTTCAGTACGGGTATCGATGGAGGATGTAGCCTCATCAAGGATGAGAATTTCAGGATTGGCTACCGCAGCACGTGCAATATTCAGTAATTGCATCTGTCCTTGCGATAAATCATCCCCATCGCCTCCAAGAACCGTTTGATAGCCATGTTTGAGTTGACGTATGAAATGATCCGCATTCGCAAGTTTTGCGGCTTCGATACACGCTTCATCGCTTGCTTCAAGATTTCCATAACGAATGTTTTCCATAACGGTACCACTAAACAAGTGCGTATCTTGAAGGACCATCGCTATATGTTTTCGCAAACTGTAACGATTAATCGTATCGAGAGGTTTGTCATCAATTAAGATAGTTCCTGCATCAATATCGTAGAATCGAGAAATTAGGTTTGTGATGGTCGTTTTCCCTGCTCCAGTAGATCCTACGAAAGCAATTTTCTGTCCCGGCTTCGCCCAAAACGAAACATCTTTTAGGACTGGAACACTTGGATTATATCCAAATGTTACATTTTCAAAACGCACTGACCCTACAACATCTTCAAGAATTAAATCCGTTTCATTTTCAGACTCTAAACTCCAGTCCAGCAGTTCAAAAATTCGTTCAGCTGAAGCGATTGCAGACTGAAGGGTTGTGAATTGACTCGAGATTTCATTAATTGGTTTTCCTTGAGTCCGTGTCATATTTACATAAGCACCCAAGTCTCCAATACTTAATCCATGATTAATTGCAAGGTATCCCCCCACAATCCCAATAACCGCATAACTAATGGTATTCACATTCTGCATCAACGGGTACATCATAATCGATGTAATCTGAGCACTTTGAGAATTCTTTCGGTAGTCTTGATTTAGCACTTGGAAATCTTTCTCAGCTTCTGCTTCATGATTAAAAAGTTGCATAACCATTTGGCCTTCCATGGATTCTTCAATGTAACCATTGAGGGTTCCAAGGGAACGTTGTTGGCGTTTAGAATAAATACGACTTCGTTTTACGATTGCATTTGCCATAATTGAAAGCAGTGGCAAGATCAGCAAGGTCACAAGGGAAAGCGTAGGACTCAGGATAAACATTACCACGATTGTTCCTAATAACGTGAAGATATTAATAACAATTGAAGCAGCAGCAGAGTTTAAGCCTTCCCCCACAAGATCAATATCGTTTGTAAAACGACTCATTAAATCCCCATGAGCATTTTGATCGTGATACTTAACATCCATCTTCAACACATGATCAAACATATCTTTTCGAATTGTTTCGACTGTACGTTGAGAGATTTTGACCATCATGCGGTTTGAGAAAAGCATCGCTAAAACTTCAACCACAAAGATTACGGCAAGAAAAATAAGTTTACTAAAGAGCTGTTGGAACATCAAATCTCGTGAAATCGATCCATTTAATCCGTTTTCAATAATTTTGATTAATGGAGAGATCGAATACGATCCATAAAGTCCACCCAGGGTTGAGACAATCGATGCGATGATTACCATAATCAGCAAGATCTTATTTTGTCCTAAATAGCCTAAGAGACGTTTCAGTGTTTTTTGTTGGTTTCGTGGTTTATGACCAATGACGACTTTACGTTCACTCATCTTATTCATCCCCCTTTCGTTGTTGGCTTTCATAGATTTCTTGGTAAACACTACAGGACTCAAGCAGCGTAGTGTGAGTTCCTTGCCCAACAATTTTGCCTTCATCCATAACTAAAATCATATCACTGTCTGAAACAGAACTAATTTTTTGCGCAATGCTGATTACCGTAACATCTTCATAAAGACTTTGAACGGACTCTTTGACGCGTTGTTCTGTAGCAGCATCCAAGGCACTCGTACTATCATCTAAAACAAGAATTTTAGGTTCCACAACCAGTGCTCGAGCAATACACATCCGTTGACGTTGACCACCCGATAAATTGGTACCACCTTGTTGGATTGGTGCTTTAAATCCCTCTTCTTGTTCCATGATAAAGTCATAAATCGAAGCTGCTTTCGTAGCACGAATAAGATCTTCTTGACTTGCATTTGGATTTCCAAGTTTCAGGTTCGACTCAATGGTTCCAGTAAACAGCACATTTTTTTGGGGAACAAATCCAAATTGACTGCGTAACGATTTCAAATCAAGCGTACGGATATCTTTTCCATCAAGGTAGATTGTTCCTTCAGTCACATCAATTAAACGTACCATGAGATTAATTAAGGTAGACTTACCTGAACCTGTAGAACCAATAATCCCGACATGTTCACCGGGTTTAATGGCAAAATTAATGTTTGTGAGAATATCATTTGCATCCTCATAATAACGGAATGAGACATTATCAAAATGAATATCACCTCGTGGATTTTCAGGAAGTGTATCCAGTATTGTTGCATTGGTAATATCTGGTTCAGTTTCCAACACTTCTTTCAAACGAATGACGGATGCTTTCGATCGTGAAATCATCATTAAAACGTTTGTGATCATCATCATCGAGAACATCGTAAAACGAAGATAGTTTATAAAGACGAGTAAATCACCAATATTAATTAAATGTTGATCAACAATAAGGAAACTTGAAATCCATACGATAAACAGTGTCGCAAAGTGAATTGCACCCATTAATGCTGGATTCATGACCACCATTAAATTCATGGCGCTGACGGAAGCATCAAACAACTCACCGTTTTCGTCTTGAAATTTGTGCGATTCTTCATCCTCACGGACAAAAGATTTAATAACTCGAATGTTCATGAGGGATTCTTGAACCTTTCGGTTCATCTTATCCACTTTATCTTGCAACTTAACAAATCGTGGAAATCCTTCTTTAATAACATAAAGCAAGACCAGTGATAATACCACAACCGCTCCTAACATTACAATGGACAGATCAGGACTTATCATATAGGTCATCACAACTGTACTGATGAGGAATACTGGTGCACGCACTAATAAGCGTAAGCACATCATAATGGTTCGCTGTAGAAAGTTGATATCATTCGTCAAACGGGTTACTAAAGAAGCCGTTTGAAATTGAGACATATTCTTTAACGAAAATGTTTGTACACGTTTAAAGATGTCTCGACGTAAATTTAAGGCGAAATTGTTGGAAGCTTGCGATGGAAAAACCAAACCAAGCATCGCAATGACCGCCCCGAGCAAGGCAAGCCCAACCATTTTCAGACCAACATTAAGGATTACCGTAAAATCTTGATTCGCAATCCCTACGTCGATAATTTGCGCCATCAATTGAATTTGATACAATTCGATGAAGGCGACACTACCGACAAAAATAATTCCCAATAATGCGATTGGGATCTCAGGTTTAAAATATTTAAAGAACGTTTTCATTTGTCTCTCTTGCCTCCAATCCTTTAATCATTTCTGTAAGTAATTCTTCTAACTGAAGTTGTTGTTCCGTACTTAAGTTCAGGAACATTGAATTGTTTATGGAATCAAAATTTTTCTTCAACTCGACAATCGTCGCTTCCCCTTTTTCAGTCAGGTATAGCTGACGACACCGTTTATCATCTTCCGGTATTTCCCTGCGAATAAAATCTCCTTGTTCAAGACGTTTTAGAGCTACAGATACTGTTTCCTTTGTAACCACAAGTATTTCTGCTAACTCTCTTTGTGTCAAACCAGGATTTCGATACAGCTCAAAAAGAAAACGTGGTTGCCCTATATAGAGCCCTAGAGTATCTAAATAGGCTTGAACAACACTTCGATGTTTTCGTTCTAATGCGCGATAAAGTTGTGATAAGACAGATTCCATAGACTTCTCCTTTAGTTAAACGACTAACTAATTATATCAAAAAAGAAAAAGACACTGTGATAAATAAATGAAAGCCGTCCTGAGACGGCTTCCTTAGTGTCTTTAGCCAATGAAGATCAGCCATAAAAGTCCATAGATCAATCCTAATACAAGGAGTAGCGCTGGTAAGAGTGTTACGATTGCGGCAATAATCATTGCCGTCGTATCATTTTTCTCAAACTCAACATCTTTAAACTTTTCTTGAATTTCTTCTTCAGTTAGTAATTTTCTTTTTTTTCGTTTATTCAACATAATTATTTCTTTAAATTACATGCAACGTAGTGGTTTTCACCAACACAATGCCAATCAACATCCGCAATTGCGTTTGTCTTAAAGTTATAGAAGTCATAAACTTCGTTTTCTGAAGAATAAAGATCCGCTTCAACTTCTTTACGATCTTTACGTCCACTAATATCCGTTTTTAAGAACGCGTTTAATAAGCGCTTCGTATATGGATGTTTCGCATCTGAAAAGATTGCTTTGATTGGTGCCGCTTCAACAATCTTACCACCATACATAACAATAACATCATCTGCCATTTGACTGATAACACCGAGGTCATGAGTAATAAAGAGAATTGATGTGTTGTAATCTGTTTTAAGATCATTCATTAGTTTAAGAATCTCTGCTTGAATAATAACATCAAGAGCCGTTGTAGGCTCATCAGCGATTAAAAGCTTAGGATTACATGCAAGCGCCATCGCAATCATAACACGTTGACTCATCCCACCTGATAATTGGTGAGGATAGTTTTTTAGAACTTTCTCTGGACGAGGAATTTTAACGGATGCAAGCATTTCCAGTGCGCGTTGACTCGCTTCTTGCTTAGTCATACCTTGGTGAAGCATTAATACTTCACTAATTTGACGTTCAACCGTGAAGACCGGGTTTAAACTTGTCATCGGTTCTTGGAAAATCATAGAAATATCATTTCCACGAACTTTACGTAATTGTTCTTCCGTATAATCCGATAGAACTTCACCGTTAAAGATAATCTCACCTTCATAGATACGTTGGTTTGATTCAAACAATTGTAAGATCGACATTGCTGTCTGACTCTTTCCACTTCCTGATTCACCAACAATACCCAATGTACGTCCTTCATCTACAGAGAAAGAAACACCATTAACAGCTTTTACCAAGCCACGTTTTGTATCAAAGTAGGTATGTAGGTTTTTAATTTCTAATAAAGCCATGCTTACATACCTCCTTTCTTATTTTTCGCTTCAGCATTGAGAAGACGACATGCTACAAAGTGATCTGGTGCCACTTCATACCAATCTTTATCAGCTTCACCAGTTTCTTCAAATGTGAAATCGAAAATGCCATTTGGAACAACTTTAAGAAGTTCCGCAATCTCTGCTTCATCTTTTTCCATTCGAGGAATCGCTGCAAGCAATTGTTTGGTATATGGATGTTGCGGATTACTGAAGATTTCTTCAGCAGGTGCAAGTTCAACCAAGTTACCAAAATACATAACACCAATACGGTCACTAATATAACGTACCACACCCAAGTCATGGGTAATGAATAGGTATGTTAAGTTGTGCTCATCTTTAAGATCTTGAAGTAAGTTAATAACTTGAGACTGGATGGATACATCCAATGCACTAACAGCTTCATCACAAACGATAAACTTAGGACGAAGCGCTAATGCACGAGCAATCCCAATACGTTGACGTTGTCCACCTGAAAATTGGTGAGGATAACGGTGTATAAATTCTTTCTGAAGTCCACATTTTTCCATTATATCAATAATGTATTCGTTGTATTCGTCACTGTTTGCATCCTTGAAGAGTTTATGAGCAATCAGCCCTTCTCCAATGATGTTTCCTACGGTAAAACGAGGATCAAGTGATGAATATGGATCTTGGAAAATAATTTGTAAATCCTTACGTAAGAAACGCATCTCTTGTTTGTTTAATGATGATAAATCGATACCATCATCAAGTAAAGATTCATATTCTTCAAAATTATCATGTGATGATAATTTTGCCTTCATTTCGTTAATAACCACATTAACGTCATCAAGCTCTTTTTGAGCTGCTGCTAATTTTTCTTTTAAACTTGATACATTACCATTTGCTTTTTTATCATGCATGGTATTGCGCAATGTTTCCATTTCAAGTTCTTTATGTAACTTCGCTACTGCACTCCCTTTTTGATATTTTGAAAGAAGCAATTTACTCACTTCGTTCAGATTATCATGAACAAGAAGTCCACCTGCAAGACGGAAAATATTTCCGTATGTTGTCTCATATGCAATCTTTAAAAGACGCAAAGATTCATTAAGTTCAATAAATTCTTCGCCTGATGTTCCTTCAATTTTTGATTCAAGGTCTTTAATCGCTTTGTATTCTGCATCATGTTTACCAAAAACTTTTGGTATTGATTTATATACTCCGCGTACGTACTCAGGCATCATTTCTTCAATTGTTTCACCATAATAAAGTGATACACCACCTGTTTGATCGTACAATTGAATTAATGTACGACCAAACGTGGATTTACCACAACCGGATTCTCCAACAAGTCCTAATGTTTCACCTTCAAAAATTTCAATTGAGATATCTTTGTTGGCTTTTACATATTCTTGTTTACGTTGGAAAACACTGGATTTTTTAATTGGGAAATATTTTTGTAAGTGTTCAACCTTTATGAGAACGCGATTATCTTTATTTTCCATTATATAATCCCATCCTTACTTTGTAATTTACTGTATTTTTCATTTTATCTACCATCCCCTACTTCTGGTTCGACTTCGGATCCATTGCATCGCGAAGTGCATCTCCCATTAAGTTAACAGACAAGGCTGTAAGCATAACGCAGAGTGCTGGTAGAAGCCATTGCCACCAGTAATTTTCAATAACTGTTGTATTTGCAACACCATTGAGCATATTACCCCATGATGGTGAAGGTGGCTTAACACCAAATCCTAAATATGACAATCCAGCTTCTGTAAGTAAGCTTGATGCATATCCAAGTGTCATATTAACAATAATAAAGTTAAATACACTTGGTAAAATATGGCGAATAATAATTGTTTTTTCTTTCAGTCCTAATGCACGTGCAGCAAGAACGAAATCTTTCTCACGTTCAGCTAGGATTTGGCCACGTACAAGACGTGCAACACCCGGCCAAGAGATTACCCCTAAAATAACCATAATCATCGCAAGACGTTGTGATTGTGTTGTTGAGGAAGGTAATAAAGCCGATAAGGTAATTGCAAGCGGTAAGAATGGGAAAGCACTAATAACTTCAGCAATACGCATGAGTAAGTTATCAACCCAACCACCGTAGAATCCAGCAATTAAACCAACAAGCACACCGATGAGGGTAGAAATAATCATTGAAATCGCACCAACTGTTAATGAGATACGACCACCATAAAGCAAGCGTTCTCCAATTGAGCGTCCCATGTCATCCGTTCCCAAGATAAAACCTTTGTTACCCCAACCATTAATTTGATTATCTTCGCTCACAGCAAATGATTGGAAATGATCTGAGAAAATTTGTTTGTTTTTAACGTTTGTTACTGATGATGGAACATCCGTTAAATTAAATTTACCTTCACCCCAAGCATAAACACTTCCAGATTCTGTAAGTGCGTTAAATGATGATAAGGTTGATGCAATTTGCACTACTTTACCATCAAGTTCTGGAATGCTTTGATATTTACCGTGTGCTCCCCATGTATGAACATTACCATCAGCATCTAAAGCCATTGCTGAAGTCTTAGTAAGTTCTACTTGAGTAACTTTTACAGAACCATCTGTTAATTCTGTCGGAATGGCACCTACTTCAGTACCACCTTGACCAAATGCTGTCAATGAACCGTCATCAAGTAAAGCGATGATGTTAAATTGTCCAATTGCGATATCTTTAACACGACCTTGGATGCTTTTCGGAATATTATCGAGGTTGTTTTCAAGAACACTACCCCATGTATAGATTTTTCCTGTATCTGTAACAATCGCAGTAAAACGTTTTCCTGCTGCTACTTTAACAATGTTGTCACTACCAAGTTCTTCCATGACATCAAATGGTAGTTCTGTTTGAGAGAATGTATTTTCACCTACACCAATAAATTGATTGTTTTCGGTGACTGCAACAACAAATTTATCTCCTGACGCAAGTGACTTAATTTTACTATTCTTAGTTTTTTCAACGATTTGATCCACTTTAAATTTCTTATCAGGGCGTTGTCCCCAGAAATGTACTTTTCCTGCATCATCTAATGCAACAGAGTATGAAGTACCACTGCTTATTGTATCAATGTTTTTGCCTTGTATTTCCTTGGGAATATTTAAATACTTTGTCCCAGGCGCTAAGTTATTTAATACTGTTTCATGATCGTATGAATTATACGGTCTAAATGTTGTGGTACCAAATACAACCACAAATATTAATATGAATGCTACAAGTCCTGTAACACCTAATTTATTTTCAAAAAAGTTTCTCGCAATTTGTTTTGATGGGCTAATTACCACATCATCAGCGATTAAATCTTCAAGTTCTTCGCGTCGTTGCCCACCGCTCTTAAACAGATTAGCAAACATCGATTTGATACTTGTCCAAAATGAATTTTTCTTATTGTTGTCCATATCAAAACCCCTAATCTAATTTAACACGTGGGTCAACCATCGCGTATCCAATATCCATAACAATGTTTGAAACGAGTGATAGGATTGCATAGAACATGTTCATTGCTAATACAAGCATGAGGTCACGACTACCAACTCCTTGAATCAAGACGTTTCCAATCCCGTTCCATGAGAAGATCTGTTCGGTAATTGCGGCACCCCCAAAAATACCAGCAATCGAACCTGCAAGAACCGTTACAACTGGAATTAGAGCATTTCTAAACGCATGCGAATAGACAATGACTTTTCCTGATAACCCTTTAGCACGTGCAGTACGAATATAATCACTGTTTAACACTTCAATCATTGCATTTCGGACATATCGAATTGTCGATGCAAATGAACCAATGGTTAAGGTGATAATTGGTAAGGCTGCATAACGGAACCATTGACCCACATATGCAATCCCTGTAGTTCCAGCAAGTGGCATCCCACCTGTAGGGAAGATGCTTAATTTAATTGCGAAGAAGTAAATTAACAAGATCGAGATTAACAATGTTGGCATTGACATTCCGACAAGTGAAAAGACTTGCCAAAACTTATCAAATTTTCCGCCACGATTCACGGCTGATTTAATACCTACAATAATTGAGATAACAAACGCAATTGTTGTAGAAATTATATTAAGAAATACTGTATTTTTTAGTGGTGTTGCAATAACCTCTTTTACGGGTTTATTTTTAGATGTTGAAATCCCTAAATCACCCGAAAGTGTGTTTTTTACCCAGCGAACATATTGTTCTGGGAGTGGCTTGTTATGACCGATGCGCTCTGCAGCTTCATCATAAGCCCTTTGGTATTGTACTGGATCTTTAATCGCTGGGTTTATCATTCCTATTACGGGATCACCAGGCATCATTTTCACTAATGAAAATAGCATGATTGAAATGATGATCACAACAGGAATCAACGACATAATCCGTTTTATCATATACTTAAACATCGTTTTTCTCCTTTTAACACGACTATAAGAAGTGCCGATTGACACTTCTTATAGTACTTACATTCAATTATAACTCAAATTATCCTTCGATTGAGATATATTCTATAGTTTTTGACCAGTCCATCTCTGGTGTTACTTTTTCTAAACCTTTAACTCGGTTTGACGCGATATCATGGTATAGATTTGAGTAGAGAGGAATTTGGAACAAGAGATCATTCCAAAGTTGGAAGTATTCTACAACTGCTTCTGAATAAGCTTCACGGTTTCCTGGTTCAATACGACGTACCTTTTCAATAGCTGCATCAAGTTCTGGATCTGAAATATCACTCCAGTTTAAACCTGTACCAACATATTTTGAATGGTTTTGCCATGGATCGTATAGTGATGTGAATGATGTTGCAAGGTTAAATGCATTAAAGTCATTCTCTTCACGTCCTTGCATGTATGCACCTAATGTAGCAAATTCTCCTTGCTCAATGTAGTATTCCATACCAGCTTTTTCAGCTGCAGGAACTAATTGAGAAACAATTAAATCTGTTACTGAGTTCTTTTCAGAACCAAAGTGTTTAACAACAAGTTTATTTCCATCTGCATCGTAACGAGCATAATCTTTACTTGCTTTACTTGCATCAAATGGTGTTACACCATCTTTTTCGAATTTGTAGATTGATTGATCGAGTAATTCGTTTGCTTTAGTAATGTTGTAAGTATAGTCAATAAGTGAACTTTCAATCTTGTCCTTGTTATCTTTATAGAACCATTGTGATAGTCCAAATGGTCCGTTAACTACAGAACCGTATCCACCAGCAATTTTTTGAACAAATTCGTTACGGTTTAACATGTAACCAATTGATTGACGTACTTCTTTATATTGAGTAGGTCCTTTGTTAGCTTTTAATGTGATGTTACCGAATCCATTACGTGGATAGTTAACTGTTTGTAATTCAAGTTCTTTTGCTTTATTGATGTATTCACCTTCGATGTTACCTGGTGATAAATCAACTTCACCTTTTTCGATCGCTTGTACTGTAACGTTTGAGTCAACTTGACGGATTACAACTTTTTCAACTTCAGGTTTTTTACCTTCGTAGTTTCCTGCATATTGATCATTTTTAACAAGAATTGTTGTACCATTTTCATAGCTTTCTAACTTATACGCACCGACTACTACAGTTGGTTTGTATCGTTCAGTTGTTGAAACATATTCAACAGCTGCTTGAATTTCTTCAGGTGTGTTGTCGAATGCATTTCCTTCAGCATTTAATTTAGCATCCTTAAACCAAACATGCATTGGTTCAGGTGAGATATCCGCTTTACTTGCTTCAAAGTAGTAAGGCAAGTTTGCTTTATCAATTGTTAATGAGAATGTGTTGTCATCGATTAATTTAACCCCTTCGAAAACTTTTGATTCCCCTGTACTATATGCGTTGTATCCTAAAAGTTCGTCTCCGGTACTTTCCATTGATGCAACTTTCATCCAAGCTGGATGTGTACGGAACAACATAGCCATAACGTAGTCTTTTGCTGTGATCTCTGTTCCATCAGAGTATTTGTTGCCACCTTTGATTTTGAAGGTATAAGTTTTATTTCCTTCGCTGTCTGCTTTTACTTCGTGACTTTCTACGAAGTTAGGATTTGGCTTGATCTCCGAAGTATCGCGATCAATATAGAAAACGCTTGCACCAACGTGCATTAAGTTAGTTGCCCATCGGTCATAGGCATTTGATCCGAACCCTGCCACAAAGTCACCATTTTGTGAAGCAGGGGCTGCAACCGTTAATGTACTGGATGAACCTTGTGATCCACAACCAGTAAGAACCAATAACGCTGCAACGAATGCAATCATTAATTTTTTCATGGTAATTCTCCTCCTTTTGTTGTCAAACATTGATACAGATAAGTGATACTGTATGAATGTATTATATAGGATACAGAAAATTTGTCAATTGATTTTTCAGTATATTATCAATTTTATGAAAATAAATCATAAAATCTATGAAACAATTTACATTTAGCGTATTTAAGCAAATAAACCACTAATTAGTGGGTTTAAAGATACAAATTGTGTGCTGGATGAAAATATCGTATGAAAATAAATCGTTAAATATCACAAGAAATCCATAGAACTCGTTGATTTGGCAAGTATTCTTGAAACAACTTTCAGAAATTTATGCAAGATAATACAAAATTATCATGGTTTAAATGAAATAAATAAAAAAAGGATGCTTTCGCATCCTTATTATATAGATTAAATATGAATTGGCAATCCGAGTGAAATTTCAGATGCATCCATAACTGTTTCTGATAGTGTTGGGTGAGCATGGATTGTTAATGAAAGATCTTCAACATTCATGCGTGCTTCAACAGCTAATCCGATTTCAGCAATAATATCACTTGCTCCAACACCGGCTACTTGTCCACCAAGTAGTAATCCTGTGTCTTTTTCTGATACAAGTCTTACGAACCCTTCACCTGCATTAAGTGAAAGTGCACGACCGTTTGCACCAAATGGGAATTTTGATACTTTAACTGTTAATCCTTGGTCTTTAGCTTCTTTTTCAGTTAATCCAACAGTTGCTAGTTCAGGGTCTGTGAAACATACCGCTGGGATTGCAACATAGTCGATTTCTGAAGGTTGGCCTGAGATTGCTTCAGCAGCAACTTTTGCTTCGTATGAAGCTTTGTGTGCTAATGCTAAACCTGGAGTAACATCACCAATTGCAAAAATATGTTTTTGGCTTGTGCGTCCTTGTTTATCTACAGTGATAAGACCACGTTCGTTTGTCTCAACACCGGCTACTTGTAAACCAAGATCATCCGTGTTAGGACGACGTCCAACAGTAACCATAACGTAATCTGCTTCGATTGTTGCTGGTTTGCCATCTACTTCATAAGTAACGACAACACCATCTTTTGTTTCTTTAGCATCTTTAGCCATCGCGTTGTTTACGATTGTAACGTCTTTTTTCTTAAATTCGTTTTCAACAAGTTTAATCATGTCTTTATCGAATTGAGGTAAGATTGAAGGAGCGCCTTCAAGGATTGTAATTTCTGATCCTAAGTTAGCATAAACACCTGCTAATTCTGAACCAATATATCCTCCACCGATAACAACAAGTTTCTTAGGAATTTCTTTTAATTTTAATCCACCTGTTGAGTCAATGATGCGTTTTCCAAATTTGAAACCTTTGATTTCGATTGGACGGCTACCAGTTGCAATTACACAGTGTTTGAATGTATATGATTGAGCTGACTCATCATTTACAACACGTAATTGATGTGTGTCATTAAAGAATGCTGTACCACGAATGATTTCAACTTTATTTTTCTTTAATAACATTGCAATTCCAGATGTAAGTTTATTAACAACTTGCTCATCTTTCCATGCTTGTGTTTTTGTGAAGTCAATTTTAACATTTTCAGCTGTAACACCGAATGTTTCTGAATTCATTGATTCTTGGTATCGATGACCTGCATTAATTAACGCTTTTGATGGAATACATCCAACGTTAAGGCAAACGCCACCAATATTGTCTTTTTCAATAATTGCTACCTTTTGACCTAATTGAGCTGCACGAATTGCTGCAACATATCCACCAGGACCTGAACCAATAACAATTGTATCTAATTCAAGAGCTAAATCTCCTACTACCATGTACTATTCCACCTTCCAATTAAGATTCCATTAATAGAAGCTCAGGATTGTTTAACAATCTCTTGAGTTCGTTCATGGCATTTTGTGCTAGGGCACCATCGATAATACGGTGGTCGAAGCTTAATGATAATGCTAACATATTTCCAACGCCGATTGTTCCATCTGCTAAAACAACTGGTTTCTTATCAATACGTCCTACACCTAAAATCGCTACTTCTGGGTAGTTGATGATTGGTGTAAACCAGAGTCCACGTGCTGATCCAATATTACTAATTGTAATTGAACCATCGCGCATATCTGCTCCAGCTAATGTATTATCATTTGCTGCGGCTGCCAATGTTGAGATTTCTTTAGCAACTGTAAAGATTCCTTTTGAATCAGCATTTTTGATATTTGGAACATATAAACCGTGAGGTGTATCTGCTGCAAAACCAATGTTAATGAAGTTTTTGTAAACAATTTCTTGTGTTGAATCATCAACACTTGAATTTAAGATTGGATATTTACGTACTACTGCAGTTAATGCCTTAACAATATAAGGTAAGAATGTTAATTTAACATCTTGTGCTGCTGCAATTTCTTTAAATTTCTTACGGTGATTTACAAGTTCTGTAACATCAACTTCGTCAAATAATGTAACGTGTGGTGCTGTTGCTTTACTTGTAACCATAGCTTTTGAAATTGCTTTACGTGTTGGAGTCATTTTTTCACGTGTCGTAGATCCTGTAACAACAACTGGAGCTGGTTTCGCTGCTGGTTTTGCTACTGGTGCTGCTTCAACGGATGTTGTTGCTTCAACTACTGGTGCTTCAACTACTGGTGCAGTTGCGCCGCCTGCGATAAATGCTTCAACATCTGATTTACGGATATGACCGTGTTTACCTGTTGCTGTAACAAGTGTTAAATCAATGTTATTTTCACGTGCAAATTGACGAATTGATGGCATTGCGAGAACGCGTCCAGCAATTTTATTCTGTGCGAAAGTTTCGCCATTTCCTGAAGCTTGTTGGCTTGCTGCTGCAACGGGTGCTGCTTGCGCAGGAGCTGCTGCTGGAGCATGTCCTTCTGCTGCAAATTCAACAAGTGGTTGTCCAACTGTTGCCACTGTACCGGATTCAATCATGATATTCATGACTTTACCTGATACTGGGGATGGGATTTCTTGAACAAGCTTATCGTTTTGAACTTCTAATAGTGGTGCATCTTCTTGAATGTCATCACCAACTTTTACAAACCATTGTACAATTTCACCTTCAGCGATACCTTCACCAACATCTGGCATATTGAATACAAATGATCCTGCAGCTGCTGCGGGTGCAGGTGCTGCTGTTTCTTCTTTAGCAGGTGCAGATGCAACTGCGCCTTCTGCTACGATTTCTACGAGATCGTCACCAACTGTTGCTACAGTTCCTGGTGCGACCATAATTTTTGTAATTGTTCCTGCTACTGGGGATGGAATTTCTTGAACAAGTTTATCGTTTTGAACTTCTAATAGAGGTTCATCTTCTTTAATTGTGTCGCCTTCTTTAACGAACCAACTAACGATTTCTCCTTCAGCAATTCCTTCACCTACGTCAGGCATTTTAAATATAAATGACATTATGCACTTCGCCTCCTAAATTAATCAAAGTTAACAATTTCACGTACTTTATTTGTGATGTCTTCTTCGTTTGGTAACCAATCGTTTTCAGCTAAACCAAATGGGAAAATTGTATCTGGTGCTGCAACACGACCTACAGGTGCTTTTAATGTAAGAATTGCGCGTTCTGCGATTTCTGACATAACATGAGCCCCTACTCCGGCTTGACGTTGTGCTTCTTGTACAACAACTAAACGTCCTGTTTTCGTTACAGATTCAATAATTGTATCTAAATCAATTGGTGAAACTGTACGTAAGTCGATTACTTCTGCAGAAATTCCTTCTGCTGCTAATGTTTCAACAGCTTTAATGGATTCACGAACCATTGCTCCATAAGTAATAATTGTTACATCATTACCTTCTTTTACAACATTTGCTTTTCCTAATGGTACTGTATAGTATCCTTCTGGAACTTCATCACGGAATGAACGGTATAATTTCATGTGTTCTAAGAAAACAACTGGATCGTTATCTTCAATAGAAGCTAAAAGTAAACCTTTTGCATCATATGGATTTGATGGGATAACCACTTTAATTCCAGGTGATTGTGCCATTAAACCTTCTAAGTTATCTGAATGGAGTTCAGGGGTATGAACACCACCACCGAATGGTGAACGAATTGTAATTGGCATGTTACGTGTATTTCCTAAACGGTAACGTGTACGTGCCATTTGTGCTACAACTGAGTCCATAACTTCGAATACAAATCCGAAGAATTGGATTTCAGGAATTGGACGGTATTTTTCTAATGCCAATCCGATTGCTAATCCACCAATACCTGATTCAGCTAATGGTGTATCAAATACGCGGTCTTCACCGTGTTTTTCTTGAAGTCCGTCAGTTGCACGGAATACTCCACCGTTTTTCCCAACGTCTTCACCGAAAATCAACGTATTTTCGTCACGTTCAAGGGCAATATCAAGCGCTTCAGTAATGGCTTGAATCATTGTTAGTTGTGCCATTATTTGTTACCCTCCTTGTTTTCAAAATATTCAATTTGTTCTGCAATTGTGTTTGTTGGTTCTTCGAACATATTTTTTAAGAAGTCAGAAACTTTTTGTTTTGGTTGTGAATCAGCAAGTTTAACTGCTTCTTTGATTTCATCATCAATTTGAGCGATTAATTCAACTTCTTTTTCTTCGTCCCAAAGACCTTTTTCTGTTAAGAAATTACGCATTCTGATCAATGGATCTTTTTTATCCCATTCATCAAAACTTGCTTGAGTTCTGTATCGTTTTGGATCATCACCTGAAAGTGAGTGAGGACCGAAACGTGATGTTAATGTTTCGATTAACACTGGACCATTTCCTTCGATTGCCCAATCACGTGCTGCTTTTGTTGCAACATAGACTGCTAGGGGATCCATACCGTCTACTTGAACACCAGGGATACCTGCAGCTGCTGCTTTTTGAGCAAGTGTAGGTGCTGCTGTTTGGACGTGACGTGGTGTTGAAATCGCATATCCATTATTTTGAATAAAGAACACTACAGGTGCTTTAAATGCTCCAGCATAGTTAAGACCTTCATAAGTATCACCTTGTGATGATCCACCATCTCCTGTATATGTAAATGCTACTTGAGCTTTTCCACGTTTTTTAAGTGCAATTCCAGCTCCTGCAGCTTGAATAATTTGCGCACCGATAATAATTTGTGGAGGCATTGCATTGAAATCTTCAGGGTAGTTATTTCCTTCAACATGACCACGGCTCCATAAGAATGCCTTATGTAGTGGTAATCCGTGTTTTACTAATTGAGGAATATCACGATATCCTGGGAACAAAATATCCCCCTTATTAAATGCAAAGTGGCTCGCCATTTGACTTGCTTCTTGTCCTGCAGTAGGAGCAAAGAATCCAAGACGTCCTTGACGTGCTAATGTAGTTGAACGGTCGTTTAATGCTCGTGACCATAACATAGTTTCAAAGAGTTCTACTAACTCCTCATCTTTTAAGTCTGGTAACATTTCTTTGTTAACAACTTTTCCAGTTTCATCAAGAATCTGGAATGTTGGGTAAAGCTTTTCAACATTTTTAAGTTGAGCAGCGAAATCCAACGCTTTATCTTTCTTAACTTGTGCCATTGAAATTTCCATTTCCCTTCTATATCTTGCTTAGGTCATTAAGTGGTAATGCCTAATTACAGTTTAAATGTAACACGTAAGCGCATTTCATTCAACGATATTGCTACTTTCGAGCAAAATTCATAGTGTTGTTTGAAACTAATCAAACATCAACTCTAATAATTCCTCTTTTGTGATAATACCAAAGTATTTTCGTAAATCCATTTCTGAAAGTACGGCATCGACATCACTTTGTTTAAAACGCGTTCCTTGGAGGCGTCCTTCAACATCCGCAACATCTTCTAAACCTAGGTAATCTCCAATAAAACGAACGTTATCAATGTGGCCTTCGCTTACATCCATCAAGACCTCAACGCGTCCGCCTGCAAATCGCTTACTGTTCTTTAGGTTGAACTCAGGGGAAGCACCGTAAATCCAATCCCATGTGCCAAATCGATTGATTGCTTCATATTCGATTTTCGCAATTTCTTCAGGTGCGAGAATAATTTCCGCATCTTGCCCCTTATTTGATAAAAAGTATTGTAACTCATCCCAGAAGGTTTTAAGATCTGTCCCTTCAGGTAAATGTTCCTTAATATTGGTTACACGTGATCGTACTGATTTCACACCTTTTGATGTAATTTTATCAGGATCAACATTTAACGCTTGAACCATATCCTCAATATTAACATCAAACAACAAAGTACCATGGTGCATTAACTTGCCATTTGCCATTCGTTGCGCATTTCCTGAAATCTTAAGGCCATCAATTAAAATATCATTACGTCCCGACGCCTCAGCATTGATACCCATACTTGCGAGCGCATCAATAATTGGTTGAACATACTTCTTATAATTGACTTTTCCTGGGTCATCCACATTAATCACAAATGTAAAATTAAGATTTCCAAAATCATGATATACTGCGCCACCGCCTGAAACGCGACGGGCAACCTTAATTTTGTTATCATCAATAAATTTTTGATTAATTTCTTCTACGGTATTCTGATTTTTACCAATAATTACCGCTGGCTCATTCTGCCATAGAAAGAAAAAATCCTCCTCACAATTGATATGCTTCATCGCATATTCATCAAGTGCTAAATTAAAATAAGGATTTGTTGATGGATTTTTTAAGTATCTCATACTTGTTACCTCACTCTCTATCTCCCACATCCACTTTCATTTTAAAGACCATTGCGATATAATTCAACTAAAGTGAATTTATATTTCACATTCACTTCGTTATCGTTTTGACAACTAAAAAGGAGATTAAATTATGGAATTCACATTACAAACACCCGCAATGATTTTTCCCGCAATTTCGCTACTTATGCTGGCATATACAAATCGCTTTGTGGTACTTGCAGGACTTATTCGAGACCTCTACGAAAAACATCAAGATTCTCCGAATAAACAGATTCTCGCACAAATTATAAACCTCCAAAAACGTATGAAATATATTAAGTCAATGCAAGTTCTCGGAGCCATGAGTTTTATTGGAGCGGTACTCAGTATGCTCCTAACCCTTTTTGCACAATATAACGAAGCAATGGTTACGTTTTCTCATATAATATTTGCGCTGAGTTTAGTGCTTCTCGTAATTTCTTTAGTTTATCTACTCAAAGAACTTTCAATATCGATCGAAGCTCTTACCATTCAATTACAAGATATTAAAAATAAAAACGAAAACAATTAGCACTTATGTGCTTTTTTTATGAATTGTAATCAAGGAGTTATTATGAAAACAACAATTTATCTTATTCGCCATGGAAAAACTTTATGGAATCAAGAACATCGAATGCAAGGATCAAAAAATTCACCTTTAACGGCTGAAGGAAAACAGCAAGCAATGTTTCTTCAAAAACGTTTAGAATCGATAGACTTTGATGAAGTCATCGTGAGTACCAGTGAACGTGCACAAGAAACCGCGTCACTCGTATTTCCACAAACACCAATTCGATTAGAACCAGGCATTCGAGAGATTGAAATGGGCGTTTGGGAAGGACAGGTGCATCAAGATGTTAAAAAACAGTATTCGGATCAATGGCATGCTTTTTTTAACGATCCGCTACGATACACACCCGTTGGTCCTGGCGAGCGATTTGAAGATGTACACAATCGCATCGTTCCAGTGGTCAAAACCCTGACAACTCAATATGTCGGCAAAACAATCGCACTTGTATCCCATCGTATAACACTTAAAGTATTAACGAATTATTTTATGAACCATAATTTGACATCCATTATAACCCAAGAAGATTTTGATTCAACTAGTCTCACTAAAATCGTTCTTGATGAAGACGGAACTCATTTAATTTATCGTAATGATACGTCGCATTACCAATTAAAAAATCTCCCGCGATTATAATACCTTTAAAGTTGACACTAAATAAAAAACACTATCGTGTTAATATTTAGTTAAATTTTGGAGGTATTTTTTTATGGGCAAACAAACGATAAGATCGTATGAAGATAAGTTAATGATTGTACAAGAGATTTTGAGTGGTAAATCATGTAGAAGTGTCAGTGAGAAATATAATGTTCGCACTGGCACAATCGCAAACTGGAAAAGAAAACTTATGGAGGGAACACTACATTTAGATAGACGCGGAAAGAAACCTGGAGAAGTAGAGGACATAGAAATTATTAAAAAGACTTATACTCTACTCATGAAAATCCGAAAAATGCAACACGAATAGAAAAATATCAGATTATAGATATTCTTAAAAAAGAGTACCCTGTTTCAAGACTGTGTGATGTATTGCAAATTGTAAGGCAAAGTTATTATAAGTGGTTAAAAAACGGGAAACCCGTTATGAATAATTTTAATTCTGCGACAGCTGATATTATATTAGGTGAACATAATAGATTAAACGGAGTATATGGAACAATGCGTTTAAAGTACCATATCGAGCAAGTGCATGGCGTTGTCTTGAACCATAAACTTATAAGGCGATACAAAAACGAACTGAATATCAAAACCAAAGTTAGAGTAAGACGTCCGTTTTTCGAAAAATTGAGAAAAGAAAAGAGCCATCGAAAAATGGCTCCTTACCTAATGAATGAAGACTTCACATCAACGAAACCCCTAGAAAAGCTTTCAACCGATGTCAGTTACATTCAATGTTCAGACGGATTACTGTATCTATCTGCTATTAAAGATCTCTTTAATAATGAAATTATAGCATATTCTCTCTACAAAAAATAACATTGAATTATTAAAAAGATACGATGAAGAGGCTTCCTAAGGCTAGTTCTAACATTGCAATGATCAATTCGGATCAAGGCTCTCTTTACTATTCAGGGTACTATATTGATAAATTGGAAAAACATGGGTATATAAGGAGTATGTCGAAACCTGGACATTGCTGGCAAAACAGTCCAATAGAAAATTGGTTTTCCCAACTAAAGGAAGAATGTATTAGAATCGATGGGAAATTAACAAAACAAGAAGCAAAAACAAAAATAAAAGGATACGTTCATTGGTATAATACCGAACGTATCCAGAAAGACCTTGGATATCTTAGTCCTATCAAATATAAATCTACTTTTTATTTAGTGTCAACTTGACAGGTACTAGTATCGCAGGAGATTTTCTAATGCATTAAACGATTCTCATCATTAACCAAAGTGATAAATTCCTTAACTGCATCAAAGATCATCTTTAATTCATCAGGATCCATATTCTCAATATCACTTGAAATAAAATACTCAACAATCGGTAAGACATCCCCTTCTTCCATCGATTCTTTGAAAGCAGAAACGAATAGAACAATACGTTCAGCAACCTCTTGGTTCATAATTTTTGTTTCGATTTCTAGTTTAACTTCTTCAAAATTATCTTCAATTTCAAAAAGATTTATCGGACGAAACGGCGGTATGACAATTTGAATACTGGAATCGTAAGGATTACGATTTACGATAATAACTTGTGATTCATGTCCTTGTTTCATAGAGTATCATCCTTTCTTTCATATTCTAACATACTTATATGTACATTGCATTTGCCTTAATACCAAGCGTATAATGATGAAAAGGAGTAACACTATGAAAAGAATCGATAAACTAACAAATCTAATGCAGGAATCACAACTGATCATCTCAGATAAAATGATGATTTTTTACTATACTGGACATCGTTTTGACGTTGGTGAGCGCATGATTGCACTCTTGGTCGGAAAAGACCATGAACCCATTTTGTTTTTAAACAAACTTTTTGAAGCACCGAAAGATATAAAAACAATTGTCTATGAAGATGGTGACGATACAACATCGCTCATCGAAAATTATCTCACCCACAAAAATATTGCAGTCGATGGGAATTGGGCTTCCCGCTTTTTAATCCCTTTTATTAATAAAGGATACACGGTTGTAAATGGTTCGCCTTACCTTGAACAAATTCGTACCCTTAAAGATGATTTCGAAATATCAACATTAATCGAAGCATCGCATCATAATGATCGCATTATGCTTGAAATGGAATCTTTGCTTAAAGTTGGTATGACTGAAATTGAACTCGCTGAAATTGTTCGCGAAAAGCAAAGCACAACACCGTTAACGGGGGTAAGTTTTGAACCCATCGTACTGTTTACTGAAAACATTGCCGATCCCCACGGTGTTCCATCAAGTCGCACCTTACGCGAAGACGATGTAGTACTGATTGACATGGGTGGCATATATCAAGACTATTGTTCCGATATGACACGATGCTTCTTTATGGGCGAAAACCCTGAGATGGAACATCTCTATAAAATCGTACTAGCCGCAAATAAAGCAGGTATTGAAGCAGTAAAGCCAGGGTCACGTTTGTCGGATGTTGATAAAGCAACCCGTGCTGTTATTGAAGCTGCAGGTTATGGTCCTTACTTTGTACATCGTACAGGACATGGAATCGGTATTGAGTGCCATGAAAACCTCGATGTTTCTTCCAAAAACGATCGAATCATTGAACCCGGAATGTGCTTTTCAATCGAGCCGGGAATCTATATTCCTGGTAAAGGTGGTATCCGAATTGAAGATCTTGTACACGTTACAAAGGATGGTGTCTTTGTAATGAATCAATGTAAAAAAGAGTTTAGCGATATTAAAAAGTGAAACACTTGTGAAATGAACTCGTATTAATTTACATCTCTATCTTTAGAAGGTATGATGTATATGCAGTCATAAGATTGTAATGCTTTACATCCCCTCAAAGCATTTGGCAGCCAATGGCTGCCTTTTTTTAGATAAAAAAAAGCTGGTCGTTAAAGGACCGGCTTTTTAATTTATCCAAATACAACATTAACAATCTGTTCAGTGGCATTACCGCCATAGGTGACATGATTTTCTTTCATCACTTTTGTCTTTGAAACTTGTTCTTCATAGTCCATCGATTTAATGTGCTCAATGAGATGTGTTTCATCTCGAATGATACCGCTTGGAATCACTGTCTCTAAGTCAATATAGAATCCACGTTTTTCAGAATACGCTTCATAATCATAACCAAAACAGATTACAGGTCTTTCAAGAACACAATAATCAAAGATAATACTTGAGTAATCTGAGATAAGCATATCTGAAATCATCATCAAGTCATTAACACGAGGATACATCGTTCCATCAAAGAAGAAATCATCAAAGGTAACACCCATCAATTCGTTGGTATACGGGTGGGTTCTTAAAATCACAACATACTCATCGCCCAAAGCTTTTTTCCAAACGTCACAATCAATCGGTGGCTTGATTTGGTAACTCTTACCAAAATCTTCACTATCACGCCATGTCGGTGCGTATAAAATCACCTTTTTGTCTTCTGGTATCTGCAAGTTTTTCTTAATTTCAATGACTTTATTAGGATCCACATGATACAATTCATCATTACGTGGAAGACCTGTAGGAATCATTGACTCTGGACGCGCATTAAAGTCACGATAATAAATCGGTCTTTCATTTTCCGCGCTATAACAAATATAATCTGTGTCAGACCAATCAAAATCAGTACGTCCCGCTACCGCATTCCCCATTTCATTAATTGCGACGCCGTGCCATGTATTAAGAAAGACGGTCTTTTTCTTTTTAAAATGTAAACCACGTTCAATATTAACACTGGTAATCCAATATTGTGCTTTCAAAGCAGTCTTGAAATATTGCCACGTATCCGCTTTAACAAGATCTGCCCCTTCAATGGATTGCGTAACATCATCAACAGCCCACACAAAACGATACTGAGCATATTTCGCATCCTTTTTCATATACTCATAAATTGCGCGAGGGCTATCATTATATCCGCGGGAATTCGCGGAAATTAAAATTAAATTTTCTTCGGTGCGAATAAACAATCCGATGAATCGAAAAATCATCGAGAGTGTCTTTGTAAATACAATCAACAATACTTTATTGTGCTTTAATATATAATCAAGTTTTTTCTTCATTCATAACCTCCTTGAAAGGCTTTATATACATGGGGTATTATACTATAAAATTCAGACAATTCCTATTACCTTTGAAATAAAGAAAAGGTGCATCACACACCTTCCTTTATTAGATTAATTCAATTGTTTTAATGATTTGAGGTTCTGTTGGCTTATCGTTGCGATCACGTTTAACATGAACAATCTCATCAACCACATCAAGTCCATCCACTAATTTACCAAAACTTGCATATTGACCATCTAAATGCGGTGCATCTTCAGCCATGATAAAGAATTGACTTCCTGCGCTATTTGGATCCATAGCACGTGCCATTGATAAAACACCTTTACTGTGTACTAAATCATTTTTAAAACCGTTTGAAGTAAATTCGCCTTCGATTTCATAACCCGGACCACCCATTCCAGTTCCATTAGGGCATCCACCTTGAATCATAAATCCAGGAATTACACGGTGAAAAATCAAACCATCATAAAACTTTTCTTCAATCAACTTCACAAAGTTTGCGACTGTTTTAGGCGCAATGTCTTCATAAAGCTCTGCTGTCATGGTTTTACCATTATTCATTGTAATTTTAATTGTTTGTGTCATAAAAATACCTCCGTGACAATCATAGCAAAAGTGCTATACTTTTACTAGGAGGAATTCTTGAAAGCATAAGGCGAATTAGTCTATTCCAACATCAAGGGTCCAAAACCTAAAAATTTTATTTGTAAGGATTAATATCATCAATCCTTACAGAGCGTTTGCGTTACTTTTCTTAGACCATGGTATAATTGAGATAAAGGAGCACATTATGTCACATAAGTATCGTATGATTAGTACTATAATAGAAGATCGTATTATGGATGGTATCTATCCATCTAATACAAAAATCCCTACAGAAGAAGCGTTGATGCAGGAATTTAATGTGAGTCGAAATACCATTCGAAAAGCCATTGCCCTCCTGTCACGACAAGGTTATATTATTTCCGTTCAAGGGAGTGGTATGTTTGTGCGAGATGTGGACCACATTAATGCGATAAACTTAGAAAACTTTCACGGTTTATCGTCAAATCATAAAAAAAATCGTATTGAAACGAAAATCTTAGATTTTCAAGAGATTATTGCCAATCGTGAGATTGCGATCGAGATGAATTGCGAAGTCGGTACCCAATTGTATTTTGTAAATCGGCTACGTATTGTGGATGGAAACCGATGGGTTGTTGAGTATTCTTACTTTAATCGTAATTTGATTCCCTATCTAAATCGAGAAATCATTGAAAACTCTATCTATTCCTATATACAAGAAGGTCTTCGACAAGAAGTTGGCTATATCGACCGCTTAATAGAGGCGTGTTCTTTAGATGATATTAATGCCGAGTTACTTGGACTTCATCAAGGCGACCCGGCTTTAAAGACTACCAGTAAAGCCATGCTTAAAAATGGAGAGATTTTTGATTATTCAATTGACTACCACCATTATAAATATGCACGTTTTTTGAAATTATCCAGTCCAATTTAAAAGGGAGCTATGCTCCCTTTTCTGCTTCTATCATGAATTTAATCTGTTGAAGACGACCTTTAAGCTGTTTTCGAACTTTCTGTTTAACAAAAGGAAGGCGATACACCATTTCGCCTTTGCTCTTTTCGTCATAAGAAGAAACAAACGTTCCATCTTTGTCCTCAAAAAATTCATAATGTGTTGTTACGTTTTCTTTAGGATTTTCAGATACAAACGCAAAATGTTTATAGCGATCATGAATGATAACGCGTTGTTTCAATTCAATTTCACGTCCATTCATGGTTTTAACTTTTGCCTTCATTTCTCGATGAAGCATTTTTTTAGGACTGCACTTGAAGAGTTTTGCGAATTCAAGTTCGAATCGATCCCAGGCTACTTCTAAAGGAGCCTCAATAAAAACTGTTTCTTTAAGCATACACTACCTCACTTTATTCTATTATAACGGAAAAAAAGATAAGTCATAGACTTATCTTTTGTAGTTTTGTAATGATTCGAGTACATCCGCATCGCATCGTTTACAGAATTCAGTTATCAGTGCAACAGTATCTGCATAATCTTTACGATGAATAATACCCAAGTGCGAGTGAATATAACGCGCAGGAATCGAAAGTGTTAGCGTAATAACACCATCATGAACTTTATGGATTTCACCGGAATCCGTTCCTCCAGCAGCTAAGATTTCAAACTGTGTGTCAATGTTCATTTCTTCCGCAAGGTCTTGAAGGTAGTAAAGCAGTCCTTTATGACCAATTACAGAGCCATCCATCACTTCTAAAGTAGCACCAACACCCATTTTAATACGGTTGTCTTCACCCGGAGTATCCGTTGCGATTGTGACATCAACAGCAAATGCGATATCAGGGTTAATTGTTTGTGCTGCAGTACGAGCTCCACGTAAGCCCACTTCTTCTTGAACTGTTCCAACAGAATAGATGTGTGATGCTGTCTCAACATCTTTAAGTTGTCTCATAACATCAACAACAATAGCAGCACCGATACGGTCATCCCATGCTTTTGACATTAAGAAGTTAGGATTAGCGAGAACATGAAAATCTGCCTTTGGCGTTACAGTATCCCCAACTTGAATTCCTAATAATTCTACTTCATCTTTTGATGCGACACCCAGATCAACAAAAACTTCTGTGATATCCATAACTTTGTTACGAACCGCAGGCGTCATCCCATGAGGTGCTTTTGATCCCGTAACACCAACATACATTTTACCGTCTCGTGTTTGAATTGTGACTGGTTGTGATAATAACACATGTGGCCACCATCCGCCGACTGGATGAATTCGTAAGAAACCATTATCATCGATGCTTCGAACAAGGAAACCTACCTCATCAATGTGCCCTGCCAACATAATTTTAGGCCCATTTTCAGCACCTTTTTTATGAGCAATAATTGAACCGAGGTTATCAAAGCAGATATCATCTGCACTTTCTTCAACCCAAGATTTAAAGACATTTGCAACATCTTTTTCATGACCTGAGATACCATTTGTAAGCGTAAAATCCGCAAGCATTTCTAAATTCACATCACCATATGCTTCTTCAAGCGTAATATTCTTCTTCATATCATTCTCCTATTTCTAGACTCTCACTATAATCCAATAATCCTACAGTATTAAGATGGTAATTATTATGTAATACAACATCTTGCATAGACGTAACCAAATCATCAAAAACAAATGAATCCCTTAATCACATGTAACGTCAATTGGTGGGAATGAAAGAGCCTCTTTTTTCTAAACTATCATATCACAAAGATTTCTATAGGACACGAATTATGATAGCGAATATTCAAGATGACAAGAATTGCGATAAAAACACCTATTCGGAAATAGGTGTTAATGTATTCATCATATTTGTTTGATTTTTCTCGTTAAACTGGTTCATATAGAGTTCATAATATCGACCTTTTTGGCTCATAAGACTCTGATGATTTCCGTCTTCCAGTATCCTACCCTTATCAATGACAAGAATACGATCTGCATTCACAATCGTTGAAAGACGGTGAGCGATTATGAAACTTGTTTTCTCTTTGAGAACCGTTTCGACTGCATTCTGAATAATGGCTTCCGTCTCTGTATCAATGGAAGCTGTTGCTTCATCTAAAATAAAGATTGATGGATCAACAAGAATTGCACGGGCAAACGAAATTAACTGTTTCTGCCCTGTAGACAATCGGTTTCCACCTTCACCAACATCAGTTTGATAGCCATCCTCGAGTTCCATGATAAATCGATGTGCGTCTACAAGCTTCGAAGCATTCATCACTTCTTCATCCGTTGCATTGGGTTTTCCGTAGGCAATGTTATCACGAACAGATCCAGAGAACAGATGCGGTGCTTGTAAGACATATCCGAGATGGGAATGAAGCCATCCAATCGATCGTTCTCGATAATCAACACCATCGATCAAGATCGAACCCGAAATTGGTTCATAAAAACGACATATTAGATTTACAATCGTCGATTTACCACTTCCCGTCTCACCGACTAAAGCAATGCGTTGCTTAGGTTGGACGGTCAAATTAAATTTCGTTAAGATTGGCTCTGATGCTTGATAGTAGAAATCAACATCTTTAAATTCAATATCTCCGATTATCGGTTCATAGACGGATTCGTTTGGATTCAAAATTGTTCCATATTTTTCAATAACATCTGAACGATCAATTAATGTTGAATCTTCTTCAAGCAATGAAAGTACACGTTCTGCCGAAGCTTGCGCCATTTGTAATTGCGCAAACACGTTACTAATGTTTCGTAAAGGTTCAAAGAAACGTTCTGCATACTGGGTAAATAAAATTAAAGTTCCAATTTGGATAACACCTTGTAATGCCATATTTCCACCTACGTAAATTATACCCGCATTTCCCAGTGATGAAATAAGCGTAATCAAAGGCATATATAGTGCACTAAGAATGACAGCATGAATTGATTTGGAACGCATAGCCATCGTATTATTTTTAAATTCACTATAATGAATCGCTTCCAATCCCATCGTCTTTGTAGTCTTTGCACCGGTAATCCCTTCACTGAATCCGTGTGTTATTTTTGAGTTTTCAGCACGAACACTGCGATAATTCTGAAGGATTCTTTTTTGAAACCAAGCGCTCACAAAATAAACCATCGGTACGATCACAAGGATGATTAAAGCGAGTTTCCAATTTACAGTAAACATCACAATAAGTAACATCATCATCACCAAAAATCCCCATACAAGGTCATTAAAACTCCAGGAAAGAATTTCCGATAATCGTGAAACATCACTGGTCATCCGTGCCATAATCCACCCAGTTGGTGTCTTATCATAGTATGAAAAAGGAAGCACTTGAAGTTTTTCCATAACATTTTGACGGATTTGATAACTAATATCCATCTCAATAAGACCACTACGATAAATAAATTCGTAAATTAAAAATGCTTGAAATGCAACCAAGCCGCCATATAAAAGCGTAAACTTTATAATCGCTTCTGTTGAACCGTGTCCTTGATAGAAAACATCAATGGCATAGCGATTTAGAACAGGCAGAATAACTCCAATAACTGCTTCCAATAAAACAAAGAAGAGCGCCAAGAAGAGATTTTTTTTATTTTCAAGCAACATCTTTAGGATTTTCTTCCAAAGTCCAACATCTAATTTTTCAGAAGTAAATTGTTCTTCTTCTCTATTACTCATAAAGAGCACCCCCTTTCTGATTCGTTTGGATGTCATAAATATTTCGGTACAAACCATCAACTTCCAATAAAGTATCGTGTGTCCCAATTTGTTTGATTTCTCCATCTAAAACAACAATAATCTTGTCTGCATTTTGTGCGCTGTTTATACGATGTGTAATGATGATGGATGTTGCATTTTTTGTATGATTCAGTGATTCACGAATTGAAGCATCTGTTTGAGAATCCAAAGCAGACAGCGAATCATCAAAAATTAATATCGGTGTATTCGCAATAAGCGTTCTGGCAATCGCAACACGTTGTTTTTGTCCACCCGATAACGTAACGCCTTTTTCCCCTACAGGCGTTTCATATCCAAGATCAAAAGATGTAATCACATCATGAATTGAAGCAACGCGTGATGCATCATATACATCCTGTTCTGAGGCTTGAGGAATTGCGATTCGAATATTTTCAAAAAGTGTTTTCGAGTATAAATAAGGTTCTTGCAGAACAAGTCCTACGTTTTTACGAAGATAACTTTTTGAAATATCATTAATATCGATTCCATCAATTTTAATGGTCCCTGAAGTAACATCATAAATTCGGGTAAGTAAATGAACTAAACTCGACTTACCACTCCCGGTCGGCCCCATAATCGCAACCGTTTCTCCAGGCTTAATCTTGAAATTCAAATTTTTAAGTACTGGAGTGCTTGCATCATCATATTTAAACGAAACATTCTCAAATAAAATTTCACCTTGAATATCAGGGCTTAGTCCAGATTCAAGATCTTCAATGGGTAACTCTAAGATTTCATTTAAACGATCAATACTCACACTGACCTTTCCCATATCTGAGAGAGTTCGTCCCACATTACGAATTGGCCAAAGCACCATATTTACATAGGAAATAAACACAATAGCATTCCCTACCGTTAGATTGCCTGAACGCACCTCAAAAATACTTGCAATCAGAACGATTAACGTTTGCATAAAACAAAGTAAATCTGACGTTCCCCAATAAACACCTAGAAGTCGAATCATTTCTTTAGTAATCGAGGCATATTCTTTATTTTTAGCCTCAAATTTTTCAACTTCAAACTGTTCTTGATTAAATGCTTTCACAACACGAACTGCATCCATACTCTCTTGAAACGTATTGGACAGTGCCGCTTCAGCTTCATCACTCTTCTTAAACACCGCTTGCATCTTTTTAAAAAATAAAAACGCGAATCCAAAGATGAATGGAAATGAAATCATAGTAATCCATGTCATCTTGGCATTAATACGAAATAAAACAGTCAATGCAATCACAACCATCGTTAATGCATAAACCAACTCTTGAATTTTCGATTTTAAAAACCGTCCAATCTGGTCTACATCACTGGTACAACGTTGGATTAAATCACCCGTTTTAGCGCGCACATGGTAGGCATACGGTAATTTTTGTAAATGATCAAAGACATCATTACGTAAATTTTCCGAAAAATACTCAGAAAACGAACCAATTGAGTAAGATGCCCAAAAATGCGTAAGACCACTCAATACGTTCAAAATTACAATCACAACACCTACATACCATAAGTGATCACGAACCGAATTCATTCCACCTAAGAAATCTGTAAACATCATCATCCATGAGGTGTTTATCGGTAAGTCGTTTAAAATATGGTCAATCGTATACTGCAGTAATAACGGATTCACTAAAAGTACTGCACAATAAATGATTACTGAAAACGTCATAATAATGATTTTATTTCGATGACCCTCAGTATATTTAAAAATAAATTTAATATTTTTCATATTCACCTCGATATTATATTATCTTCTCCTTTAAGGCTTAAAAAACACATTTCCATGTGTTTTTATGAATATCTATGCTGAAAATAAGTGTTTTAAGAGGCACTTATAGAATCACACAGACAATCATAAGTATTTTGTATAAAACAAAATGCGACGCTCGATAATGCAACATTATCATTTTTATTCATTTGGGTTAAAAGGTGCTTACTATTTCTTGGAGACACAAAAGCCCCTTGTTGATTATGAGAGCCAAACATACCATTCGACATAATCGTTAGAAATAAAATAACACACATTAAACATTTATCTGAGCGATTCATAAGTTCCTCCTTTCATTTGTTTATATTTTATCATATATTTCAAAAAAAGTAATCAATACCAAACATCGTAAGTTAGATTTGGTATAATAGATTTGGTGATAAAAATGAAACTTAAAATCGTCGTCACAACAGACGTCCATGGAAATATCTTTCCAACAAATTATACAAGTCGTGAAAACCTTGAAGATTATGGGCTTGCACGCATCAGTACTGCAGTTAAACAGTTTCGAAATGAAGGAAATGTTTTACTTCTTGATAATGGAGATGCCTTTCAAGGTACACCTCTTCTAACCTATGCGCATCAACATGCGCAAACGGCAAACAACCCGATAGCACAATGCTTTAACGCAATGAACTATGACTTCATTAATCTTGGTAACCATGATTTTAATTATGGTCCTGAGATCTTAGAAAAATATATTAATGAAAACAATGCTCCGCTACTTACCTCAAATATCGAAATCGATGGTAAAGTACCTGGAAGCACTCAAATTCTTACTTATGAAGGTAAAAAAATAGCGCTAATCGGTGTTTTGACTCAATATATTCCGCATTGGGAACGCCCGGCTCATATTCAAAACATGAGTTTTAAAGGTGCTTTTGAACACCTTCAAAAAGAGGTTCAACGCGTTCGAAATGATGTCGATTATGTCATCGCAATGTACCATGGTGGTTTAGAGCGCGATCCTCAAACAGGTGAACCTACAGAACGTCTTACTGGTGAAAATGAAGGCTATGCTATGACTGATATTGAAGGGCTTGATATTTTAATTACCGGCCATCAACACCGCTCCTTTATTGAAACCGTTAATGGTGTTTTAGTAACTCAAAATACCTTTAAAGCAAAAGAATTCATTACAATTGATCTTGATTTAGAAACAGGGAGCGCTGACGCACAGCGTTTAAGTGCCGCCGATTATGATATAGATCAAGACCTACTCCAACCCCTCGAGTCCTTACAAAATAAAACACAAACATGGCTGGATCAACCAGTTGGAACGTTAGAAAATATGGATGTCATGATTGATGACGAGTTGGATGCAAGGCTTCATAAGCACCCCCTCGTTTCACTTTTAAATCAAATCCAACTCAAACGTTCTGGTGCACAAATTTCGTCAGTAGCTCTCTTTAATGGTGCTCAAGGATTTAATAAGTCGATTACGATGCGTGAATTAGTGAGTACTTACCTCTATCCCAATACATTGGTTGTGAAAAAGATGAGTGGGAAAGCACTTCGCGAAATGATTGAATTCAGTGCTCATTACTTTAGCTTAGATGGAACACATCAAATTGTACCTTCTCCTGAATACGTAGAACCAAAACCACAACACTATAATTACGATATGCTTGATGGTGTGGACTATACACTTGATATCTCAAAACCGAGAGGATCACGTGTTGTAAGTCTCACTTACCAAGATAAACCCGTTCTAGATACCGATGAATTTACGGTCGTTGTTAACAATTATCGAGCAATGGGTGGCGGAAATTATACAATGGTGGCAGAAAGTGAAACGTTGGATGATATTCAAGAAGAAATGGTCGATGTCATTATGGATTATTTTGTAGAAAATTCTCCAGTTCATGTAAATCATCGTGATAATATTAAAGTTATTGCCTCAACATAAAATCCTAAAATACAAAGTTTCAAGTTCTTAGAAATTTTGTATTTTTTTATTCTATCAAAAAAAAAATCTTGACACTCGAAAAAAATAAAAGTATTCTAGTTCGTGTACAGTGAGACACCAAGGTGTCTCATTTTGTATTTTTAGGAGGTAATTATGATTAAAGCTATAGTAGGTGCTAACTGGGGCGATGAAGGTAAAGGAAAGCTTACCGATGTATTCGCAAGTGAATCAGATATCGTCGTTCGATTCCAAGGTGGAAATAACGCAGGTCATACAATTATCAATGACCAAGGTAAGTTTGCGCTAAAGATGTTACCATCCGGTGTATTCTATAAACACACGATTAATGTTATTGGTAATGGTGTTGCCTTAAACATTCCGGCATTCATTCATGAATTGGAAGAATTAAAAACGCGTGGTGTTCATCCTCAAGTTATTGTAAGTGATCGCGCTCAAATTGTGATGAGTTACCATAAAAATTTCGATGTTTATGAGGAAGCCCGTATGGGTAAAGATCAGTTTGGATCCACAAAATCCGGAATTGCACCTTTTTATTCCGATAAATACGCAAAGATTGGGTTCCAAGTCTGTGAGTTATACAACGAAGACTGGTTACGCAGTAAAATTGATCGGGTTTTAGATATTAAAAATACATTATTAGTAAATTTATATCATCAAGAGCCATTGTCTGCAGATGCAATTTTCGAAGAATTAATGACATACCGGGATTTAATCAATCCTTATGTTCGTGATGTCTTCACGTTTTTAAATGAAGCCCATAATAAGGGTCAAAACATTCTCTTCGAAGGACAGCTTGGTGCATTACGCGATCCAGACTTTGGAATTTATCCCTATTCAACCTCTTCATCCACTTTAGCTTACTATGCAACAGTAGGGGCAGGATTACCACATCCTATTGACGAAGTATGGGCGGTCACAAAAGCCTATTCAAGTTGTGTCGGTGCTGGTGCATTTGTCTCAGAAATATTTGGAGAAGAAGCCGAAGCATTACGTCAACGTGGTGGTGATGCAGGTGAGTATGGCGTTAATACCAAACGTCCGCGACGTGTTGGTTACTTTGATGCTGTCGCCACACGTTTTGGATGTAAAACTCAAGGGGCAACTCATGTTGCACTCACAAACATTGATGTCCTTTCTTATTTAGATGAAATTAAAGTTGTCACGGCTTATGAATATCAAGGGCAACAATCCATGCGATTTGGAAACATTACAGAATTAGAACACACAACCCCTGTAATTGAAACATTTCCTGGGTGGAAAGAAGATATTACCCATATCACATGTTATGATGACCTTCCTGAAAATTGTAAAAACTATATTAATAAACTTGAAATGCTTATTGATACAAATATCGAACTTGTTTCAAATGGACCAAATCGAAATCAAATTATGAAACGAACACCTTTACGATAAAAGAAAAACGAACAGATTCTGTTCGTTTTTTTATAATCTTCCTTCGTCACTACACTTATTGCGTATTGTTCGAGCAGGAATTCCAGCAACAATATCACAGCGCGCAACATCTTTTGTCACGACACTTCCTGCACCAATCACCGCTTCATCGTGAATCATTATATTCCCGAGTACCTGTGCTCCAGCACCAACATGAACTTTATTACCTAAAGTCGGGTGTCGTTTTCCAGGCTCTCGTGACTTACCACCTAATGTAACACCATGATGAATCAAACAATCATCACCAATAATTGCAGTCTGTCCAATCACAACTCCACTACCATGGTCAATAATAAATCGACGACCGATTTCTGCACCGGGATGAATTTCAATTTGAGTCAAAAATCGTCCAAGTTGCGAAATGAATCGAGCCACAAAGAAAAACTTAATACGATAGAAACAATGTGCGATTCGATAAAACCCCATCGCATGGTATCCTGGATAGAGTAAAATAACCTCCAGAACTGATCGTACAGCAGGATCTTGTTTTTTATATGCACGTGCTGTCTCTAAAAATCTCATAAAATGCTCCTTATTTTAATTCGAGTAATGCTTCATTGATAAGCTTTAGAACATAAATGCGATCTGCTTCATTATTTTCAAAATCAAGATTATCTACATTAATTTTAAGCATTGGCGAAAGATCATAATTGTCAAAATAATTACTGTATTCGTCATTGAGTTTTTCCCAATACTCACGTTCAACAATTAATTCATAATCTCTTCCACGTTTCTTAATACGGTTCATTGCCTCATCAACACTAATTTCAAGATATACCATTAATTTGGGAACATGAACATGTTCAAGCATATTTTGTAGTAACTCAGAATAAATTTGAAATTCTTCGTCACTCATTTCTCCACTTAAGTTTAACATACGAGCGAATATTGCGTCCCCATATATGCTTCGATCCATTACCGCTTTACTTACATCTTTAGCTTGTTTGATGTGTTCAAAACGTTTATTTAAGAAGAAAACTTGTAAAGGAAATGAATAACGACAACGGTCATGATAAAACTTATCCAAAACTGGATTATCTACAACCGGCTCTTCAAACTCTTCGTAACCTTCCTTACCAAGAATGCGCATTAAAGAACTTTTTCCAACTCCAACAACACCTTCAATAACTATCATGTCATAAACCTCTTTCCGTGATACATAATTTAATATATCGCTATAATTAAATCCCATAACTCACCACCATCTCATGTCCCTTAAGACACTCTATCAATAAGTTTAGCTTTGTCATGACAAAAAAGCAAGCATCTTAACGATAGAGTTTCGTAATTTTATGACATTCATCAACAATCCATTCACGAAGCCACTGTGGTTTTAAAACGGTAATATGAGAACCACCCTGTAATACAAAATCTTTTACAGCAAGTTCATTGGAAAATTCAACGTTTAAGATAAAACGATGATCGTCAATCCACGTTATTTCTTGGTGTTCTCCCCAAATATATTCGCTAAGATAATCTTGTTCAAAAACTTCCAATTCCGCAAATACAGGTTTGATCTTATATCCAAACTTAGAAAAAACATGCTTACTTGAAGTCTCGTCATCAAAACGAAATACCTCATCACGTAACGATAATTCATGAATTCGATTCACCTTCAGACTCAAGTAACGGTTTTTATCATCATAGCCCAACAAGTACCAAAACTTATTCACAATTACAAGCTCATACGGTTCAAAGATGTATGAACGCTTCTCACGATGATTTTTATTATAAACAATGTCAATGCGCAAATGATTTTCAATGGCGTTCTCAAGCATCTCTATGTGTTTTTGGTAAAGATTTGGATCGACATTAAGCTTAACAGATTGGAAAGCAGATACGGATACATTACCACTATAATCTAATTGATGGGATAACTTTGATATTACAGCAACAAAATCATTTCCTAATGTTGGATTATCTTGTGATAATAAAACCGAAAAAGCCTGCTTCAACATTTTCCGTTCATTGCGTTCAAAAGCCAATGGCTGTATCTGAGTTTTTGACTCTAATACATAACCACCACCGGGCCCCATTACCGTTTTAATCTCATATCCGACGGATTCAAGTTCGTCCTTTAACCGTTGGACGCCTCGTTCGCTAATCTCCAAAAGATCCGCAAGCTCTGATAAGGATACTACAGAGCGTGCGGATAAAACATCTAACATCACAAGTGCGTTACTCAACTTACTCATAAATCGTTTGTCCTTCAATTATATAACAACGTGTCAGGAGATCATTAAATTCTGATTCGCTGCGTGCAATTTGACAAAGGCCTCCAAGTGTAAGCTCTGGTAACATATCGCTCACCTCAACAATACACTGACGACTTAGAAGCTCACCACGATGTACTGCACCGGTAAATTCTGTTCCAGTATAGGTTTGGATAAAAGATATTTCGAAGTTTAAATCCAAATCACGACTTACAGTTAACAGATTGGGCTCATTCGACCCAAAATAATCATAAAGGGTTTGAGCACCAGATACGGTCAAATAATTACCACCACGAGCTGATGAAGCAACCGAATAGTCTTTAGAATAATATGCATTAAATTTTAACTCATTATAGAAATCCTGTGCATCTTCATGAGAATCAAACTTCAATGTAACGGAAACACAATCTTCAAATGAGAGTCCAAATCGCTCTGTGAAACGAAGTGCTTGATCATTAATAAATGAGCTCACATCATTCCCTTTCATCGCAATCATCAAATCTTTTAAATTAAATCCTTTTTTCATCTTGTATCACCTCTTGACATAAGTATACCAACATTATACGACACTTATGGTCGTATACTCAAGAAAACGAAAAAAAAAGTGGATTTATAATCCACTTTTGATTTAATTATTGCCAGATTGTTTGTAAAGAAGTTTTGTAAGACTCCATTACAGATTCTGGTGTTTTTGATGTATCAGATAGTAATTCTTCCATCTTCACAGTTGCTTCTGTATAAGCTGCATCTGAGTTAGCGGAAACTGGAATTGTAAATACATCTTTTGTAATTTCTTGAATTAATGGCGCAATCATTGAACCACTTTCTAAGTATTCTTTGCTTTCGATAACACTTGTACGTACTGGAATATAACCTGTTGATTTAGCCCAGTGTAATTGTGAATCTGCAGATACTAAGAATTTCATGTATTCAAACGCTGCAGTTTTTTGTTCTGATGTTGCGGATGAGAACATGTATAAATCTGTACCTTGTTGTAAACTGATTTTTTCAGGACGTTTAACAACGCCAATTTCGAAACGACCGTCTACACCTTTAAGTACGTGTGATTCACCTGCTGTACTTCCAACGTTCATTGCAAGTTGACCATTACCAAATGGTCCTGATAAGTATTTGTCAGTTCCTGCGATACGTAGGTAACCATCTTTTACACCTTCTTGGTAGAATGATGCCACTTCAAGACTTTCTTTACTTGTAGGATCCATATCCTTATTGAATTCGACGCCTTTATTAATTAATCCTGTAGCATAGTAGTTATTGAGTGAGTCAAATCCTGCTCCCACAATATTTTTCTTTTCATAAACAGTTTTACTTACTTCTTTAAGTTCTTCAAGAGTTGTAGGAGCTTTAAGTCCTAACTCATCAAGAAGCGTTTTGTTGTAGTAAAGAACTTCTGTTGATTTGTTAAATGGCATACCGTATGTTACACCTTCGATTTTACCACCCTCACGGAATCCTTCAACAATATCATTGTAGTCTTTCATTCCGATTGTATCGTTTTCGATATAAGGTGTTAAGTCTGTAACAAGTTTATCTACTGACGCATTAAACATCCATGCTGGATATGCTTGTGTCATTGTTGGTAAGTCTTTAGGACTTACAAGTGTTGCAGATAATTTTTGACGTAAATCCGGATAACTTGATTGGTTTTGTAATACAACTTTAACCTTTGGATTTGCTGCCATAAAATCTTCAGTAAGTTTTGTTAATGCTTCTTCTTGTTTACCATTCATTGCATGCCAGAAACGAATTTCTGTTTCTTCTGTCAATTCTGTAACGATATCAGCAGATGCTGTATCATCACCTTTATTTGAACATCCTACAAGAACAAGTAAAGCAAGTAATGCTACTAAAATCTTTTTAATATTTCCCATATTTGTTTTATGTGTCTCCTTTAGATAGTTTCCCCACGGGTTGGTAAATGACGCATTCCATATTTATTCTCAAGTAAATCTGGTCTTAGAGAATGAATTGGAACTAATAACTTCGGTTGGATTAGGCTTACAATACGATCTAAATCTTCAGGGTAAGCATGTCCAGAACACGCTATACGATTAAATTCAATATCGCAATCCTTCAACAACTGAATAAATGGTAAATATGCTGGATCAAATTCTCCTAGCGGCGAAGCGTCGCTATGGATATAGACACCACCTCCTTTAAGGTTTTCGTGATGATCAACAACCTGCCACAAATAAGCTCCCTCATCTTGAAGTAATGTATCGTAATCCACTTCAAGATTCTTATCCAAGTTAAAGTTATTGTCATTTGCATTGTAATACTTACACTCCATATTTAAACACTCTTTTAAGATATTTGCAAAGGATGCTTCTAATACCACCTCACGTGGACTTTGTTTTACAATCTCAGCTAATCGTTTTACATTCGCCGGATAGCAATTGAAAGTCACTTGTTTGTTTGGATTACTGTTTACAATATTCACGATTTTCTTAAGTAAATCTGCTTCAGACTCAATACGTCCCGTTGCACGGTCCTCTTGAGGGAAACTAATTGATACACCCTCAATAATGAGCATATCGGTATTCTTTGCTTGTTCACAATAATGAAGTGAATCTTCAACATCAAAACCATGAAGACGTAAATCACCTGTATAAGCAATATGCATATCTGGTGTTGTGATTAAAAGACCACAGGCACCATAAGCATCATGGTCAACACGACTTAATTCTACCTTGATATCTCCAACTTCAATAACGTCATGATTATCACAACCGATAATATCACGTGTGAATGAATCCGTAGCATTTGCTCTTGGTAAAATAAAGTTATTTTGTGCATTCAAACTATTTAATAAAACTTTTGTTTCTTTAAGTGCATACATCGGAATTTTTGGATCCAAGTAATTAACCATACGCGTATGATCAAGATGACAATGACTTAAAAACACAGCAGTATGAGCATAATTAGGACCCTTCTCGAATGGATACGTATACCCTAATTCAGGATCATAAATATTTTCTAAATGTGGCACTAGACGATGGTCGATAAGTTCTTGTAACGATTCATTTTTGAGATTTAATTCTGGTTTAAATTCTGTACCAAAATCAAAAAAGATATGTGAATCTTCATACGCTATTTCAATAACAGTACCACCAATTGTAAGTACGCCACTGTGAAATGTAATTTTAGTTTTTCTATCCTTTAAGTCCACTCTTTGACACTCCTTTAATAATTTGATTTCTAAAAATAAAGTAAATAATCAGCACTGGGATGATTGTTAATGTTGCAGCTGCCATTTGAAGATGAACATCTGTCCCACTCTCCGTAGCAAATGCACTCAACCCATTATTCAACAATCGCATACTTGAATCATTGGTAACCAATAATGGCCACAAGAATGAATTCCAGTGTGAGATAAAGCTTAAAATACCGATTGTAACGAGAGCAGGTTTTGATAAAGGAATCATAATTTTACGAATAAATTCCAAGTCCGTACACCCATCAATTTTAGCTGCTTTATAGTATGAAATTGGAATACTTGTTAGATACCCTTTTAAATAGAATATATAGAATACACTGGCAAGTGATGGAACAATCAACGCAGTATAGGTATTCAATAAACCAAGACGCGCAATCGTCTGATAATTTGTAAATACTGTTGACTCATACGGTACCATCAGCAAGGATACCATGATTAAAATAATTAGACCTTTGTGCTTGAACTCGAGCTTTACAAGTGCAAATGCAGCCAAAGTTGATGTAACTAGAATTCCAAGTGTACTAATCCCTGCAACCACTACAGTATTAAAGAAATAACGAACAAACGGTGCTGTTTGAAATACTTCCACAAAGTTGTGGAACTGTGGTGATGAAGGAATTAACGTTGGTGGAATACTGGTCGCTTCCTGATAGGTCATCAAACTTGCAAGAATCATATAAACAAATGGAAATAGAGTAATGATCGCCATAACCACAATAAAGATTGTCGCAATTATTTTAAATAACTTCGTTAGTATAATTTTTAAATTTGGTGAAAATTCAGATTTTTCGTTCACGGCTATCTCTCCTCTATCTTCTTCAACACTTTATTCTGAATCAGTGTTAATACAAGAATAAACACAAACAGAAGAATAGTTGCGGCCATCGCCGGACCATATCGATTATCAACATGGAAGGTAGTGAATATATAGAATACGGCAGTTGTCGCACTATTTGCAATTCCCGCCTTACCATTAAAGATCGCAAAGACTTGAGTATATACTTTAAAGGCATTAATTAAGTTAACTGTTAACAGGAACGTTAAAGTTGGGATAAGTTGAGGCAAAGTTATTCGGAATAATTTTTGAAGTTCCGTTGCACCAAACATATCAGCCACCTTATAGTATTCACGATCAATATTACGAAGTCCTGAGAGTAGAATGATTATATTAAACGCAAGACCATTCCAAATTCCAAAAATGACCAGCGTCGGCAAACTCATCATAATATCGTCCAAGAAATTAATTGGACCAACATTAATAAAGCTTAATAGAAAGTTAATGAATCCATAAGGACCATTAAAGAGGTAACGGAACACAACCCCAATCGCAATAACACTTGTTAAGTAAGGAATAAAGAAAATTGTTTCAAAGAAACTCTTATTCTTTATTTTTTCAAAAATGAGAAGTGCAATAAACATTGAAATAATTAAACAAATTGGAACTACAAGAAAGGCATAAACTGCAGTATTTCGCATTGCAATATGGAACTTTGGATCCTGTAGTACATATTGATAATTACTAATGCCGGCTGGCTTCAAGTTTGTTAGTGTACCTGATTGAAAGGACATAATTAACGCGCGGATTAATGGATATATATTAAATAAAGCAATAATCACCAAAGCAGGTAAAAGAAACAACCAAGCCTGTCTTTGATTTTCAGCGCTATACTTAAACTTCTTCATTAGTAGACCCTCTCGCCAGATTCTTTAAACATGAAAATGCGTGGATAATTGAAATCACAATTAACGATTGTTGCTGGATCAATTAATGATTCAATACTTACGATTCCCTTCGCATTTTTTGAACCAATTTTAAAATTAAGGATTCCTTCACGACCAATAAGTTCTACGGTTTCGATTTCAGTATTAAAAATTCCTTGTTCACCGAAAATGATATCTTCGGGACGAACTCCTAAAAGGTATGTTCCATCTGTTAAATCTGTTTTAATACGATCTTGTACAAGTGAGCTCTTATTAAATTCGAAAGTTTCGCCCATGATTGTGCCATTTTTAACTTCTACAGGAAGAATATTGATGACAGGATTACCAATAAATTGAGCCACAAATAAATTATTAGGTTCTAAATAAAGATTTTGAGGGTCATCATATTGTTGAATAACACCTTCGTTCATAAGAACGATTTTATCACTAATTGATAACGCTTCTTCTTGGTCATGCGTAACAAAAATTGTAGTAATGTTAATTTCCTTAACAAGACGACGAATTTCTTCACGAATTTTCAATCGCAAACGTGCATCAAGGTTACTTAATGGTTCATCAAGTAATAAAATTGAAGGGTTTTGAACTAAAGCACGAGTAATCGCTACACGTTGTTGCTGTCCACCAGACATTGTTCCTGGTTTTTTATTCGCTAATTCTTCAATATCTGTTAATGCCATATATTTACGAGCAATTTTTTCTGCTTCTTCTTTTGGCATTTTTTTATCACCTACGCGTAGTGGGAACATGACATTCTCTAATACTGTCATATGTGGGTAAAGTGCGTAGTTTTGAAATACAAAACCAATATCACGATCTTTAGGATGTTTATCAACCATTGAGACCCCTTCATTGTGAATTGTGCCATCCGTGGGATCAAGTAAACCAGCAATTAAATTTAAAATTGTTGTTTTTCCACAACCACTTGGGCCAAGTAAGCAAACTAAATCACCTTTCTCAATTGAGAATGTAACTTGCTTTAATGCCTCAAAACCATTATCAAACACTTTCCGTAAGTCCTTGACTTCAATCATTCATCTTCCTCCTATAAACATAATATTACGTAATTTTAATATATTCGATATTATTTATTTCGTGAACGACCACGAATTTTACGTACAGTTGTTACATCATTATTATAACAGTCAATACACGTATTTGTGTTAAAAACCATTAACAATATTAAATAAACATGTGAAAAAAATATAAACTGTCACATAATTACAATTATGACCGCATAAAAAAAAAAGACACTCTAAATAGAGTGTCAAATTACCTGGCGATGAACTATCTTCACTAGCGCGTGGCTAGATATTGTCGCCGCTAAAGTGCTTAACTTCTGTGTTCGAGATGGGAACAGGTGTGACCACTTCGCTAAAATCACCAGATCATAGTGCATTAGAGAGATGAACTCTCAAAACTGAATAACAGAAATTTGATCTTTTTCGAATCGTTGTATCTTTTGTGATTAAAACCTCGACCTATTAGTATCAGTCAGCTCCACATATCACTATGCTTCCACCTCTGACCTATCAACCTGATCGTCTCTCAGGGGTCTTACTACTTACGTATGGGAAATCTCATCTTGGAGTTGGCTTCGTGCTTAGATGCTTTCAGCGCTTATCCAGTCCATACTTAGCTACCCAGCGATGCCCTTGGCAGAACAACTGGTACACCAGCGGTATGTCCATCCCGGTCCTCTCGTACTAGGGACAGCGCTCCTCAAATTTCCTACGCCCACAACAGATAGGGACCGAACTGTCTCACGACGTTCTGAACCCAGCTCGCGTACCGCTTTAATGGGCGGACAGCCCAACCCTTGGAACCTAATTCAGCTCCAGGATGCGATGAGCCGACATCGAGGTGCCAAACCTCGCCGTCGATGTGAACTCTTGGGCGAGATTAGCCTGTTATCCCCAGGGTAGCTTTTATCCGTTAAGCGACGGCCCTTCCACTCGGAACCGCCGGATCACTAAGCCCGACTTTCGTCCCTGCTCGACTTGTAGGTCTCGCAGTCAAGCACCCTTCTGCCTTTACGCTCGTCGATTGATTTCCAACCAATCTGAGGGTACCTTTGGGCGCCTCCGTTACTCTTTAGGAGGCGACCGCCCCAGTCAAACTGCCCACCTGACACTCTCCCGGTACCGGATCACGGTACGCGGTTAGAACTTCAAACATACAAGAGTGGTATCCCAATGGCGACTCCACATATACTAGCGTACATGCTTCATAGTCTCCCACCTATCCTGTACATGTAGGCTCAAAGTTCAATATCAAGCTACAGTAAAGCTCCATGGGGTCTTTCCGTCTAGTTGCGGGTAACCGGCATCTTTACCGGTACTAAGATTTCACCGAGTCTGCTGCCGAGACAGCGCCCAAATCGTTACACCTTTCGTGCGGGTCGGAACTTACCCGACAAGGAATTTCGCTACCTTAGGACCGTTATAGTTACGGCCGCCGTTCACTGGGGCTTCAGTTCAATGCTTCGAACGAATTCTAACATATTCCCTTAACCTTCCAGCACCGGGCAGGTGTCACCCCCTATACTTCGTCTTGCGACTTTGCAGAGAGCTGTGTTTTAGTTAAACAGTCGCTTGGGCCTCTTCACTGCGGCTCTTACGAGCACCCCTTCTCCCGAAGTTACGGGGTCATTTTGCCGAGTTCCTTGGCAACAGTTCTCTCGCTCACCTTAGGATTCTCTCCTTGCCTACCTGTGTCGGTTTTGGTACGGGCCAATACATAATTAACGCTAGAAACTTTTCTTGAGAGCTGGCATCAGTTACTTCGCTACTTCCTCACGGGTTCACTCCTCGTAACGCCTTTGCTTTGCATGGCGGATTTGCCTACCATACAGCTCCTTCGCTTAAACCAGCACTTCCAGTCGCTGGCATAACCTAGCCTTCTCTGTCATTCCTTCACTTATGTATCGGGTACAGGAATATCAACCTGTTGTCCATCGACTACGCTTTTCAGCCTCATCTTAGGTCCCGACTTACCCAGGGAGGACGAGCCTTCCCCTGGAAACCTTAGGCAATCGGTGTGTCAGATTCTCACTGACATCTCGCTACTCACACCGGCATTCTCACTTCTATACACTCCACTGCTCCTTACGGTACAGCTTCAACGCAGTATAGAACGCTCCCCTACCATTTATTGAAACAATAAATCCATAGTTTCGGTATCATACTTAGCCCCGGTACATTTTCGGCGCAGGGTCACTCGACTAGTGAGCTGTTACGCACTCTTTAAAGGATGGCTGCTTCTGAGCCAACCTCCTAGTTGTCTGTGCATCCCCACATCCTTTTCCACTTAGCATGAATTTTGGGACCTTAACTGATGGTCTGGGCTGTTTCCCTTTCGACTACGGACCTTATCACCCATAGTCTGACTGCCAACTACTATCCACTGGCATTCGGAGTTTGATTATATTCAGTACCCCGAGATGGGGCCATCATACATTCAGTGCTCTACCTCCAGTGGCCTTACATTGACGCTAGCCCTAAAGCTATTTCGGGGAGAACCAGCTATATCTGAGTTCGATTGGAATTTCTCCGCTAGCCACAACTCATCCGCCAGCTTTTCAACGATGGTCGGTTCGGTCCTCCATTTGGTTTCACCCAAACTTCAACCTGGTCATGGCTAGATCACTCAGTTTCGGGTCTACCACAATGTACTATATCGCCCTATTAAGACTCGCTTTCGCTTCGGCTCCGTCTCTTCAACTTAACCTCGCACATTATGAGTAACTCGCCGGTTCATTCTACAAAAGGCACGCCATCACCCATTAACGGGCTCTGACTTCTTGTAAGCATACGGTTTCAGGATCTATTTCACTCCGCTTCCGCGGTTCTTTTCACCTTTCCCTCACGGTACTGGTTCACTATCGGTCACTAAGGAGTATTTAGCCTTACCGGGTGGTCCCGGTTGATTCCGACAAGGTTTCTCGTGCCTCGCCGTACTCAGGATACCACTAGAGTATCTTACGCTTTCGTCTACAGGGTTTGCACCTTCTTTGACTGGCCTTTCAATGCCATTCGACTAGCTTCGATATCCCACGTTGTGGTCCTACTACCCCATCACGAAGATGGTTTGGGCTCTTCCCGTTTCGCTCGCCACTACTCAGGGAATCACTTTTGTTTTCTTTTCCTCTTGCTACTAAGATGTTTCAGTTCGCAAGGTTGCCTCATCATAAACTATGTATTCATTTATGTGTAATACTGCATAACCAGTATTGGGTTTCCCCATTCGGATACCCCCGGATCGTTGTGTACGTACCACTCCCCGAGGCATTTCGCTGTTAGTCGCGTCCTTCATCAGCTCTTAGTGCCTAGGCATCCACCGTACGCCCTTACATATTTAATCACATGTAATTTCGCGCCCTAATTCTTAAAATCAGGTTTTTTTTAACGCTTATCGCTTGATAAGCTGTGTGTTTGCTTTGATTGCTTACTTAATTGCTTAAGTTACTGTTTTTGTTTAACTTGATGTAAATCTAGTTTTATACAACTATTCGAAAAGATCATGTTGATAACATTTATTTCTTTGTCTATCTCTTTTTCTTTTCTGTTATTCAGTTTTCAAAGATCATTTTTCTTGAGATTCCAACGGACTCTCAAAACTAAACAGGAAACTTTAGGTGTCAACTTCACGTCTTTCTAATTACTCCTTAGAAAGGAGGTGATCCATCCCCACCTTCCGGTAGGGATACCTTGTTACGACTTAACCCCAATCATCGATCCTACCTTCGACGGCTCCCTCCTAGTAAACTAGGTTAGGCCACCGGCTTCGGGTATTACCAACTCTCATGGTTTGACGGGCGGTGTGTACAAGGCCCGAGAACGTATTCACCGCGGCATTCTGATCCGCGATTACTAGCGATTCCGACTTCATGGAGTCGAGTTGCAGACTCCAATCCGAACTGAGACGTACTTTCTGAGATTCGCTCCGCATCGCTGCTTCGCTGCCCTCTGTATACGCCATTGTAGTACGTGTGTAGCCCAGATCATAAGGGGCATGATGATTTGACGTCATCCCCACCTTCCTCCGGTTTATCACCGGCAGTCTCTTTAGAGTCCCCAACTTAATGCTGGTAACTAAAGACAAGGGTTGCGCTCGTTGCGGGACTTAACCCAACATCTCACGACACGAGCTGACGACAACCATGCACCACCTGTATCCGCCATAACTATTACACATCTCTGTGCTTTTGCGCGGTATGTCAAGACCTGGTAAGGTTCTTCGCGTTGCTTCGAATTAAACCACATACTCCACCGCTTGTGCGGGCCCCCGTCAATTCCTTTGAGTTTTACGCTTGCGCGCATACTCCCCAGGCGGGATACTTATTGCGTTAACTACAGCACTGAATTTCTCCAACACTTAGTATCCATCGTTTACGGCGTGGACTACTAGGGTATCTAATCCTATTTGCTCCCCACGCTTTCGAGCCTCAGCGTCAGTTACAGGCCAGTTAGCCGCCTTCGCCACTGGTGTTCCTCCATATATCTACGCATTTTACCGCTACACATGGAATTCCACTAACCTCTCCTGCACTCTAGTCTACCAGTTTCTATGGCATCACGGGGTTAAGCCCCGAACTTTAACCATAAACTTGATAAACCGCCTGCGCTCCCTTTACGCCCAATAATTCCGGATAACGCTTGCCACCTACGTATTACCGCGGCTGCTGGCACGTAGTTAGCCGTGGCTTTCTGGTAAGGTACCGTCATATAGAAAGCATTCCCTCTTCCTATCGTTCTTCCCTTACAACAGAGCTTTACAACCCGAAGGCCGTCTTCACTCACGCGGCGTTGCTCGGTCAGGGTTTCCCCCATTGCCGAAAATTCCCTACTGCTGCCTCCCGTAGGAGTCTGGGCCGTGTCTCAGTCCCAGTGTGGCCGGTCACCCTCTCAGGTCGGCTACGCATCATCGTCTTGGTAAGCCGTTACCTTACCAACTAACTAATGCGCCATAAGCCCATCTCGTTGTGATGTATCCCATCTTTAATTAATCTAAGATGTCTTAGATTAACGTATCCGGTATTAGCAGAAGTTTCCCTCTGTTATCCCAGGCATCGAGGCAGGTTGCTTATGTATTACTCACCCGTTCGCCACTAAGTTCCAAGGAGCAAGCTCCTCTTCACTTCGTTCGACTTGCATGTATTAGGCACGCCGCCAGCGTTCATCCTGAGCCAGGATCAAACTCTCCATTTGATTCTTTCTCTTTTTAACTCTGACGAGTTTTGTTTATTTATTTATCCGTATTTCTTTTTGAAATTGACGTTTCCTGTTTAGTTTTCAAAGACCATTTTCTGCACCCGGTTTCCCTTAGCGCTTGTATATAATACCACCCTCTTTAGCCACCGTCAACACTATTTTCACTTTATTTTGTTTTATTTCAATCGGTTCTTTTACATCACGAAAAATTGAAAAAGGCTTCCTTATATATAGGCGTATACAGCAGGGGCAAAATATAACTAAAAAAGGCATTGCTGCCTTAGATAGTTTCTACATAATTATCATCATAAGATGCAAACATATTTAACAAATCAGATTTCGAAAGTTTAGATTTTTCATTATTTGAGATATCACGGATAATTGTACCATTGTGAAACATCAATAATCGCGTTCCATAATCAAGTGCATGCTGTAAATTATGCGTTACCATTATGGTCGTGATTTTTCGTTTACTCACCATTTCCTGGGTAAGTTTAATGATGGACTCCGAACTTTTCGGATCAAGTGCCGCAGTATGCTCATCAAGGAGTAATAAATCCGGATTATTCATTAGAGCCATTAGTAGCGATAGCGCTTGGCGCTGTCCTCCCGAAAGTTGACCAACTTGGACATGTAACTTATCTTCAAGACCCAAATCCAAAGATTTTAATAACTCGATAAATTCTGATTCCTTTTTATGGTTAATCGCCTTTCTAAAACTCATGAGTTTTCCTTTGTTTGAAGCAAGAGAAAGATTTTCCAACACAGTAAGTGAAGGTGATGTTCCGGCCATGGGATCTTGATACACACGCGAGATTGTTTTGAAGCGTTCGTGATTCTTCATTTTCAGAAGATTTTGACCCATAAAAGTTAAAACTCCTACATCAGGATCGATTTGACCACATATCAAATTGAGTAACGTTGACTTACCACTACCATTCGAGCCAATAATTGTAATAAACTCACCATCATCAACTTGAATATTTAAATCTTGGTAAAGCTTTGTTTCCATGGGTGTGTTTCGGTTGAATGCTTTTGAAATGTTATTGAGCTTTAGCATGACGGTTCTCCTTCGTATCCATACGTTTTGGAAGTTTAATTTTATTTAGCATAATTGCGCCGATAAAGATTGCAACGGTCATAAGTTTCATAAACTGTGCATCAATCCCCATTCGAATTGCAAATGCCACAATCAGACGGTAGACAATTGCTCCAAAAATAACCATAGTTGTTGATTTTAATTTAGTTCTTCCTAAAATTGTTGTCCCCAAAATTACAGAGGATAATCCCAAGACAACCATTCCTGTTCCAAGCGAGATATCAAAATACTTATTCACTGAAACAGCCAAGCCTCCACTAAATGCAACAATCGCATTCGCAAGAGCAAGTCCCATGATTTTCACGACTCCTACATTGTGTCCAAGCGAAGTAACCAACTGCTCATTGTCACCTGTAACTTTAAGTAAATATCCTGTCTTTGTTGTCAATAGTTGATCAATAATTACCTTTATAGCAAATACTAGAACTGCCATGATAATGAGTTGAAAGTTATTAATTAGAAAATCGGGTGCTCCGATTTTTTCTAACCATTGCGTAGAAAAGATTGTTTCAAATTTAAAAAGCGGAATGTTTGGTTTTCCTCCAGCCACAACTAAATTAATAGAGTAAAGTCCTGTCATCACTAAAATACCACTCAATAATGACGATATACCAAGTTTCACATGAAATACCCCTGTTACAACACCCGCGGACGCACCGGCAATTGTTGAAATAAGTAATGCTAACCACGGGTTAAATCCATTTAGAATTAAAACAGCACTTACCGCAGCACCTAGTGGATATGTACCATCTACGGACAGATCAGGAATATCTAAAATTTTATAGGAGATAAGAACCCCCATTGATAAAATACCATATAGAAAGCCTTGAATTAAGATATCTGAAATAAATGAAGTATTTACGAGTCCCATTATTGAATCACCGCTCTTTCACGTACCGTTTCTGGAATACTAATACCAAGTTTTGAAGCAACTTGCTCACTGACGAATAATTCTGTTTGTTCGGAAATATAAACCGGAATTGATGCAATCACTCTCTTATTTACTAAAACCTCGTAAGCCATCGCTCCGGCTTTTTCGCCGAGATGTTTATAACTTACTGAATCCGAAGCAAGAATACCTTGGTCAAACTGTCCTACCTCTGCCATAAATACTGGCTTATTTGAACCATTTGCAGTATCTACTACAAGTCCCGTAGCGGCTGCAATCATATTGTCATTTACAATGTAAATTGCGTCGGTCTCTTGGACTAATTGTTGCGCCGCAATCGCAATTTCGTTAGCCTGACTCACACCTTTTTCAATAACATTAATATCTAAATCTTGTGCAATCGTGCGTACTTCATCAATCTGATTTCTACTATTAATTTCGCTTGTATTGAATAAGATCCCTATATTCTTTGCGTTTGGGAGCATTTCTTTGATCAGCGCAACTTGTTTTGATAGCGGTGGTAAATCACTCACCCCAGTTAAGTTACCCCCAGGGTGCATTAAATCATCAACCAAACCTGCCTCTTTCGCATCCGACACAGCACTAAAGATAACTGGAATTTCCGTTTTTTCCACCGCGTTCATTGCTGCTTGAGCAGCTGGTGTCGCAATGACAAATATTAAATCAACGGAATCACGTACAAATTGATTTGCAATTAAATGTGCAGTTCCAACATCCTCGTTCGCGTTTTTGACTTCGAGCGCAATCTTATCGGTTAGACCATTATCATTAAGACCTTTTTTAAATCCTTCTAAAGAATCTGCGAGCGCTGGGTGTTCTGCCCATTGAATTACACCAATTCTCATTTCTTTCTGTTTACTGTTCATGCATCCTGTGAGTACAAGTGCACCAATCAGCATCATTATTATTTTTTTCATTTTCTTCTCCTCTTTTCAATCCAACAAAAAAGCCATGTACATAAATCTACACGGCTTTGTTAAGTTGATACGAGATTGATAGGAGCCTGTAGATTTTAGTAACACAAAATAGCTAATATCCACGCGGCATATTAACTAATTAACTAAAATAATAATAGTAGCTCCATTGTTGGGCTTGATTTAAATTGTTTATATTTTTCATTGGAATACCCAACCTTTCGTTACAACCATAACACTGTTGTTTTTTAGATGCAAGTACTTTTTCAGTTTTATTCATTTCTTACATTATTAATGAATATCTTTTCATTTCAACTCATTACGTTCCTCAAGTAAAGCAGGAATTTCAATACCAAACTCTCTTGCAACCTCTTTATTTATATACAATTTTGTCTTATCTGAAATTAAAATAGAAAGATTATTTGGATCTACCTGATCCACAAGGATTTTACAGATTATATCACCCGCCGATTCCCCTAGATCAAAGTAACTTAACGATTCCGTCGCTAAAATCCCCTCATCAAGCTGACCATCTTCCGAGGCAAGCACCGGCACCTTGTATTTTGAAGCAATATCCACAATATTCGCAGTTGATGCAACAACCATGTTATCTGTTATGTTAAAAATAACATCTACCTTTTCTGCTAACTGTTGAATTGCAATTGGTAATTCTTGCATACTTGTGACCCCAATCGAAACGACTTCTAAATCTTTTTCGAAGGAAGTGATGACTTCAACTTGAGTCACAGAATTAATTTCACCAATATTATAAACAATCCCCATACGCTTCGCTTCAGGTAAGAGTGCTTTAATAAGCGCTAACTGTTTTTCTACAGGCGATTGATCACTAACTCCCGTAACAAATTGCCCAGGTTGTTCCATCGAATCAACAAGTCCTGCAGCGACCGGATCTGTTACCGCATTAAAAACTACTGGAATGCTCGTTCCTTCTGTAGCATTTTTAGCGCTTTGTGCTGAGTTTGTTCCTATTGCATAGATTAAATCCACGTTTTGAGATACAAAGCCACGGGCCATCAATTCATTATTTCCATTCTCTCCTTGTGCATTTTGATAAATAATACGATAATTTTCACTACCCATTAGCTTATCTAACTTAACTTTCATTCCTTCATAAGTCGCATCTAATGATGGATGATCTGCGAATTGTAACACACCAATCGTATATAAATCTTCTTGCTTTGAGCGTCCACAACCTACCAATATCAGTAAAATCATACAGAATATCATTGTTTTTTTCATCGTTTCCTCCTTCAAACAAAAAAAGCTGCGAATGCAGCTTTTTTGTTTGAACCAGCTACATTCGATTAACCTAGGGAAAAGGGTTAATACCGTGTAGCGATATTAACCTTTATCTAAAGTAAAAGAAAGAGCTGTTTTGTTTGTGATTTGTGTTGGTCATAGGACACCAACCTTTCTGTAAAGAAATTTTAACATGTTTACTTTCTTGTTTCAATGTTTTTCTGAGAACTCGATATATATTTTCATTATTATGTAACACACTTTCATAATTGTGGTATAATTCTAATATATTTTAAAGGAGAACCATATCACAATGTATACATGGAATTTAGATGCCCTTTATAAAGGGTATGACGCAGACTACACTTCAGATGTAGAAAAGCTCAAAACAATTATTGAATCAATGAATAACTTAGCACCCAACCTCACAAATAGTAAGGATTTAGAGGCTTTTATAGTTCTCGATTCAGAACTCAATACACTTGCAAATTCACTTGTTAGCTTCGCAAGTTTACAGATTTCAGCTAACGCAAGTGATAATGAAAGTAATCGCCATATGGGCCAGCTGCAAAACATACTTAGCGAGACATCACGCGCATACGCACTCTTCAGTAAATTCATGGCAGATTCAAAAGACGTATTTCCTCAATGGGTTGCGGAAAGTCCATTGATTAAAGAACATGAGTTTATCTTGCAAGAAATGATTGACCTCAGCAAGCATAATTTATCCCCTGATGTTGAAGAAGTCATTTCAAAATTAAATATTAACGGCGCAAGCGCTTGGAATCAATTATTTGGTCATCTCACTTCAATGACGACGATTGAATTTAATGGCGAAAAACATACGATGGCATCAATTCGTAATCTTGCATACTCACATGATCCAAAAATCCGTAAAGATGCTTATTATAAAGAATTAGAATTATATGAAAAGATGGATGACTCCATCGCATTCGCATTAAACAGCATAAAAGGTACCGTAAATACGGTTTCTGACTTGCGAGGATATGAGTCCGCACTTGATAAAACACTCTTCGATTCAAGAATGAGCAAAAAAACACTTGATGCTTTATTGGAAGCAATTGAAGCGTATCTTCCTGTATTTAGAAAATATCTTAAACATAAAGCCCATCTCATGAATCATGAAAACGGTCTTCCTTGGTATGATCTCTTCGCACCCTTCGAAACCAAAAACCCAAAAACTTATACAGTTGAAGACTCCAAAGAGATGATTCTTAATAGCTTCGCAGCATTTTCAGATGATCTTGCTGAGATGGCAAAAACAGCTTACGAAGATGCATGGATTGACTTTTTACCTCGCGAGGGAAAACGTAGCGGCGCTTTCTGCAGTAACCAATCGCAAATAAAACAAAGTTATGTTCTCACAAACTTCGATGGCTCTATCTCTGATATCGTTACAATCGCTCATGAATTGGGACACGCTTACCACGGTATGATGATTGAAGATTTGCCGATATTGAATACAAGCTACTCAATGCCTGTAGCTGAAACAGCTTCAACATTCTGTGAAAACATTGTCTTCAATGCTGCACTTAAAGCATCAAGCGATGAAGAAAAACTTGTGTTAATTGAAAATTCACTTCAAGATTTAACCCAAATTATCGTTGATATCCTATCACGATTTAAATTTGAATCCGAAGTCTTCGAACGCCGTAAATCTGAATTCTTATTCCCTAAAGATTTAAAAGAAATTATGATTGAAGCACAACACCAAACTTACGGAGATGGATTGGACGCGAGCACTTATCACCCTTATATGTGGGCATGTAAAGGCCATTATTATAGTGGTGGATTAAGTTATTACAACTTCCCTTATGCATTTGGTGGTTTATTCGCACTGGGTCTCTACGCTAAATTTGAAAAAGAAGGAGCATCTTTTGTTCCTGCATACCGAAACCTTCTGAAAGCTACAACAACTGCATCCTGTGAAGATGTCGCTGCACAAGCGGATATTGACGTAACAGATGTCGAATTCTGGAAATCAAGCCTTCAAGTCGCAGCAGACCGCATCGAAATGTTTATCGAATTAACCCAATAGTATTATCATCAATACACATAAAGAAAAAACCATAATCACAGGAACTGACCTAGTTCCGTGGGACTAAAGAAAAAAACCTCTTGTATGAGAATTATTGTAAAATAGTTCAATATAGGAGGTTTTTATATGGGAACACGAACTATGCATAGCTATGAGACAAAGATGAAAGTTATAGAAATGAAATTGGCAGGCTACTCAAGCAGGTTTATTCAGACTGAACTTGGAATAAAAAATGTAACACAAGTCAAAACATGGTGGAGATGGTATCGAAATGGTGAACACTACCGATTTTCTCAACCTGTAGGCAAGCAATATACTTTTGGAAAAGGGCCTGAAGGAGACACGGTCGAAGAAACACAAAGACTTAGAATCAAATCTTTGGAGCAACAAATTGAACTATTAAAAAAGTATTTGGAAAGAGAAAGGATGTGGTTCCTGAAATAATCATCAAGCTCGTTGAAGAGTATCGCAACACTGTATCTATTAAAGATATCTTGAATCTTTTTGGGGTACCTAAGTCAACGTATTACCGTTGGACTAAAAAAGAGCAACTTGAGTCTAATAATTATTCTGTCAATGAAGCATTAGTAATTGAACTTTGTAAAGAAAATAAATTTCGTTATGGATATCGAAAAATAACTGCATTAATTCGAAAAGAAAGAATTATCAATAAGAACACTGTTCAAAAGATAATGCAGAAACACCAATGTCAATGCCGTGTTAAGGTCAAACGGTATAGAAAAAACAAAAATCCGAAGATCATTATGCCCAATATCATTAATCGCGACTTTAAATCACTACGTCCTCTAGAGAAATTGGTGACAGATATCACTTACATCCCTTATGGCCATAAGATGCTCTATTTATCTACGATCATGGATTTATATAATGGTGAGATTATTGCGTCTACATTGAGTGACAGACAAAACCTAGAATGTGTGGTTGATACATTAAATCAACTTCCGGATATCGTTCAGCCATGTATTCTTCATTCTGATCAAGGGAGTGTCTATACATCAAAAGAGTATCAACTCAAAGTAAAAAATAAAAGCATTACCATGAGTATGTCCCGTAAGGGTACACCCGCTGATAATGCTCCTATCGAATCGTTTCATGCCTCGCTAAAGTGTGAAACATTCGAATTAAACCCAGACCTAAAGGGTTCTACTGAAATTGTATCACAAACTGTGATAAACTATTTAAAATATTACAATGAAAATCGAATACAAGAAAAGCTAGGATATCAATCTCCCGTAAATTATCGGTTAACTTCATCCTAACTTGGTTTTTTCTTTAGTCCCAAGGAACTAGGTCAGTTCCCAAAAGTGACTATGGTTTTTTTATTTCTAAAGCATGCGACCTGAACGATCAAAACGATAACGTGTGCCATTTATGGTCATTGTTTTATCTGAAACCATAACACAGTCAGAAGGGTTTAAATAATACCAAGAACCACCCAACTTAATCCATCCTTTTTGAAGTGCTCCAGACCCTGTAGCATAATACCATTTTTGGTTCAGCTTTACCCACTGATTGGCATGCATTACAGAATCAGTTCCGAAAGCATAACTTGAACCACCAATGCGGTGAACGCCACGTGCAGTTCCACCATGACTTAGGAAGTAGTACCATTTACCACCTGATTTCTTCCATTGACTGGTTAATGCAGCACCAGAATCCGATACATAGGACCAAGAACCACTTGCATTTTTATACCATTGATTCGAAAGCATTGCGGTACTTGAGTCAAAGACATACCAACTTCCGTTAATTTTCTTCCAGCCTGTAATCATTTCACTGTTTGCATCAGCGTAATACCATTTACCGCTGACTTTAACCCATGCATTTTTAACGGCAGCACCACCTGAATTGAGATAATGCCATTTCCCCTTAGAATTTTTAATCCATTTATTTGCTTTCATATCTGCATCAGAACCAAATTCATACCATGATCCTTTTACAAGATGAAGACCTGAACGGAGCATTTTGCCATCATTACCAGCATAATACCATTTACCTGAGGATTTAAACCATTCATTCATTAACGCTTTACCATCTGCACCAAGGTAACTCCAACGCCCTTGTGCATCTTTAGTCCATGTATTCGAATACATCACTCCAGTGCTGTTATTAAAGAGATAATAACTTCCACTGATTTTCTTCCACCCTTTTACGGCTGCATTGTTTTCATAATAGAGCCATTTCGCGCCATCTTTAACCCAACCTGTTTTAGGAGCGGTTGGTATCGATTCGGTTGTGAGATAATCTTGTGACACATATCCAATTTGATTGTTATAGACAACTTTCGCCCATCCATTTGTAGTTGGATATGCTTGAACAACTGTCTTCGCAGGAATTGTAGCTAAGATACGATTTGATGTACCCCATCCACTACGCATGTTGAGATCTTGTTTTACAGTATATTTCTTCGATGTTTCCGCTACCGTAATGCGAGTACTTGGGGCATTCGATTTCTTAATACCACTTGATTTAATTTTAACCCGTGCACTATTTGCAATATAGCCCAAGTTTGCAGGTAAATCTACAGGCATAGCCTTAACGGATACCGAACCGTTTACAACTGGCATTGATAGATACGTTTTCATATAACCCGATGCATCCCCAAGATCAAGTACAACTTGATGATTTAAACCTGAATTTGTTGCATAGTATACACCTGAATGTGTATTCGCACCTTTATATACAGGCGTACTTGTTTGATTGTTGATGCGGGCTAATGAATAGCCATTATAATCCTTAAATCCCGCTGCACGATCGGTCGTATAAGCGATACCCGCTACTTTAATACCATAAAACGGGTCCGAAGCATAACGAACGGTGATTCCAGAACCTTTATTCCCAAAACTCAGTCCGGCATTACGCCAATCCCCAACATCAAAATACGAGCTTAACTGCTTTGCCATATGATTATTAATACTGTTATACACCCCTGTATAAGTCAGTGCTTGGCTTGGATCAGAATCAACCGCATTCCAACCAAACAGATTGAATTTGTTTTTAGCTAACCATGAAGTTCCATAAGCAGACTCATGTGCTGCTTGCGCAAATAACAGGAGTGGATTCATACCATAGAGATGACCACTTTCAAGAAACGCTTGTTCGTTTCCAAAAATGATCGAATCTGTTTTATCAAGATAACGTAAGCGTTCGTTTAGATCATCCGCTCCAATATTTGAAAAACTACGAACTGGAAGCCATTGATAATACGCATAAAATTCTCCAGGTTGACTACCATCCATGATTGGTTTTTTCAATTCTTTATCGCTAAAGAAATGAACACCATCTTCTGAATAGTATGGATTTCCAGATTCTGGAAGCCACGTTGGCGCTTGCGCATACGTAATTCCTTGTTCTCCACTTTGAGCGTAGGTTTGAGAGAAGTATAATGATATTTCCCCATTTTTCACCCAATAATAATCTGGAGAAACTACTTTTCGATAACCGTCATCATTAAGATTACCACCCAAATAAATTGGAAGTTTTTTATCAATATAGTGCATTGGAATTAAATCAACTTTACTTAGATCAACATACCCTTCAGCACCTTGAATATTAACTCGAATTACAGGTTTTCCCGAGTCTGTTAACTCAGTCCCTTTATATTGCATTTTATAATTACTTGAAATATAAGTAAGTGCAGAACCTGTAAGGTTACGATTACTATAGATATTTAATGTTTCACTGCTTGCAAGGTCTTTGATTTCACCTTTACGATTTGGAAGTGAGTGTGCATAGCCAGAACTCATGGCCACAATCCCCAAATGACTCAACCCTGCCATCGACGTCACAACATAACCACTTCCCAGTTGATTCATTTTATTTATGGCATCATTAAGATTGTTACTTTCAAAATTTGGTTTTCCTGTGGCAATACTACCATCATCCATAATTTTCTTAACTGAATAAGTATGTGTTGCACTCGTTTCACGAATGAGATGACTGGAGGAATCGAAATAATATGAAACATCTCCAACTTTTTTCCATTGTGATTTCGCAGCCTTCCCATCAGAGTCCAAGTAATAGGAATAACCACCTGACTGAGTCCATTGATTCTTAAGCATCACTGACTTTGAATCAAATAAGTACCAAATACCACCAATTTCAGCCCAATCATTTTTCACTGCACTCCCACTTTTACTGAAGTAATACCAATCATCACCACTTTGATGCCATGCTTGTGACTTCATCTCACCATCTGGTTTGAAGAAATACCAGTATCCACCAATTTCTTTCCAGTTTTTGATTGGATTTCCATTTTCGCAGTAAAACCAAGCCGTACCTTTTTGTATCCAACCATTTTGTACACAAAGACTCGAAACCGCTTTTAAGATATTGGGAGATGCTTTTGAAGGAACCTCAGCTTCCACCTCAGGCACTTCCAGCTCAAGTTTTGATGGTTCTTCAATCACCTCAGCCTCTTCTTCTTTTTCAAATTCTATTTTATGATTTAAATCAACTTCTTGACTTACATCGGTACTTAATGATGCATCCGGTTCATCAAATGCTAATGTATTATAAGTAACTGATGTAACAAGCATTACTAACGTTAAAAATAACGCTAGAAATCTCTTTCTTTCCATAAACACAACCTCCTCAACAATAATAGTATTATAAACTATTCTCCTACTATAAAGTACTGTATCCAGCAATCATATATTAATTAATCTTAATTTTACCATGAATTCTCAAGAATATGAAAAAAGCACTCTTTCGAGTGCTTTATCGTGCGCCACTTCCAGTTAGAACCACACGAATTGTTTTGAAGATAATCACGATATCTTGCTTGAATGAGAATGCATTTAGATACTCACGATCAAACACAAGTTTCTCAGCTGGAGTAATATCATAGCCCCCATTAACTTGAGCCCAACCTGTGATACCGGGTTTAACAAGAAGTCTATCTTTAAAACCTGGAATTTCCGACTCAAACTGATCCGTTAAATCTTTACGTTCCGGACGAGGACCAATAATACTCATCTCCCCTATTAATACATTTAAGAATTGAGGAAGCTCATCAATACGAACTTTACGAATAAAGCGTCCCACTTTCGTAATCCGTGGATCATTCTTCTCAGCCCAAACAGCACCGGTATTAACCTCGGCATCGACACGCATCGATCGTAATTTATAGATTTTGAATTCTTTTCCTGCTTGTCCTACACGTTGTTGCGTATAGAAAGCAGGCCCTTTAGAATCCACCTTAACAATAATTGCGAAAATCACAACAATTATAATAATAATTGGTGAAAACAATAGTGTTAAGATAAGATCAAAAATTCGTTTTAAATAAACGTATGGGTGTTTTTTCTTAAACTCTTGATACTTTTCCATTAATACTATGTTCTCATGAGCATCGGAGTTGTTGTTTATCATATTTTTCATCCTCATTATCTTAACAGAATGTTTATTATTTAATAAACACTGCTTTTTTATATTTTACAAACAGGTCAATTATAGCATATTCGCCATATCCTAACAAGGTTATGTGCAGGTTCGGAATCGGAAACAAAGAAAAAGAATCTTTCGATTCTCTTTCTGTAACAGTTATATTGTTATTTTTTAATAAAAGCCATGATACGCTCATAGTCTTCGATATAATCAACCTCACCCCAGAAATTCGGAGCAACATTTTTAACATGAATGGGTTGCTCTTCAATCATGGAATATAGAATATTTTCCCACCATAGGCCATGTTGCTGTGTATCAATTAGAACTTCTAAACGTTGTAAGAATTCTGGTAAGAAGTCTGATGATAATTTCGCAATTCCAACATATTCTCCAGTGATATCATCACCGGTTAATTCTTTACCGTGTTTGATTAAGATATCGTTTTCGTAGTAGAATTTGTAATCACTTTCTTCTTTACGAGTATCGTCCGAGAACAATACTGGTGATTTTTTCTCAGCTAAGATAATATCAAGTGTTTTTTGTTCTAAAAATACATCTGCATTCATAATTAACACATCTTCTGCAGGTTCAAAGAAATCTTTCGCAAACCAAATTGAAGCAACACTGTTTGTTACATCATAGAATGGGTTGTAGTAAAACTTAACATCTTTACCTTTAAGTGCTTCACGAATATACTGACCTTCGTATCCCAATACGATCGCAATATCGTTAATACCATTCTTATTGAATAATTCAATTGTATACTCAATCAGTGGTTGTCCCCCAATATCAACAGTACATTTAGGTCTTCCTTCTAAATAACGGCTAATACGAGTTCCTCTTCCTGCTGCTAATAATACTAATTTCATTAGATTATACCTCTTTCTTTAAGCGAATCGAGCGCATTATATAATGTCTCCATATTTTCTTGAGTGATTTCACCGATGTGTGAAACCCTTAAAACAGAATCTGCATAAGCACCACCACTTGGCGTTACCCAGATTTCATATTCATCTTTTAGAACCGTGAAGATTTCTTTTGCTGATTTACCTTCTGGAACAAAAAGCGCTGTCACTGCATTCGAACTCGAATCGGTAACACACTTGAACCCGTAATCTTCGATTTTTGATCGAAACGACATCGCGAGTGCTCTTGTATCCCCAATTGTTTGTTCAATGCCATCTTGCTTAACTTGCTTAAGTCTTAGATTGAGTTGTAAGACGATACCAACAGCAGGCGTAAACGGTGTTTGCCCACGCTTCGCATTGGATAAAGCACTCTTTAAATCTAAGTAATAACAAGGACGTTTGTTTTCATCAACGCGACGTTGAGCATCTTCCGACAACACAAGAATCGAAAGTCCTGGAGGCAATGCTAAAGCCTTTTGAGATCCTGTAATGAGAATATCAATGTTGGATTGCTCCATCATAATTTCATCTGCAAGAAACGCACTGATTGCATCCACAATCAAGAATAAATTATTACGTTTACAAAACGATGAAATTAAATCGATATCATATAAAACACCCGAAGATGTTTCATCTAAATTCACAAGAAACCCTGTAAATCCCGCATTTTCATAAGGTTCTAAATCAGCCGATGTCAAACTTTGACCAAAATCTAAATTAATGGATTCAAAATTTACATCATACACAGAACATATTTCACAAAAACGAGCTCCAAAAGAGCCGCCATTAACAATTAAAAACTTATCGTTATCTTTTGCGCAATTCACAATAGCTGCATCCATTGCAGCTGTACCCGATCCCGTTAAGACAACAACTTTATCCTCATCTCGAGCACCGCAAATTTCTTTAACGATTGATTCATTTTCCAACATAACATCTGAAAACTCAGGTGTTCTAAAGTATGGAACAGGCTCAGCACCAACATCCATTATGTCTTGACGCATCATGACCGGCCCAACTGTAAAATTAAGCATATTTTCCTCCTTAATTGTATCATCAAATATTAATTAAGCAACATCGATGAAAACAATCAAACTTTATATATTAAACATTTATATTATACCTTATTTTCGAATCTAATAAAATTCTTAAATACAAATTAATGAATCCATAACTGCTTTAATACTAATATTTATGGAATTGTTATATAATTGAATACGGTTAATCCCCATAATGAGACAAGGAGGTATCACAATTTTGAAAAAAATGATTGTAATCATGGTTTTCAGCTTTATGCTTTGTATTACGATGCTATCGTTACTAAGCCCAGATCGTACCAATTCAGACTTAGAATATCGAAGTCTAGCCCAATTTCCAAGTACAAATATACAAGAAGTATTCAACGGAACTTTTTTTGAAGAATTCGAAACATATCAACTTGACCAACTCGTATTTCGAGATAGTATTTTAAAGTCTAGTTCTAAAATTGATAAATTTTTACTTAAATCAATTCGTAAGAATCATTTTATCAGCGAAACAGGTTATCTTTTAGAGTTTGAAGATTACCAGGAACAATCAATCAATTCGTTACAAGTGTCCCTGAATAAACCGTTATCAAACCTTCAAAACCTAAAAAATGTTTCAGAAAAAAGTGGTGGTCAATTTATTTTTATTGATATTCCACAAAAACACGATTTCCACAGCGAGCTTTTCCCAAATTATTTCGCAACAAACACAGCACATAAGTTAGAATACAACAATGCACTGCTTACACAGGCAAATCAAACGTCTATTCAGACGATACCTGGTTCCGATGTTTTCTTAGAGAACAATATACTTGAACCTTACTACAAAACCGATAACCACTATACCGCTGATGCATCATTATTAATTTATCAGGAGCTCATTAAAACAATCAACGATTCCCGCATTACGACACGTCCGGACAGCGGCTATAAACGAGTCGTTTATGAAAGTCCATTCATCGGGAATAATTCTCGAACGATGGCAGATACAAGCTATTCTAAAGGAGAAACCTTTTACTACCTCAAACCCAAAAATCAATCACTCCCAAAATATAAGCGATATGAGGATAGTTCACCTTCGGATGAGCCCGTTATGATTACGGATGAAACGATTTCACTTTACGGTAATTATATGAATGGTGACAAAGCAAATACAGTTATAAAAACAAAACGCGACAATCTACCCAAGATACTCTTTATCGGAGATTCGTTCACCAATGCCTTAGAGTATCTTTCCATTTATGATTTCAATGAAGTTCATTCACTTGATTTACGATCCTACAAAGGTAATGTCTATGAATACATTGAAAAAAACAAATTTGACGTAATCGTCTTTGTTCGAAACACACAACTTAATTTAATTGAAAATGGATAGGAGATTCTATGCCCCTTACAAGTTACACATTTTTATTTGTTTTCCTTCCCCTTGCAGTCCTCATCAACCTTGCGACACACGGAAAACATAAGACATCCCTCTTAGCAGTTCTTAATTTATTGTTTATCAGTTATCTTGGATTTGGTCCATTGCTTATCATTATCTTATCGATGTTAAGCTATTTCTATGCCGCCGCTTTCTTGTATAAGAAACCAAATAAGAAGTTGTTTATCGCTACAATTGGTCTTAACATTCTAGTCTTGGTTTTCTTTAAGTATAAACCGCTTTTTATCGAAACAACAAACCTGACTTTTTTAGAAGGGTTTATGGCTCCAATCGGCATTTCGTTTTATACCTTCCAAGGAATTGCTTATCTAGCAGATGTCGCATATTGGGACCGAAAACCCGAAACAAACCTGCTTAAATTCAGTGCGTTTTTTATGTTATTTATGACTATCACATCGGGCCCCATCTTAAGGTATGATGAAACTAAGATTGATGACAAAGATGTGTCTCATGAGATGTTATACAATGGATTTGTACGCTTTACTATCGGTTTGTTCAAAAAAGCATATCTTGCTGCGAATTTTGGACTCATCGTCGCAAAAGTCTATGAAGGCCTTTATACCACAGCTTTCTTTACCGGAACAGCATGGCTAGGGTCCATTGCGTTTATGCTTCAGCTTTACTTGGATTTCTCTGGTTATACAGATATGGCCATTGGAATCGGTGGAATGTTTGGAATTCATTTACCTGAAAACTTTAACGATCCCTACCTTGCTCGATCGTTTAGCGACTTTTGGAAACGATGGCATATTACCCTTACCCGTTGGTTCAAGGATTATATCTACATACCCTTAGGCGGTAATCGTAAAGGTTCCAGACGAACTTATTTGAATATGTTAGTCGTATGGCTCATTACCGGATTTTGGCATGGTTCTTCCCTCAACTTTATTATTTGGGGATGTTTTAATTTCTTGGTAATCATCCTAGAACGTAATGTATGGGGCGAAGCACTCAAAAAAGCACCACGCATCCTTCAACACCTTATTACCCTAATCCTCATAAACATCGGGTGGGTTTTCTTTCGTGCAGGTTCCCTAGCGCAAGCTTTTGATTTTCTATCAAAAATGTTTATATGGGATATGAATCTGATTGGTGTTAAACAAATCCTAACCTATGTCCTTTCACGTCCCCTTGATTGGATTCTCGCAATCTTATTCTGCACACCTCTCATCAATTCATTGATCATGCGTTGGAATACCAGCGAGAAGCAATGGCAACAAATCGCAAGTATGGTCTTAATCGTAGGATTATTTGTACTTGGCATTATCTTTGTTGTTACAAGCTCCTTTAAAGCATTTATATACCAACAATTCTAATGAAAACAAGCAACAAAAAGACCCATAAAATTATGGGTCTCTTTTCTTTATTTCTACTCATCGAGTAGGTTCTTTTAAATTTGGCGGAGAACATGAGATTCGAACTCACGGAAGCTTTCACTTCGCCACCTTTCCAAGATGGTGCCTTAAGCCACTCGGCCAATTCTCCAGTGCTTATTTATTATACATAATAATTAAACAGAAAACAATGTATAATATACAAAAAGGAGGCTTTCTTTGTGCTACTTATCAATCGAATCAAAAACAGTACCCAACTTTCAGATACCGAATCAAAAATTGCGCAGTATATCCTTGAAAATCCGCAACTTGTGACCCAACTGACAATTCATGAATTATCTGAGACTACGTACGCAAGTGCGTCAACCATTACCCGTTTTTGTCGAAAAATGAAAACGGAAGGCTTTAGTGATTTTAAAGTTAAACTGGCAAGTGAATTAAGTTCATTCTCAATAACAGAGAATCGCATCCGTGATGATGTACCCTTCAAAAAAAATCAAACGAGTGCTGAGATTGTCCAATCCATATTATCACTCAACTATCAATCCATGAACGATACTTACAACAACATGGACCTGGAACAGCTCGATCGAATTGCTCATAAAATCTACCATACACCTCATATCTATCTCTACGGTTCGGGTCAATCGTTAATTCTTGCTCAAGATTTTCAATATAAATTGTTCCGTATTGAACTTGATTGTAATCTCGAAACATCTTTAGGATTTCAATCGCTCAAAGCAAATACACAACCCCTTGACAGTATTGCTCTCATTATTTCCTATTACGGTCAAAATGAACACAACAAAACCATCGCTGACTCTTTAGTTGAGCGGAATATCCCTTATATCTTAATTACGGGGCCCTTAAACAACCCCTTATGCACACATGCCACAGAAGTTGTTCATGTCTCACCACAAGAAGAACTTGTCACCAAAATGGCCTCCTTTTCCTCGAGAACATCGATGCAACTCGTACTTGATTTTATCTATGCTTTAATCTTCGCAATCGATTATGAAAAAAACCAGGAAATCATCGAACAGCATCCATGGTATATAAAAAAAGACTCCAATCCTCGGAACTGACCTAGTTCCGTGGGACTAAAGAAAAAACCAAGTTAGGATGAAGTTAACCGATAATTTACGGGCGATTGATATCCTAGCTTTTCTTGTATTCGATTTTCATTGTAATATTTTAAATAGTTTATCACAGTTTGTGATACAATTTCAGTAGAACCCTTTAGTTCTGGGTTTAATTCGAATGTTTCACACTTTAGAGAGGCATGAAACGATTCGATAGGAGCATTATCAGCGGGTGTCCCCTTACGGGACATACTCATGGTAATGCTTTTATTTTTTACTCTAAGTTGATACTCTTTTGATGTATAGACACTTCCTTGATCAGAATGAAGAATACATGGCTGAACGATATCCGGAAGTTGATTTAATGTATCAACCACACATTCTAGGTTTTGTCTGTCACTCAATGTAGACGCAATAATCTCACCATTATATAAATCCATGATCGTAGATAAATAGAGCATTTTATGGCCATAAGGGATGTAAGTGATATCTGTCACCAATTTCTCTAGAGGACGTAGTGATTTAAAGTCGCGATTAATGATATTGGGCATAATGATCTTCGGATTTTTGTTTTTTCGATACCGTTTGACCTTAACACGGCATTGACATTGGTGTTTCTGCATTATCTTTTGAACAGTATTCTTATTGATAATTCTTTCTTTTCGAATTAATGCAGTTATTTTTCGATATCCATAACGAAATTTATTTTCTTTACAAAGTTCAATTACTAATGCTTCATTGACAGAATAATTATTAGAATCTAGTTGCTCTTTTTTAGTCCAACGGTAATACGTTGACTTAGGTACCCCAAAAAGATTCAAGATATCTTTAATTGATACAGTGTTGCGATACTCTTCAACGAGCTTGATGATTATTTCAGGAACCACATCCTTTCTCTTTCCAAATACTTTTTTAATAGTTCAATTTGTTGCTCCAAAGATTTAATTCTAAGTCTTTGTGTTTCTTCGACCGTGTCTCCTTCAGGCCCTTTTCCAAAAGTATATTGCTTGCCTACAGGTTGAGAAAATCGATAGTGTTCACCATTTCGATACCATCTCCACCATGTTTTGACTTGTGTTACATTTTTTATTCCAAGTTCAGTCTGAATAAACCTGCTTGAGTATCCTGCCAATTTCATTTCTATAACTTTCATCTTTGTCTCATAGCTATGCATAGTTCGTGTTCCCATATAAAAACCTCCTATATTGAACTATTTTACAATAATTCTCATACAAGAGGTTTTTTTCTTTAGTCCCACGGAACTAGGTCAGTTCCCTCAATGATTGGAGTCTTTTTTAGAACTTATATTGATCAAGATATCGTTTAACACCGTCTTCATGATTCAAACCACAGATTGCATTCGCAACATCCTTCACTGCTTGCGTTGCATTCTCCATTGCAACACCATGCCCTGCGTCCTCAATCATATGCAAATCATTATTATTATCACCAAAGGTCATAATTTCATCAGGTGTAATACCATACTTATCCATATAGTACTGAAGTCCGACCATCTTATTAATCCGCGGATCCATAAACTCAATTAACTCTTTTTGAGAGTAAAAAGCAACATAACGTGAATCGGGATTTTCATTTACATACGCTTCAATACGCGCTAATATTTCAGGTTCTCCACTGAAAATAATCTTAGCGTGCGAGTCCAAAACTTTAGAACGGACATCGACATACTCCAAATCAATGTGAGTACGAACCTCGATATTATAAAAATCCTCAAATTGTGTATAGAGTTTCCCAGGTCCTGTTAATACTGGGTTTCCACCCATTGGCATAAAGGTATCCAAAATTTCACGAATTAAATCTCCACTTAACGGAAATTGTTCATGAATCTCACCATCCGCAAAATCATACACAAATCCGCCATTATCACAGATTGCGAAATCAAATAATTCGGCGATATCAGGTATCCCAAAGACTGCGGAATCCATGGGTCTGCCCGTCGCAACCCCAAACTTAATTCCCTTCTGACGCAGTTCACAAATTTTTTCCCGCATTGAAGGTGTTAAAACATGATCAGCATCCAAAAGTGTCCCGTCCATATCTGTCGCAATTAATTTAATCATATACTTCCTCAACTTTCATAAAAAAAACAGAAGGCAAAGCCTCCTGTCCATTATAGCAATTTAATCTCTAATCTGCGATGTATTTAACGCCTTGGCTTTCAAGTTCCGCAATTTTATCGGAAAATTGGGGTAAATAGTCTTTATGTGCTATAAGCATTTCATGAAGCATATCAATCGTGTAATGTCCCCCTTGAATCATAGGATTAATCGAAAAGGCTTGAACCGCTTTACGATAATTTCCGGTAACAGCTGCTTCAATCACCGTTTCTTCCATTGCTTTCATCATTTGTAATTGACCGCGTGCTGCCGGTTCAAAAGATCCCCAGTTAAACGGTTCAGCGCCATGAGACGTAATCACGCTTGTTACCTCCACAACACAATCATAAGGTAAATCCGTAATCGTACCATTATTTTGGGTACTTACAGTCATGACCGTACGCAAGTCATTATGAATGGATGCAATTAATTGACACGCAGCATCAGAATAATGGGCACCACCACGTTGCGTTAATTCTTCAGGCTTATAATTTAAATTTGGATCTTTATACAACTCAAATAAGGCCGCTTCGGTTTGTTGGACCGTTTCAGCACGTGTTTTATGATTCGTCCAATTTTCCATAAACTCTTCGGTCATATTTCGCGCAATATAGTAGTAACGGTGATAAGAACACGGAATCATTCCTAAATCCTTCAACTGATCAAGGTTATAAGGTATGGGTGTGATGTTTTTCACTTCTTGGACTTTTGAAAATGCACTGCTTGGATCAAACAATCGTTCAATCAACGTTTGCGTTACTTCCGTTCCATCTTGGTCCCAAACACGATGCCAATGAAAATGATTCACCCCTGCAAACTTTTCAAATAAAACATTTGCATCCTCATCATACCCCATTGCTTCATGGTTGATCTTTGTACAGCCAACCGGAATATTACAAAGACCAATTGTTCGTTTCCAACCACCCCACTTAATCGCTGCCTCGGTTATAATTCCAGCGGGGTTCGTGAAATTAATCAACCATGCATTTGGACATAATGATTCCATATCTTTAATAATATCAAGAATTACAGGAATCGTACGAAACGCTTTAAAGATACCACCCGCACCATTTGTTTCTTGACCCAGTGATCCGTATTTCCCGGGAATTCGTTCATCTCGTTTCCGTGCTTCAAGTTGCCCAACACGAAATTGTGTCGTCACAAAATCCGCGTCTTTAAGTGCTTCACGACGGTCAAGCGTTAATTTTACTTTCCAATCAAGACCGGCTGCCTCCACCATACGTTGTGCCATTGCACCTACAATTTCTAACTTTTCCTTACCTTCTTCGACGTCCACCAACCACAGTTCTGAAATATCAATTTGGTTAGATCGTTTAATGAATCCTTCCATTAATTCTGGTGTATAACTGCTGCCTCCACCAATCGTCACAATCTTTATTTTTTTTGTCATAGTCGCCTCCTAATTATTCAAATTGTATCCCTTCTTCAACCTTCTCACAATAAACCACACCGAACTTGATTTTTAATTTCATTTAAGTGTTTTCTCAAGTGTTAAGTGTGAAATTAAATACCATATTCTTATGGTATAATTTATTCAGGAGGCTTTTATGACTAAAATATTACTTGGAACTTATACAAAATCTGAAAGCAAAGGGATTTATGAAATTGACTTGGAACAAGATCGTTTAGTGCGTTTAACGCACATTGCGGAGGTAGAAAACCCAACCTACCTTGATTATGATCCAACAACGCAAACCTTATTCAGTGTCTATCAAAAAGATGATCAAGCAGGGATTGCGACATGGAAGTATCAAGGAACTAACACAGAACTTATTGAACGCTTTGTTGAGATGGGACCTGCACCGTGTTATGTGGCCTATGACAAGGTTGAAGATCAAATCTATGATGCGAATTACCATAAAGGACGCGTCAATGTTTATAAAAACCATCAAGTTTTTAAGAAAATTGAATACAAAGATGGATCGCATGCCCACTTCGTGAACAAGAAACCCAACACTGAATTTGTCTATGTTTGCGATTTAGGTTTAGATACGGTTCGTAAATATGAACTCATGAATGAAATCGCAACATATAAAGCACCTGCAGGGTCGGGTCCACGACACCTTGCCTTTCATCCACATCTACCCCTCCTTTATCTTTTCTCTGAACACACATGCCATGTGACAGTTCTTGAAGATGATGGATTTGATTTTATAGAACACGGTGTGTTTGATGCATTACCGGAAACTGAGACCATCCGGTCTGCAGCTGCAATTCGAATCTCTAAAGACGGAAACTATCTTTATGTATCCAACCGTGGTCACGACTCCATCACAGTCTTTAAAATCAGTGAAGACGGGCTCCAACTTGAATTAATTCAAAATATTTCAAGCTTTGGTGAACATCCGCGTGATTTTGCCCTCAGTCTAGATAATAAATATCTTGTTTGCGCAAACCGTGATTCAAACAATCTCACTTTGTATGCGAGAGATGTTGTAAATGGGAAACTGACACTACTCCAAACAGATGTTTACGCACCGGAGTGCGTTGCAGTTCTCTTCATCTCGTAATAATAATAATAATATTAAAGACATCCGAACCTTGATAAGCTCCCCTTAAAGTAGACACCCGAAATAAATAAAATCGGGCACTACAAAAAAGGAGGAGCTTTTTCTATGGGGAGAAAGAATAAATATCCAGCCGAAATAAAAGAACAAGCAATTAATGAATATTTGAATGGCATAAAAGGTGCACCAGAAATAGCTGAAGAATTATCTATTGATTCTAGTACATTACGTAGTTGGGTGAAAAAGTATCAAACTTATGGTATTGAAGTTTTTTCAGATAAAGATCGAAACAAAAGTTATTCGAAAGAGCTCAAGGAATCCGCAATTAGGGATTATCTTGAAGGCGCAGGTTCTCTTAAAGATATTAGTATTAAATATGGTATAAGTTCCCATGAGGTTTTGCGCGGATGGATAAAAAAGTATAATAGACTTGAAACTATAAAGGATTACGATCCTAAAGGAGAAGTCTATATGACAAAAGGTAGAAAAACAACAATTGAGGAGCGTCAGGAAATTGTCGCATATTGTATTGAACATGACTACGATTATAAGGGGACTGCTGAGCGCTATGAACTTTCTTATGCTCAGGTTTATCAGTGGGTGAAAAAGTATAACGAATTGGGAGATGATGGTCTTCTTGATAAACGTGGCAAGCGAAAACAAGAAGATCAACTTAGTAATGAAGAACGTTTAGAACGTAAAGTAAAACTACTTGAAAGACAACTCGAACTGAAAGAACGCGAGAACATTCTATTAAAAAAAGTGAAGGAAATCGAAAGGGGGCGATATTCTCCAAAGCAAAACAAGAAGTAAAGTATCTCGCAGTGCAGGAACTACATCATAAACATGGCTGGAGTATTCAGTGGATGTGTAAGGTACTTAAAATCGCAAGAAGTAGTTATTATAAATGGACGCATCGTGTTGAAACAAGCAATGAAATTGAAAATCATGAGCTTTGCAATCTCATTCTTGATTATGATGAACTATTTGGACATATCTTAGGCTATCGACGCATGACGGATTGGATCAATGAGTTGAATAGCGTTCAATATAACTCGAAGAGGATTCATAGACTCATGAAGATGCTAGGGGTGAAATCAGTGATTCGTCAAAAGTCTAAAAAATATTCACGAAGCACTCCTGAAATCACAGCTGAAAATATTTTAAATCGAAATTTCTTTGCCGCAAAACCGAATGAAAAATGGCTGACAGACGTCACAGAATTTAAGATTAAAGGTTCAAGTAAGAAACTATATCTCAGTGCGATTATTGATCTTTATGATTTAAGTGTTGTGGCGTATCAAATAAGTGATCGGAACAATAATCAACTTGTGTTTGATACTTATCATAAAGCTATCGCGAGATATCCAGAGGCAAAACCTTTATTTCACAGTGACCGCGGATTCCAATACACAAGTAGGGCATTTAGGAAACAGCTAGAAGATCAAGGAGTGATGCAAAGTATGTCTAGAGTGGGACATTGTATTGATAATGGTCCTATGGAAGGATTTTGGGGAACAATCAAATCAGAAATGTACTACCCTAATGAATTCAGTACAAGAAGCGAATTGAAGAAAGCAATTGAAGTGTATATTGATTTTTATAACAACAAGAGACTTCAGAAACGCTTCAAAAACAAAACACCAATGATGGTTCGAACTGAAGCGCTAGGAACAGAGACACCTGTAGTCTACGCGATTCCAACTAACAAGAAGATTGAAGCTTACTGGTCAAACATTAGAGAAAAACAAATGCAGTCACTTGTAGCATAAAAAAGATGATTCATCATAAAGTGATAAATCATCTTGGATATTTTATTTATTTCACCTGTCTACTTGACAGGGAGCAGTTCAACCCTTCGATGTCTTTTTTTAATTCAAAAAAAAATCACGCGGTTTAAGCGTGATTTTTTGAGTTTAATAAATTATAAATTAAACAGTTCTTTCGTGAGCCGTTCTCATAAGAACATCAAGTTGTTGTTCTTTTGTAAGTTCTACAAATCGAACAGCATAACCTGAAACACGAATTGTTAAGTTAGGGTATTTCAATGGATTGGCCATAGCATCTTCAAGAAGTGCATTGTCAAATACGTTAACGTTTAAGTGGTAAGCGCCTTGTGCGAAGTAACCGTCCATAATACCACGTAGGTTTACGATACGTTCGTCTGAAGTTTTACCCATTGCGATTGGCGCAATTGTTTGTGTATTTGAGATACCATCAAGTGCACAGTTATAGTCTAATTTAGCTGTTGAGTTTAATGAAGCTAATAAACCATTCTTTTCTGCACCGTATGATGGGTTCGCACCAGGTGCTAAAGGAACACCTTGTCCACGTCCATCAGGTGTATTACCTGTAGCTTTACCATAAACAACATTTGATGTGATTGTGAGTAAGCTTAATGTCGGTGTTGAATTGCGGTATGTATGGTGACGTTTAATTTGTCCCATGAAGTATTGTAATGCCCAGTTTGCAAGATCATCTGCACGGTCATCATCATTACCATATTTAGGGAAGTCTCCTTCGACTTCATAATCTACAACTAAACCTTTTTCGTCACGGATCGTCTTAACCTTAGCGTATTTGATTGCTGATAAGGAGTCAGCAACGTGTGAAATACCTGCAATACCAGTTGCAAAAGTACGTTTAAGATCGGAATCCATTAATGCAAGTTGTGCTTTTTCATAAGCGTATTTATCGTGCATGTAGTGAATTGAGTTTAATGTATTTACATATAATTCAGCTAACCAGTCCATCATGTCTTGGTAAGCAACTTTAACTTCATCAAAGTTTAAGTATTCTGATGTAATTGGACGTAAACGTGGTCCAACTTGTGCTTTAGTCACTTCATCAATACCACCGTTGATAGCATAAAGTAAACATTTAATTAAGTTTGCACGAGCTCCAAAGAATTGCATATCTTTACCGATTACAGTAGCGGATACACAACATGCGATTGCAACGTCGTCTGAACCCCATTTTTCACGAAGTAATGTATCATTTTCAAATTGAATTGAAGATGTTTCGATTGCTACATGAGATGCAAATGTACGGAATCCTTCTGGTAATTCTTTACAGTATAGAACTGTTAAGTTTGGTTCTGGTGAAGGTCCCATGTTAATGAGTGTGTGGAGTAAACGGAAGTCAGTTTTTGTAACGAGTGAACGTCCGTCAAAGCCCATACCTGCGATTGATAATGTTGCCCAGATTGGGTAACCACTGAACAATGCATTGTATTCAGGTGTACGTGCAAATTTAACCATACGTAATTTCATTACGAGGTGGTCAATAAGTTCTTGTGCTTCTTTTTCAGTAATCACACCATTGTCTAAATCACGTTGGATATAGATATCAAGGAATGCTGAGATACGTCCAATAGACATCGCTGCCCCGTTATTTTCTTTGATTGCTGCTAAGTAACCAAAGTATAACCATTGAACTGCTTCTTTAGCATTTCCTGCAGGTTGTGAAATATCAAATCCGTAAGAAGCAGCCATTTCTTTAATTTCTGCTAATGCATGAATTTGATCGCTGATTTCTTCACGAAGACGAATTACATCATCCGTCATTGTTTTGTAACCTGTATGTGCTAAATCGTTTTTCTTACCAGCAACAAGACGATCAATACCATAAAGTGCGATACGACGGTAATCACCGATAATACGTCCACGTCCGTAAGCATCTGGAAGACCTGTAATGATTTTGTTCTTACGTGCTGCACGCATTTCAGGTGTATAAACATCAAATACCCCTTGATTATGTGTCTTGCGCCATTTTGTAAAGATATGTACTAACTCTTCATCAGGTTCATAACCATTACTTTCAAGAGCCTTCACAGCCATTCCAATTCCACCGAAAGGAATAAACGCTTGTTTTAATGGTTCATCTGTTTGGAACCCAACAATTTGTTCTTTATCCTTGTTCATGTAACCAGGACCATGTGAACTTACAGTAGATACAATTTTAGTATCCATGTTGTAAACGCCAGCTTTCTCACGTTGTACAGCATTCATTTCTTCGAGTTGTTCCATAAGATCCAACGTATTTTGAGTTGGTCCTTCTAAGAACTCATCATTACCAGTATACTCTGTGTAGTTATTTTTGATAAAATCACGAGTATCAATGTTTTCTTTCCAATAGCTTCCTTTGAAGCCTTTCCATTGATTATACATTAAGATACCTCCTTATTCTCGGGTTTGATTCCCAATATCTTATTTGTATTACACGCATATTATATCAAACTTAGTACAATACGTTTTATTTTTCACATCCTTTTTGGGCTTGTTCTTGTACACACTTGTGCTTAATTGCTTCAAAACATACTAGTTTGAGAATTCACAGACTTTTTTCACAAAATTATTTAGGTCACTTCAAATCTAAAAATACTCACTTGTAAGTGAACTTAGTTCAAATAAAACCCTTTTTCATTTATGTCATGGTTTCACAAACTCCATAAGCACCGTTAACACTATCTTGCTCAAAATAACGAAGTTTATGAGTGTAGAGCTATCCGTAAAAGTTCAAATTTAACGGTAGTCATTAAAAAAACGACGCTAAACAACTTTAATTTCGAAATTAAAAGCAAGATAGTGTCGTTTTATTCAAAAAAAAAGACTGATTTCGATCAGTCTTTGAGTGCTTCAATAAGTAGCGGTAAATAAATCGGTAAATCGGGTGGTCGTCTTCCTGATACAACGTGACCATCTCGAACTGCCGGTTCATCAACCCAATGTGCTCCCGCATACATTAAATCATGCTTAATGCCTGGTGTACTGGTTACCGTTTTTCCGTTTAAAATTCCAGCAGATGATAAAACCCATCCAGCATGACAAATTTGACCAATTACCTTTTTATTGCTGTCCATATACTTCACAAAATCCAGTACTGGATCCAATCGACGAAGATAATCTGGTGCCCATCCACCCGGAATCACAAGACCATCATAGCGCGTAATATCCACATCCGAAAACTTTAAATCACTCACAACCGACAGACCGTATTTTCCACGGTAAGTCGTTCCACTAAGTTCAGCTGCTATATCAACGTGCGCACCCGCTTCACGAAGTCGTAGAATTGGATACCACAATTCAAGATCATCGAAATCATCACTCACGATGGTTAAAACTCTTTTACCACTTAATTCCATGTCATCACCTCTTTATTAAACTCTATCAATATCCCTTTCTAAAGTATAGTTATTTGCTTTAAGATTGTAGTCTGCGATGCATCTTGATACGATACGTATATATAAGGAGGAATTTTTATGTTTTATCTAGGTTGTCATCTCTCATTTGCGAAAGGTTATGAAGCAATGGGACATGAATCACTTCGTATTGATGCCAATACGTTTCAGTTCTTCACGCGAAGTCCTCGCGGCGGAAAAGCAAAGCCCCTTAATCTCGAGGATTTAGGAAAACTTAATACTTTAATTGAAGCAAACAATTTCAAACACATTCTTGCGCACGCACCATACACGATGAATCCTTGCAGTAATAAGGATTATACGCGTGATTATGCAGAAGAACTCATGCTTGATGATTTGTCTCGTATGAGCCATATCAAAGGCAGTCTTTATAACTTCCATCCGGGAAGTCATGTAGGACAAGGTGTTGAACCGGCGATTGTTATGATTTCTGATATGTTGAATCGCGTCTTAGACCCAAATCAAGAAACAATTGTCTTACTTGAAACGATGGCAGGTAAAGGAACTGAAGTCGGTCGCACTTTTGAAGAAATTGGTGCAATTATTGAAAAAGTGAAGGTTAAAGAAAAAATTGGTGTATGTTGGGATACATGCCACATTTATGATGCCGGTTATGATATCGTGAATGATTTAGATGGTGTTATCGAACACTTTGATGAAGTTGTTGGTTTAGATAAACTACATGCGATTCATATCAATGACAGTAAAAATCCCTTTAAGTCTCACAAAGATCGCCACGAAAAAATCGGTCAAGGATCAATAGGGTTGGAAACATTCGAAAAAATTATAAACCATCCCAAATTACGTCATCTTCCGTTTTATCTAGAAACTCCACAAGATGATAACGATGGTTATAAAGCAGAGATTGAGCTCTTAAGATCAATTCGCAAATAACAACTTAAGGTTTATTTATGACATCTTACCCTTTTTTTGTATCGATTCGATTATAATTATTTATAATAGAGTCAGGAGGAACATCTGTGAATATAAAGGTTATTATTAATCCAAATCTTGAAGAAGATATTGTTTTGGAGTGTCGCGAAATGACACCTCAAATTGAGAAAATGATTAATACCTTGGATACGCTATCGATAAATGCGGTTCACCGTGGTAAAGATATTACACTTGGTCTTGATGAAGTTTGTTTCTTCGAGACTGAAGACGACGCGGTTTATGTCCATACGGCAAAAGATTCATTTCGTACACACTATCGCCTGTATGAATTAGAAGCATCCTTACCTACTTCATTTATGCGAGCATCCAAATCAAGTATTGTGAATCTTAATCAGATTGATTCACTTGAACGGAATATTACATCATCTCGAAGTGTTCAATTCTATAACAGTCATAAGATAACGTATGTATCACGAATGTATTTCCAACAGATTAAACAACGATTAAAGGAGGAGAGTATCTAATGAAAAAAAATGATTATTTCTGGGGATTTGTCTTAGTATTACTGGCATTTGGCTTATTTGGTAGCGCATTTAATCTTTATAGTTTTGGTCCCAATGCATTCAAGATTGCATTTACGGTAGCTTTAGTAGCATTCGCAATCTCAAATATGCCTAAGTTAAATTTCTTCGGGATTGTTTACCCACTTACTCTGGCGCTTTGGATTAACCGTGTTTATTTTAATATTCACGGAAATGGCGGCACTTTATTTTGGGCAAGTACGTTCCTAGCGGTTGGTCTCTCTGTGATCTTTAAACGACGCAAACGTCACGTGAACTATCAAAAGTATGAGTCATATCGTGAAAGTACAAGTTATGCAACGGATGAAGATGGTAATCAATACGAATATCACACCGGATCACAGCAGAGTCGTAGCGGTTATCGCGATGACGACCATGCCGACTTTATAAATATCGAAGCATTGTTTACGGATCGTACGCGATATATCCGCTCGAAAAACTTTACGGGTGGCTATATCGATAATACTTTTGCGTCATTATCAATCTATTTTGATCAGGCTCAATTTAACCCTGCAGGAGCACAACTTGAAGTGAGTTGCGCATTTGGACAAGTAAAATTGTTTATTCCCTATAATATCAACGTTATTAATAATATTGATAATACGCTAGCGAGTGTCAGTGATCCCCATCGAAATACAATCGTTGATGGCCCTACATTAACTTTAACCGGCGATGTAACCCTTGGCGAAATCAAAATTGTGTACGTATAATCACTATTTAAGCGGTTTTTAACCGCTTTTTTTATATTTTCATTCTTTTTTTATTTTTATTGAATTTGGGTATTGCATTCTTAGAAATGGCTTGTTATAATCTATTAGCAATACAAAGTGAATACGCGGGCGTGGTGAAATTGGCAGACACACTAGACTTAGGATCTAGCGCTTCGGCATGGAGGTTCGAGTCCTCTCGCCCGCACCAATTATTAAATCACAGTCATTACTTCGGTAATGACTTTTTTTTGATCTTTTATTTGTTAATTGTTTTATAAAAAAGGATTTGCTATAGTTTGAATAAAGGATTTGCTATAGTTTGAATAAAGGAGATTACTATGAAAACTTCTATAAATAAGCGCATCCTTCAATACCAAGAAAGCATCAATGATAACGACATGCCTTCTACGTATAAATTTTTAATCGACACGATGAACCAAATCCAGCGTAATTTCGTACTTGATTCATTTTCAACGAAATCCGTTCTTAATGGCTATCTCGATTATACTTATTTTTATTTTGACGATGATTTTCTTCGGTCACAGGGTTTAAAGCTGGGCTTAATCTTAAATCATCAAGCGATGGCCTTTGAACTTTGGCTTATGGGACGGACAAAACCGATTCAAGAAAAGTATTGGAACTTGTTGAAAGATTCGCCCTTTAACCATTTTGATGAGATGCCTCAGTGGTTTATCGTTTCGATGAATTTGGTAACCCATCCAAACTTTGAAGATCTTGATGCACTAACAGATACAATACTTAAAACGATTCCAATCGCTTATGCGCAAATACACGCTTATCTCTAGCTAAAAACTTGTTTTTATATCAAGTTTTTTTATTGTTTTAAACGTCTTCGGAACATGATTTCCTTTTTTCATCACATTTACAAGCTCCCCTTCACACCAATGTATTATAATAATCATATAGAAAGAAGGAACTTCCATGAAACAATTTAAAATATCTGATGATTTTTGGTCTTTATTTCCTGATGCTTGCTTTGGAATTGTGCTTGCACACGATGTCCAAAACAAAGATCTTAATTCTGAAGCAATGACTGCAATTTCTAAATTTCTTGACGAGAGTCATCACGACGCTCAGAAGTATCTTACAGAAGATGTTTTAAGTCAAAATACTGTTGTTTCCGTATGGCGTGACGCATATCAAAAGTTTAAAACCAAAAAGGGTGCACGTGTATCGATTGAGGCCTTGTTGAAGCGGGTTTCTAAGGGAAATACGGTTGGTTCGATCAATCCCCTTGTTGATAATCTCGCTGACGTATGGGCTTCCATGTGGTGGTGAAGACATCGATACGTTTGTAGGGTCTTTGCGATTAATTAAAACGCAAGGAAATGATCCTTTTATGGCTCTGGGTGATACAGAACCCGATAATACACTTCCGGGAGAAATCGCATACGTTGATGATGTTGGTGCAGTCTGTCGTTGTTGGAATTGGCGTGATGGTCAACGCACCATGTTAACGGATGACACAACGCATGCATTCTTAATTATTGAGTGTGTCGATCCAACGCGTCGCGACGATTTAGAGAAGGCTACCCAACACCTTGCAACATATGTTGAACAACATCTTGGTGGGTCTGTAAAAAGCACTATCATGGACTACGAAAACGCAAGTCTCAATCTTGAATAAAAGATAATTTAAAAAGGAGAAGAAAATCATGGCACGTCCACAAACAAAAGAAACATTGCTCGAAGCAGCATCTGAAAACTTTAATAAATTAAATGAATTTATCGATTCTTTAAGCGAAGAAGAACGAAATGCCACATTCATACTCGAAGATCGAGATCGTAACTTACGAGATGTTTTATGTCATCTCATTGAATGGCATAAAATGATGATCCAATGGTATCAAATCGGTGTTATAGAAAATGGAATGCCTGATATTCCCGCAAAAGGATTCACATGGAAAACAACACCGGAACTAAATTACAAAATCTGGGAAGCATACCAAAATACCTCCTTGGAAGATGCACTTACGGAAATTCAAAATACCCATGCGGAAGTTGTGAGTCGTATACATAACCATACGCAAGAATCATTATTTGATAGAAAGGTATACCCATTTACCAAAACAACAACCTTAGGTGCTTATTTTATAAGCGCCACCTCATCGCATTACGATTGGGCACTAAAAAAATTAAGAAAACAGTATAAAGCTTTGAAGCGTGATATAATAGATTAAAAGGAAGTGATACCATGAGTATTGATAATTGGTTTAATTTTCGTCCTAAAGCAGATCTCGATCGTGATCGCGAAAAATATCTAAAACAGGTTTTTCCACGCGGTGAGCAACAAAAGCAAATGATTCAAAACGTACTCCTTGAGTTATTTCCAAAACGAGACCAGAAGGAACTTCTTTATCATTATATTGTTTGTAAAGAAATCATCACCAATGATGCATTGGATCCTTTTGACCAAATTCATAAAATTGAGAAAGCACTCAAACGGGTTCGTCCTAAGTTAGACTTTACTGAAACAGAAACGTTAACGAATCTGCTTTATATAGATGCTAATGAAATCGAAACCATTGATTCACAAAAACTTTTAAATCGAGTTAAGCATAAAGCCATCGTATGATGGCTTTTTTATTTTGTGTATCTATATTTTTGACTACTTAATACTCGTTTTTTGTGTGATTGAGAGGATAAACTTGTAAGTCATCAATTCCTTATTTATGATGTGTATCGTTATTAAAGGAGATTTTATTGTGTCTAATCATATAAATTTAAGTCGTGTCGATGGGGATCTTTATATTGGTAAAGGTGCCGGAAAAGAAATTATGACACGTTTTAATCAAAGTAAACAAACAATTAAGATTGTATCCCCTTATGTAAATAAGGATTATGTACAAAAGTTAATTAAACAACATCAAGCAGGGATCGCTACGGGTTTAGTATTCACATGGGATTATAAACAAGGTCAAAAAGCAAATCAAGATTTGGCGCACACCCTGTTCACCCAAACACGCATTAAAAGTGATGAAGCATTACGAAAGAAACGTATGGGACGTTTGATTGCATTAGGATGGTGTTTCGTTAATTTTATTATTTTAGCGCATGCACTAACACTTAAAGGAACTGTTGGTTTTTGGTTTGAAATGATTGCTGTTGTGGCGCTTTTCACCGCAAATTTCAAATATTTCGACCACGTTCATAAGACACCCATTTATAGCTACGCTTACGAACCCAATATGCCAATCTCTATTTGGAAAACCAACCGCTATCAAAAGCTACATACAAAACTGTATGTCGTGGATGATGTTGCTTTTATTGGTTCCCTCAATTTTACAAAAAACGGTTTTTATTCAAACTATGAATCTTGCATGAGTATTCATGAAAAGGATGAAGTGAATGACTTACATCACTATATTGATTCCCTTTTAAATGATAAAGAATGTCAGCAATTCTATTTTAATGAAATTGGAAAACAATACTTTGAAGAACCTGCCTACTAAAAAAGTCCATTACGGACTTTTTTCTTTTATCAAATCTCAACCGCACCACTTTTACTTTTATTAAAGTCTATCTCATAGGCCGTTTTGAAGTCAAATATTTTTCGCGGCATTGAGTTAATTTTGAAGCAAATATCATCAAGATATTGTTGCGCTATATCATACATTGATTTACCTTTTGGTATAAACCTTCTTACTATTGCATTCGCTCGTTCATTGGTTCCACGTTGAAAAGAACAGTATGGATCACACTTATATAGTTTCACACCCAACCGCTTGGCTGTAATTCCTAATGTTTTAAATTCAAGTCCATTATCTACTGTTATCGATTTCGTGGTTATATTATTCTCTTCAATAAATTTTCGAATTAAGTTTGATGTGTAATAGTCATATCGATATTCTGCTTTAATAAGCCAGGTCATTCTTGAGCAGCGGTCTACAATGGATATAATCGCTGCAGATTCATGTTTCTTACCGATTATAGAGTCGATTTCGAGATGGCCAATCTCGTTACGTTTCTCAATGTATTTAGGTCTAAGGCTAATTGGAAGTACTGTTTTCTCTTCCAAGTTCCATCTCAAGTGATTCATCATTCCACTAATTCTCTTTTTACGTTTTCGACGTTTATAGCACATTCTATTTGGTTTTATATCAAGTTTACCTTGATTAATCCAGTTATAGACTTGCTGCGATGAAACACACGGTTTATATGGATGATATCGTTTATAGTTACTCAAGCATACTTCTACCGAATGAACTTTAGGATCATAGTGAGAATGCAGATATTCGATTAGGTGGGAATATTTTTCTCGAATATCAATCGTTCGTTTCTTATAGACATTATTTTTATATCTAGAAATCGTAGAATGAGATATATTGAGTTTACGTGCTGCCTTGCGCATAGAGTAGCCGATGCTTAATAGAATATCAATTTGGTCTTTCATTTTTTTATCTAATTGTTTATACTTCATATGGGAGCTCCTTTTAGTCGGGTGGGCTCCTTTTATTATACAAAAACAACCGCACCTTGGGTGGTGCGGTTGAGATTTGAATTTAGGAAAAAAGTCCATTACGGACTTTTTTATTTGATTGTTTTAATAATTTTCGCAGGGTTTCCAGCAAGAACGACATTGTCACCAAAACTCTGTGTGACAACAGCTCCCGCTCCGACCACTACATTATCCCCTAACGAAACGCCTGGTAATAGAATACAACCTCCACCTAGCCACACATTGTTTCCAACACTGACTGGTTTTCCATACTCCCATCCCGAACTTCGTGTAGAAGGGTCAAGCGGGTGGGTAGCTGTATAAATTTGGACATTGGGTCCGCACATACAGTGATCACCAAATCGAATTTCACAGACATCAAGCATGACACAGTTATGATTTGCGAAAAAATGATTTCCTAGATGAATGTTTACACCGTAGTCACATGCGAAGCCAGGACAAATACAAAAGGTTTCAGGTGCACTACCAAGTATTTCTCGATAAATATCCGAGCGTACAGTGCCATTTGCTTCTTGATTTGCACGTATCGTACACTCTATTGCTTTTAAGTTGAGTTGCTTTAATGTTGGGTCATCGCTTCGATACATTTCTCCACGAATCATTTTCTCAAACGCTTCCATGACGATACTCATTTTCAAAATCAACGAGTTCTTTATATATTAATGCGACATCGTGACGGTATGGATAGTTTTTGGTTTCTTTATTGAAGTTTTGAAGAATTTGCGAAGCACGAACTTCATCCTTCTCAATCACTAACGCTTTCAAAAATTCGAATTTCAAACAATCTGGATTCCCTTTGATTTTCTTCACAATAGTATTCATCATCGGGGTGGGTTCCACAATCTCCCCTTCTAACATTAAACAGGAAGCATGATCAAGGTCCACAAATACTTTTTGAATTGGGATCATTTCGAGATCCTTAAGCGCTTCATATGCTTCAATACGGTCATAATTTGACTTCAACGATTCGATATAAATAAGTTGTGCCGTTAAACCGATTGGATTGTCACAATCTTGAAGTGGAATCGATTTGATAAAACTCGGGTTGATTTCATCATACCCTTTTCCTTGTGCTTTCATCCCAATAACGTAAAGCTGTAACCAGAAATAGGGGCGTAACTCTGAGCGATGTCTTAAAAGGGATGCATTGTAACCATCATTGGGTGTATCTTCGATAATAAGTCCATTCATCAGAATAGCGAATATCCCCAAGAGAATTAGTAAGGTTAGAAATATTTGCATATAAGGACCAACAGGAAGTAATACAAGAACTGCTAGTGCCACGAGTGAAATTACACCGTTTGTAATAAGACCTCCAAAATTATAAAGTTGGGTAGGAAAGTTTTCGTTCATTGTTTTAGGCGGCATCATCAAACACTGTCCGGCAGTACCTGGAATTTTGAGCGATTTCAATTTATATCCGTTATTTGTTTTGATTAGTGTCAATGAGAAAAAACGAATCAGAATAAATTGATAACCCGTAATGAGACCAAAGATAAGATGACCTGTTTCGTGCATCACAATATGGATTATAAAACTTAATATTATAAAGCCCATCGACGCAAGAAAAATATTCAGGGGACCAATACTATATGTAAAGGATAGCTTTTGGGCCATGTGCCCTCCCGCAAATCCTAAGAATGCGCAAAGAAAAACTAAGGTTATTTTCAATAATTTATTTTTCATATAATCCTCTTTTCATGTCTATTAGACCATAAAAAAACCACTCATGCAAGAGTGGTTAAAACTAGAAGATTCGATTTAATTCATTTTGAAGTTTTGCTTGTTCACGAACATATTCGTCAAGTTTTGCTTCGTTCTCTTCATAGTTGTTTTTAAGACCTGCAATTTCTTCTTGTAACGTTTCAGAATCATTTGTTTTTGCTTGACCTTCAAGACTTGCAATCTTAACTTTAATTTTTTCATTGAGTTCTTCTAAAGCATCACAACGAACATCGAGCAGTTCAAGTTCTTCTTCGATTTCATTACGACGCGATTCTTGTCGATTAAAATCTCGATTTTTTATGCGTGCATAGAAATCATCTTGAATACTTCTAAATGTATCCCAAAGTTTTGGTTCATGATCGCGACCACTATGTCCTGCTTCTTTCCATTCATTAAACAGTGCTTCCATATTTTCACGTGTGGTTGCATCGTTGAATGCTTGTACAAGATCTTTAGCCTTTTCGATAATCGCTTCTTTTTTCTCACGTGCGTTATCTTGTTCAGCACGTAATCCGTCAAAGAACTCTCGTTGTTTTTGATAGAAATTTTGACGATGACCGTTAAATTCTTCCCATAAACGATCTTCATGTTCACGACCAGCGAATCCAGCTTCTTTCCAACGTGTCATTAAATCGCGCATTGCATCCGATGTTTCTTTCCATTCGGTTGAATCTTTAATTGCTTCTACTTCGACAATTAAGGCTTCTTTCAATGCTTTCGCATCTTTACGAAGTACCGTCATTTCTTCAAAATGTGCACTGCGAGCATCAAAGAACTCATCATTTATCGCACGGAATTTTTCCCAAAGTTCTTGATCTACGTCTTGACCCGCAAATCCGGCTTCTTTCCATTGTTTTTGAAGTTCTTGTAATTTAACGGCTGTTTTATTCCAGTCTGTAGATTTTTTTAGTTGGTCGGCTTGTTCAATTAAATCTTTTTTAATGGAACGTGCACTTTCGAGTCGTTCTTGACGATGTTCATATTGATCAAGTGCTGTTTTAAATTTATCTTCTAAATCTTGATCTATGCCTTCTTCAGATAAAGATTCCCATTCTTTCTTAACGAACTCAATGCGTTCATCATCCCCTGTACTCATAACACTGTATACTTCTGAAATTAATTGGTTTTGTCGAGACGTTTCCACAGAAGCAAGACTTTCCCATCCAAAATCATGTCGCGAAAATTCAGGCTCTCTTACTTCCTTTTCTACTACTTCTTCTGTCTCATTAATTTGTTTCTCGTTAATGTCGAACACCTCTTTCTTATCAATTGAAATATTTTATCATGCATAAATTCTGCATGAATCCAAAATACTTCTTTTTTATCTAATAAATCATATCATTTATATGTGATTTAAACGTGAAAATCATGTGTGCAAACTTGCATTTTTCGTTTTCTTACATTTATTTTGATTTATTTTTTCAGTTTATCAATCATTCCAATCTGAAAATCTTTGAAACCGTCTAATCTACCCTGTTTAAAGCCTCTTTTCTTGAATTAAGGTGTGTTATTTGTCTTCAATTTGACTATATTTTATCTTGTTTTTGGAAGTTGATGGGTTGAATCCTGAAAATACCGTCGTCTTTTAGTTGTAATGAATCCTGTTTCATTTTATAATCTTACGTATAGTTAAATCTATACGAGAGGAGAAGTGTATGGTCGATACTGTTAATCTTTGGCTCCTAGTTGGAGTTCTTATTATTGTTGTTGGATTTGCAATGAAAATTGATTCAATCGCTGTTGTTTTAGTCGCTGCTGTTGTTACTGCTTTAATTGGTGGTATGAACATTGGTGAGATTTTAGAAACACTGGGTTCTAACTTTGTTAAGTCCCGTGGTTTAACGATCTTTGTCTTAACGCTACCGGTAGTTGGGGTATGTGAGCGTTATGGATTAAAAGAACAAGCTGTAAAACTTATTCAAAAAATGAAAGTTCTTACAGCAGGCCGTGTTATTTGGGTTTACCAATTAATTCGCCAATGTGCCGCTGCTGGTGCATTACGTTTAGGAGGACATCCTCAATTTGTCCGTCCATTGATTCATCCAATGGCTGAGGGTGCTGGAATTCAAGAAAAAGGTTCCGCATTATCCGTTGCAGAGGAAGAAGAAATTAAAGCAGGTGCCGCTGCTGCTGAAAACTATGGTAACTTCTTTGGTCAAAACTTATTCCCTTATGCAAGTGGTGTTATCTTAATTGTTGAAACACTTGTTGAACAAGGTTATGACGTAACACACCAAGGAATCGCACTTTGGAGCGTTCCAGTCTTTGTAATTGCTCTAGTACTTGGAGGCGTTCAAACAGTTCTGTTAGATCGTCGCATTAAGAGAGGGGCTAAATAATTATGACAGCTAATTTTTGGGAATTATTCTTAGAAATGTGGTATATGGTTGTTGGTTGTATTTTTATCGCAACTGCAATTTCAGCATATCGCAATATTGATGATAACCGCAAATACGGTGCCGCATCATTTTGGATTATTTTAGCCGTATTATTTATGTTAGGAAAATACATTCCTAATAAAATTAACGGGTTACTTGTGTTAGCACTTGGAGTCCTTTCATTTATGAAGACCGTTAATATTGGAGATATTGAGCAAATTTCTCAAGATTTCCGTGATGAACAATCAGATCGAATTGGTTTTAAAATCTTTATTCCTTCTGTATTTATTGCGATTGGAGCATTCTTATTCTCCTTTGTCTTACCAAAAGTTGCACCAGGTGTTAGTGCTGGTGTTCTCGGGTATATCGCAATTGGATTGTCTGCAGCATGTGGATTAATCGCAACCTTTATTATTACAAAAACAAAACCTAAAGGTGTTATGGATGACGCAACACGCCTTATGCGTACAATGGGTTCATTCAGTATCTTACCGCAATTGCTTTCAGCCCTAGGTGTTGTCTTTACAACAGCGGGAGTTGGTAGTTTAATTGCGACACTACTTGGTAGCTTTATTCCTAATGGAAACATCTTTGCGGGTGTTGTTGCTTACTGTGTAGGTATGGCCATCTTTACAATTATTATGGGTAATGCTTTTGCGGCATTTACCGTTATTACAATTGGAATTGGAATTCCATTTGTATTTGCTCAAGGTGCAAATCCACTGATTGCAGGTGCGCTTGCAATGACAGCTGGTTTCTGTGGTACTTTACTAACACCAATGGCTGCGAACTTTAATATTGTTCCAGCTGCACTTCTTGAAACAAAATCACAATATTCTATTATTAAATATCAAGCACCTATGGCTCTTATTATGCTCGTAATCCATATCTTCTTGATGTATTTCTTAGCTTTCTAAAAAATTATTGAAGGAGGACGTATCTATGAAAGTTTTAATTACAGGTTTTGATCCATTTGGTGGGGAAAAAATGAATCCTGCTTATGAAGCAGTTAAATTACTCCCTGATACAATCGAAGGGGCCGAAGTACTTAAACTCGAAGTTCCAACCGTCTTCAACAAATCGGTTGAGGTATTAGATGAAGCGATGGCTAAACATCAACCTGACATTGTCATCTGTGTTGGTCAAGCTGGAAATCGTTTTGGGGTTACACCTGAACGTGTAGCCATCAACCAAGATGATGCTCGTATTAAAGACAACGAAGGCAATCAACCGATTGATGAAACAATCTTTGAAGATGGTAAAGCAGCATATTTCGCTACATTACCAATCAAAGCAATGGTTGAGAATATGAAGCAAGCTTCAATTCCCGCAAGTGTTTCAAACACAGCAGGTACCTTTGTATGTAATCATCTTATGTATGGATTACTCTATTTAGTTGATAAAAAATATCCTAATGTTCGCGGTGGCTTTATTCATGTTCCTTTCGCAACAGAACAAGTTATGGATAAACCTACTGCACCAAGCTTAACTTTAGAACAAATCGCTAAGGGCTTAGAAGTATGTATCGCTACAGCCGTAACGGTTAAAGAAGATCACAAAATTCAAGGTGGCGCAATCAGCTAATGAATAATCAAATGTTTGTTTATGGATCTTTAATGGAAGGGTTCTTTAATTTTGATAAATATGTCGATGGACATGTTGTTTCAATTGAAAAAGCTTATGTTCTCGGAACATTGTATGATATGCCTTATAAAGGCTATCCAGCACTTCTCCAAGAAGGCAACACCAAGGTTTGGGGTGAAATCATTACAGTTAAAGACCTCAGTCTCATTATCGATGATATTGATGCGATGGAAGGTTTTAATGGACGTGATGATGATGAATATAAACGCATTCCCTCTACCATTACCAAAGAAAACGGTGAAATGGTTGAATTGGGCGTTTACTTCTATAATCTTAAAGATCAAGATGTACGGTTTGATGAAGCAATTCTTCTTCCAGAAGGAAGTTGGAGAGCATTTAAAACCTCAAAAAAATAAAACATGCCAATTGGCATGTTTTTTTTATATCATCTTAACCTTGTAATAAACATCTTCTTGTCCTTTAGTGACCGGAACCATCTCAAATTCATAATGATACTCCCGGTGAACATCCATAAACTGAGGATCGTGCTTTGATAACCACCCTACAACATCAACTGCCACGATACACGCTACACAGTCATCATCACTTCTACATGCACCAACATTCAGCGGTAATCGATCTGACTTGATCATCACACCACGTTGTGATGAATTCGTCAATGATGCCCAAAAAACTTGAGTATGATTCTTAAATGTCTTTGAACTCACTTCTTCGATAAGTTCTTGATAAACAGCTAAACCTAGATCATCATTTAGATTTTGATAATTTGCATGCGGACCTTTGCCAAAGTAACGAAATTCGCTATAGGACTGTCCGAGTGGAATCTTAAATCCAATCATCGAGAGTCCGGAATGGCTTGAGGGTTTAAACGTTTGACGCACCCAAACACGACCATCTGCATAGACTTTATAAATTGTATGCACTACAGAACCATTTGCAAGCACACTACGAATCGTAATGCGAACACGCGAATCATTTACAACTACAATTGAAAAATGCTGTGTCGTCGATTCAACGGCCTCCTGCGACCATTCACGCGTGAATGAATGCCAGTGTTCATTATCTTCATAATTCATGGGGCCACGATTACACAATAAACTCATCGGCTGACTCAGCAATGATTCACCGTGATAAAAATACGAATCCATAAAACCCGTTTCTTTATGAAACGATAGGGAGAAATGCTCACCATGAACTTCACAACGCTTCTGCGTCTCTACAACTTCGATGGCAGCATAAACATCCGCCATTAAAACCTCTTGCTTCACCAAATGATGAAGACGCAATTGATGACACAACACATCATCATCTGTGTAAGGGTCTTTAACGTAAAGATTTAGGTGATACATTGCATCAAATTCATAAAAACTTGGGGTGTTTAAAGTTACTTCTTGCATTTCACCAACCCCAGCAGCGATTGTTACGGTTGCGTCCGATCCTAAAATTCTGTGCCCATCCTTAAGCACACACGACCGAAACACCGCACGTTTCGTATCTAAGTGTTTAAAATTATTACGAACACTTATGGTTTTCGTTTTGGGGTTAAATTGTGTAAAGGATAAAACTTGATATCGGGGTGAAAAATGACCCGATAACTTACCCTGACACCATTCATGGAGTTCATCCAATTGAGTTTTTATTGGACATTCCAGATTCACATCGAAACCTTGCCTTTGCGATCGATCACAATCTGTATTCCCTTGTTTTTGAGCCCTGGATAAGTGCCTTTCAGCTCGAAGATCATCACCAAAACATCCGCTTAGTATATGACCCTTAACTTTCGGAATACTTATTGCTTTATTATTAGAGCTACACGGAAGTTCATCTTCCTGACTCTTTAGTTCTATTTGATCGCATTTCATGATTTCGCCTCCTTATAAATACATGCATCTGAATGCGCTTTCTAAAAAGATACCACCCCAGCAAGGTGATGTCAAATATTAAATGCTTCATGAGCGAATAAAAGCATAATCCTTTATATATATACCCCCTGTGGTATAATGGTTTTGTAATAATAAGAGGTGAACTATGATGTTTAATGAAGCATTACAGAAACTTAAGTCACCGAGGTCGTTGATGAAACTTGCGTTATTTTCGATTTTCTTTCTCGCAATCTATACGCTTATTGATTCCTTCAACCTCAGTTACCGTGAGATGATACTTGAATATGGTATGTATCTCGTTATTATCAATGTATTTATAAATCTATTAATGGCACTTCTCAGTGGCCTCTTAATGGTTTTAAATACTATTATGGTAGATCTTAAAGGTATCGAAAGTAAAGGTGCAAATCTCAGCTTTGTATCCATTCTATTCGGAATTCTTACCTACGGATGTACCCCTTGTGTTATTGCATTTTTCGCAAACATCGGAATTGCCTTCTCAGTCATGGCCCTTCCGTTAGCCGGACTTCCGTACAAATTACTTTCATTAGTACTAATCCTTCTCGGACTTGTCTGGACACGTTATGAAATCAATAATACAACATGTAAAATAAAAGCACCTACTGCATAGGTGCTTTTATTTTATTGTATCTCGTTATCGAGACTTAACGATGAGATTGATTGCATCTTGAACGCGTTCATGATCACGACCCGATTCATCGACACAATCCAGTAGATTGTCTACTGCAATCAGTTTAATAATACGATCAACGCTTGATCGTACAGCCGTTAATTGAACCAAGACATCTTGACAGCTCTCGCCTTCTTCAAGCATACGCGTAACACCTCGTATTTGTCCTTCAGCTCGTTTTAAACGGTTTAATAATTGTTTTTCACATGTCATTGTGACATCGCTCCCTTATAAATCGACATACCACCCATTACATTCACAACTTGAAATCCTTGAGCCGAAAGAAAACGAGATGCTTCTTGAGAACGCTGACCGGTTAGACAAATTATATGATACATCTTGTCCTTCGAAAGTTTCGTATACTGATCCGCCAATTCACCAAGTGGAATATTAAGTGCGCCTTTAATATGACCACTTTCAAACTCCCACACATCCCGAACATCAATGATATTCAAACTTTCGTTACGATTTAACTGTGACTCTAATTCTGGGGTCATAATAGTTTTATACATACTGATACCCTTCCTAAAAAATATAATGTGGCATCGGCCACATTATATCATATCTTTACAATTATATTTTACTGTCTAAGTATTTTTCAAGTGCTTGTTTTGGTTGGAATCCACTGATTTTTTCAACAGGTTCGCCATCCTTAAACAAGATCATTGTTGGTATACTCATAACATTAAATTCCGTTGCAGTTTGGCGGTTTTCATCAATATCTAGTTTCGCAACTTTGATTTTACCTTCATATTTTTCTGCAAGTTCATCAATTACAGGTGCAAGCATTTTACATGGTCCACACCACTCAGCGAAGAAGTCTACAAATACGAGTCCCTCTGAAGTTTGTTCTTTAAAGTCTTTATCTGTTATATGTAATGCCATAATTGTTACACTCCTTTTGGTTATTTACCTTATGACTCTATTATACCCCCTACGGTATAATAGTAAAGTGATTTGCATAAAAAAAGACAATCTTTTTAAAAATTGTCCCGATTCTTATTCATTGTGGTCCTCTAGATCATTAAAGCGTTGTAAGTCTTTTTCTTCGACAAGTACAAAGAAGAGATCCCCTTCACGCACTTTATATTCTGGACTCACAAGAATTTGAAACTCTTGATTATTATCACACTTCATACCAAGAATATTAAATCCATACTCTTGACGAAGGTTTAAGTCGTTAATGCTTTTACCATACCATGATGAAAGTGCATGAATCTCGACAATATTGTATCGATCATCAATTCTCAAGGCATCTATTACACTATGTTTCGCAATTTCATTTGCCAGTCGTTTACCCATTTCAACTTCGGGTAACACGACACGGTCAGCACCCACTTTTTTCAAAACTTCATAGTAATCCATATTTTTTGTTTTCACAATAACATGCTTACACCCAAGCTTCTTAAGGTTCAGAACACCTAAGATTGTGGATTCCAAACGTTCTCCCGACGCTATAATAGCGATATCCGCATTCGCGACATCCGCAGCTTCGAGTTGTTCAAGTTTGGTGAAGTCAGCTTGAACAGCATGCTCCACTAAATTCGCTACTTCTTCAACACGTTCCATTTTCGAATCCATCGCAATAACATCAACTTTATGTCGCGCTAATGTTTTCGCAATCGATGCTCCAAATAATCCAAGCCCTAAGATAGCAACAGTTTTATTTGTCATTATTTCGCTCCTTTATCCGATTAAGACATTCCCTTCAGGGTAACGAATTAACGGTTCTTTCTTTTCTGCACGGCCACCAAACGAGAGGAAGAATGTTAATAATCCAATACGTCCAGCAAACATTAATACGATTAATACAATTTTACCAATCACAGTAAGATTTGGTGTAAGGCCCATTGTAAGACCTACAGTACCAAAACACGAGAATACTTCTACCAGCACATACTCAATACCGTAACGTTCAGGTATCGTTTCTGTTATCAGAAGTATGAGTGAAGCAAGTAAGACCATAATAATCCCAGCAAATACAATTAAGAGCGCCTTCTCTACTTTTTCATGAGAGATGGATCGATTCTTAAAGTGTGTTTGTTCATCTCTTAACTTGGCACGAACAAAGAGTACAATGGTAGCTACGGTCGTAACTTTAACACCACCACCGGTTGAACCCGCTGAAGCACCAATAAACATTAAGAGAATTGTAACAAAAATACCCATTGACGAAACCGTCGCATAGTTAACATTCGCATAACCTGCCGTACGCGGGGTAATCGCCATAAACAGATAATTTATAAGTTGCATATGGAATGGTAAATCCGCAAAGGTTCCATTGCGACTTTCACTTAACCAAAAGAGTAAAAAACTTACGCCTAAGATTGACAGTGTTGTAATCAGTGTAATTTTGGTATGCATAAGTAATTTACGATTCCGTCGATATGATAACACATCACGCCAGACGATAAACCCTAAGCCACCCACGACTATAAGTCCACCAATTGTGAGAATCACAAGTGGATTTTGAGTAAATCCTTCTAAACTATCCCCAAATAAATCAAATCCAGCATTACAAAATGCGGAAATACTGTGGAAAACAGAGAAATATAAACCTTTTAATAAACCAAACCTTGGAATAAAATCAATTGCCAAAAGTCCAGCTCCAATTGCTTGAATCGTAAGCGAAAATCGAATAATATATCGAATTAAGAACTGTGCATCCGATAAGCTATCCGTATTTATGGCTTCACGAACAATCAAACGTTGACGTAAGTTTAAACGTTTTCCTATAAAGACAAAAAACATCACGATAATTGACATGAACCCAAGTCCACCAATTTCAATTAAAGTAATGATCACCGTTTTTCCAAAATAGTTCCAATGTTCTGCGGTATTAAGCGTAACCTGACCGGTCACACATACTGCAGATGTCGCTGTAAATAATGCATCCAAAAAGTTTGTTGCATGGCCACTTTGACTTGATATTGGTAAAGACAACAAGGTCGCACCAACAAGAATTGTTAGTGCGAAACCAAGTGCAATATATTGAGGAATTGTAAGTTTTTTAAATTTACGATTCATTTTTTCAACCTCAACCTCGATAATGAACGCATAAGAGCAAGTTGAGCACGTTTTAAATCAAGCCCATCTTCATAATCTTTCTTTTCATTCAGACGCTTTTCAGCACGAATTCGTGCTTGTTCAGCCCGATGGAAATCAATTTCTGCTTCGCTCTCAATTGTAGCAACTAAAAGCGTTCCTTGATTGTTTTCAAACGTAAACAATCCTTCCGAAACCGCGAAGTTTTCTTTTCCATCTTTCGATTTTGTATACATTGTTCCAATTTCAATTGGCAATACAATTGCCATATGTTCTTGGAGCACCGTGCGTTGTCCGTCAGAAGTTGGGAGTGTGATGGATTCCACATCAACACTCCGGTATGCTCCCTCTGGTGTAACTATTTTTAGATTAAACATTTTCTTTTGTTACGCCTGCCTTGCGGTAAACGTCATCGATTGTAGATGCAAACAAGAATGCTTGTTCTGGTAAGTGATCCACTTCACCCTCTAAAATCGCTTTAAAGCTACGGATTGTGTCAGCAATTGGCACATAAGAACCCGGAATCCCGGAGAACGTTTCCGCAACGAAGAACGGTTGGGACAAGAAGTTACGGATCCTACGCGCACGGTTAACCGTTAACTTATCATCTTCACTTAATTCGTCCATACCTAAGATTGCAATAATATCTTGTAAGTCTTTATAACGTTGCAAGATTTTTTGAACTTCTGTCGCAACATAAACATGCTCTGCACCAACAACATCTTCTGATAGAAGATTACTGCTGGATTCAAGTGGATCAACCGCTGGGTAAATCCCTAGAGCTGCAATATTACGATCCAACACTGTTTTCGCATCTAAGTGCGTAAATGTAATGGCAGCAGCAGGGTCCGTAAGGTCATCCGCTGGAACATAAATCGCTTGAATTGATGTAATTGATCCTGATTTTGTTGAAGTGATGCGTTCTTGTAATTGACCCATTTCTGTAGCAAGTGTTGGTTGATAACCAACAGCAGATGGCATACGACCAAGTAAAGCCGAAACCTCTGAACCTGCTTGCGTAAATCGGAAAATATTATCAATGAATAATAAAACATCCTGTTTGTTTTGATCACGGAAGTTTTCAGCCATCGTTAGAGCGGATAATGCAACGCGCATACGTGCTCCAGGTGATTCATTCATTTGACCATAAACAAGTACAGTATTTTCAAGAACTTTAGCGTCCTTCATTTCGTGATATAGATCATTTCCTTCACGAGTACGTTCACCAACACCCGCAACAACAGAAAGACCACTGTGTTCAATTGCGATATTGTGAATTAATTCTTGCATTAGAACAGTTTTACCAACACCCGCTCCACCAAAAAGGCCAATTTTTCCACCTTGTGGGTACGGACAGAGTAAATCAATAACTTTGATACCTGTTTCTAACACAGTATTTGTAGTTTGTTGATCTTTAAAGGGTGGTGCCTCACGATGAATTTCATGCATCTCAACACCTTCTGTGCTGAATGTTTGTTCATCGATTGGTTCTCCCAATACATTAAACATGCGGCCTAAAATTTCTTTTCCGACCGGAACTTTGATCGCAAATCCTGTATCCTCAACTTCGAGTCCACGAGACAAGCCATCGGTAGGACCCATTGAGATACAACGCGCTAAATCATTACCAATATGTTGTGACACTTCAAGAGTGACATCCATTGATTCATGTTTTACTTTTAGAGCATTGTATAGTTTTGGCATGTGCTCTTTTTCAAAGCGAACATCCACAACAGGACCTACAATTTGTACGATACGACCTTTCATCTAAGAAACCTCCATTCCAGAAACAATTTCTGATATTTCTTGTGTGATTGCCTCTTGACGCACTCGATTATACTTGCGGCCAAGATCGTCAATCATATCTTGAGCACTATCAGTTGCTTTTTCCATGGCAATCCGACGTGTTGTATGTTCACTAACTTTTGAAGTTAGATATGTAAATTTAACGAGACTCATCAGTGATTGTTTAATCATCATTTCCGATGCTTCTTCAAAGCTTGGTTCATAGATGACATCATCACGACGACCACTTGATTTTGTATTCAAAATATGAAGTTTAAACTCGAGGGTCATCGCATTTTCATACTCGGGTATGATAGCGACAATTTGATGTGTTGATACAAACGGATTAATCGTTTTAATAATATCGTGCAGTTCAATACGTTCACTTGATACCTCAGGATTAATGATGTTTACACCGCGTGTTTGTAAAAAATCGTAGGCTTGTGCACCAAGACTAATAACCATGTCCTCTTCACGATAAACTTCTAACAGTTTCCGTGCTAAACCTTGAGTATATGCTGAACATAATCCAAGATCTGGCATTACGACAAGATAAAGTCGTGGTGTATCATCAATAATTGCTTCATCAAAATGAATAAATTGTTCTGAAACTTTAGTAACAGCTTCATAGTAATCTTTGAACTCACTCATCTGGTCACGATAGCGTTGTAGTTTACTTAAGGAAACAAGTTTCATCGCCTTAGTAATTTTTTGAGTTGAAGTTATGGATTTTATACGTTTTTTTATACCTGAAGTATTAGGCATGATGCGCCGCCTTAAAATCACTTATTTCTTCATCAATAATTGTTTTCAAATCTTCAATTAACGCATCATCCAAGACATAGTCTTTTTTAATACGTTCGAGTACATCTGCATGTGTTTGAACAAAACGACCATGTAAGTGTTTCTCAAACGCTAAAACTTCTTTAACCTCTAATTGGTCAAGATAGCCATATTTGTTTAAGAACATACTAATAATCATCAACTCATGTGGTGTCTTTGTAAGCGCACCTTGTTTAAGAAGCTCGGTTAAACGACGACCATGGTCAATCGTTTTTTGCGTTGCTTCATCAATATCTGAACTAAATTGAGCAAAACTCAATAATTCATGATACGTTGCAAGTTCAAGTTTTAGTGACGATGCTACATGTTTCATTGCTTTAGTTTGTGCTGCTGATCCTACACGGGATACAGACATTCCACTATCTACGGCAGGACGAACACCACTGTTGAATGAATCAAGGTTTAAGAATAATTGACCATCTGTAATTGAAATTACATTTGTAGGGATATAAGCTGAAATATCACCTGCTTGCGTTTCAATAATTGGTAACGCAGTCATTGAACCGCCGCCGTAATTTTCATTAAGTTTAGCAGAACGTTCGAGTAAGCGTGAGTGAAGATAGAAAACATCCCCAGGATACGCTTCACGACCTGCTGGTCTTCTTAATAGCAATGAAATGGTTCGATAAGCAACCGCATGTTTCGAAAGATCATCATAGACAATAAGGACATCTTCGCCATTATCCATCCAATGCTCTCCAATTGCACATCCTGTATAAGGTGCAAGATATTGCAGTGGCGCTAATTCACTTGCAGTACTTGAAACAACAACTGTATAGTCCAATGCATCATGTTCTTTAAGTTTCTCAACAACCATCGCAACCGTCGAAGCTTTTTGTCCAATTGCAACATAGATACACTTCACATTTTGACCTTTTTGATTCAAAATGGCGTTTAAAGCAATACTTGTTTTACCCGTTTGGCGGTCTCCAATAATTAATTCACGTTGACCTTTTCCAATAGGAATCATGGAGTCAACAACTTTAATTCCAGTATGAAGCGGTTCGTGCACTGATTTACGCGTCATAACACCTGGAGCTACACGTTCAATTGGACGTACATCTACAGTTTCAACAGGTCCTTGACCATCAATTGGTTGACCTAATGCATTAACAACACGTCCTAAAAGGGCATCACCAACACCGACTTCGATAATATGGTTTGTACGGTAAACAACATCCCCTTCTTTAACGAGTTTGTCATTCCCTAAAAGTACAACCCCTACTTGGTTTTCTTCTAAGTTTAGAGCTAAACCAAATACTTCATCATTGAAACGGAGCATCTCACCAGATAGAACTTGATCTAAACCACGTACGAAGGCAATACCATCACCGACTTTGAAGACTTTACCAACATCAACATTGGCTTCATCAAATTCGATAGTACTAATTTTTTCCTTTAACATCTGTAAGATGTTTTCAGTTTGGTTACTCATTCTCTAATCCTCCCTGGTTTAAGATTCGATCTAACTTACTTTTAATACTTGTGTCATAAATATCATGGTTGACACGAACCACAAGACCATTAATCAACGAATCGTCAACATGATATGCAATTTCAAAAACACCTTTGTATCGTGCTTTCAAATTATGCATCAATTGGTCTTTTTCGTCCTCAGTTAAAACATTTGGACTTGTAACTTCAACAACATTAAGATGCTTACCTTCTTCAAGGAAATCACGATACTCGCGTACAACACGATTAAAATCGCTCATAAGTTTCGCATCTTGAATCATGCCCAGAAATTTCACTACTTCTTGTGGAAACGATTTTCCCAATTCATTCCATACTGGCATCAACGCATTCTGATCTAAAAACGTTGCTCCCATAATACGATTAAATTCTTCATCGTTTAAAAATTCTTGAAAGGTTCGTAACGATTCATAGAATTCGAGCGGTTTACTTGTTTCAACCCCTACTTGATAAAGTGCTTCTGCGTAGACTTTAGTGCTTATAATCATAAGCATTCATTTCCTTCGCAAGATCATCCATCATCTTCGTATTATTAAGTGCTGTATCTTGTAAAACCTTACGGTTTACATCTACTGCAACTTCAAGCATGTACTGTTGAACTTCTGTATAAAGTTTTTTCTTTTCTAATTCATATTCTTTTTGCAATGCAGTCTGACGACGATCGATTTCTACCTGAGCAGACGCGATAATATCTTTACGTTTTGCTTCAGCATCGGTCATCATGTCACCTTCAATTTTTTTCAGGCGCTCCATTGCGACAACATACTCATGACGTTGTTCTTCTTTAAGTTTTCTTGATTCTAGCTTAAGTGCTTCTGCTTCTTTTACTTCGCTCTCAATTAATTCCGAACGTTTTTCTAAGTATTCTTGAACAGGTTCGTGTAAATATTTTTTATACATCAAAAATATTACGAATGTAGCACCAAGCTGAGCTGCCATCGTCAAGAGATTTGGCATTAACTTTTGTGCAATATCGATAGTCATAGAACCCTCCTAATATCTTACTTAAATACAAAGATTAACAAGAATGAAATTAACATACCATAAATAGCAGCTGTTTCAGCAATACCAGCACCAAGAATTAACATAGCACGGATTTTACTTTCTGCTTCTGGATTTTTACCAACTGCTTCAACAGCTTTTGCCGCTGCATAACCTTGTCCAATTGTTGAGAAAATCCCTGTCATAACTGCTAAAGCAGCAGCAATCGCTACTAACCCTCTACCAACACTAACTGTATCCATTTTAAATCCTCCTTATTCTGAATACTCGACAGCAATTAAAATTGATGTCAATGAAATAAATATAAATGCCTGCAAAAATGCAGAAAATAAATCAAAATATAAATGCAATACTGGGGCTACAATTACACCCATAAAGTTGAATCCACCAATTACTGGAACAAAACTACTTACCCACGCTGTAAACGTATAGAGTAATGTCATAATGACCGTTCCCGATAATACGTTCCCAAATAAACGTAATGACAAACTAATTAACGGTGCAACTGTACCGAAGAAGTTTGGAATCACAAACGGGAAGAATGGCTCAAAGAAACCTTTGATATAACCCTTGGCACCATTCGCGTCAATCTTTGCAATTTGGATGAGAACAAACGTTATAATTGCGAGAACGAGTGTAACACTATAGTTACTTGTCGGTGCTTCTAATCCCGTTAAACCCATCATATTTGCTAAGAGAATGTAAATAAACACACTCCCAATGTACGCCGCCATGCGCTTCCCATGTTTTTCACCCATGTTCTGCACAGTAAACGTAGTTATGGTTTGAACATAAAGAACTGCTTTAAGTGCTAATCCTTTCGGACGTTCCTCAAGCGTTAAATCTTTAAGCTTTGTACCAATAACATAAAACAAGGCGGAGACAGCAACTGTTAAGATCAAGACTGAATAGAGTTCACTCTGTACCATGCTTATTCTCCTTTGTAAATAATCCCGACATAAATAATATGAGTCGATCAATCAAATACGATGCCGCTAATGCATACGGGTTAATTGCATTAGGAAACATAAATGCAAGCAAGAGTGGTAACCATAAAATAACAAATACAAATATGATGTACCTTACATATTTACCTACAGTAAACTGATCTTCATCGAGAATAATCGCATAAAATTTTTCTCTGAAAAATCCTAGCGTTAATAGACATGCCCAGCCAATGAGCCAACCAAGAGTCATTCGCCAATCAAAGAACATCAGAATCATTGCCACAATCGCAATCACACCAACTTTAATTTTCTTTGCCATAAGCACCTCCATAATCTCAAAAAAACCCCGTTTTGTTCGCATCCACTTTCTGTAAAAAAAGTTAGACATTCATAACGGGTTATCGACTCCTTCATTCAACACTGTGAATACGGGTAAATCGTAACACATTGAAGGTTATTTTTCAATGAATAATGCACGGTAGAATGTACCACGGCTCTGAAATAAAAGGCTTAAATATGCCCCTATATAAATAGGATAGGAAAACCGACTTTTTGACCCTCAAATTTAACACAAACTTAACAATTTTAAGTTGTACTTTTATTGTTTCGCGATAAAACAACACTTAAAAGTTAAAAAAACTGTAATCACCTCGAGCAGATGACTACAGTTTTGCGTTACTAATTCGTTTGCGAGAGCGGAATCATCGAAAGTTGTACACGTTGTTTTGCAGCATCTACATCAACAACCCATACCTTTACAACATCACCCACCGCCACAACATCCGTTGGATGCTTAACAAATTGATCACTCAATTTAGAAATATGAACCAATCCATCTTGTTTTACGCCGATATCTACAAATGCCCCAAAGTCGACGACATTACGTACGGTACCGTTAAGTTCCATACCCGATTTCAAATCTTCCATTGTTAGAACATCAGAGCGTAAAAGCGGACCACTCATCTCATCACGCATATCTCGTCCGGGGGCGATCAACGCTTTAAGAATATCACTGAGTGTCTCTTTACCTAAATCGTATTTCTCCGATAATTCATTGATTGATAACGACTCTAAGTGTTTTCGTGTCGCTTCCGTCCCTAAATCTTTTAATGCAATTCCCTCATCACTTAAAAGTTGTTTCGTAATGACATAGGTTTCAGGATGAATTCCTGTGTTATCTAAAATGTTTTTTCCTTTAGGAATGCGAAGGAATCCAATCGCTTGCTCAAAGGATTTCGGTCCTAAACGGGGAACTTTTTTGATTTTTGTACGCGAATCAAAAGAGCCATGTTCCTCACGGTACGATACAATATTTTGCGCTGTTGTTTTCGTTAATCCCGCAACATGTTCGAGTAATTGTGGACTCGCCGTATTCACATCCACACCGACTTGGTTAACTGCAGTTTCAACCACAAAATCTAACTGGTTCGATAAGTTCTTTTGACTCACATCATGTTGATATTGGCCAACACCAACAGACTTTGGATCAATTTTAACAAGTTCCGCCAATGGATCCTGAATTCTACGAGCAATACTTACAGCAGAACGTTGTTCAACCTGAAGATCTGGGAATTCTTTACGAGCAATATCACTTGCGGAATAGACAGATGCGCCCGCTTCATTAACAATCAGATAGAACGTCTTAGTTTTCACATTCTTAAGGTTCTCCGCAACAAAAACTTCAGACTCACGACTTGCGGTACCATTACCAATCGCAACCATATCAACCTGATATTTTTCTATGAGATTAACAAAAATTTGTGCAGCTTCACGCTGTTTATGCGCTGGTGCAGGATTATGTGGATAAATAACATCAATTGCTAGAACTTTACCAGTTTCATCAACGATAGCAAGCTTACATCCTGTACGATAAGCAGGATCAAATCCCATAACTGTACGCCCTTTTAAAGGTGCTTGCAATAACAAATTCCTGAGGTTTTCACCAAAAATCGAAATTGCTTGTTTATCAGCTTCTTCTGTTAACATATTGCGCACTTCACGTTCAATTGCAGGTTTTATAAATCGCTTATAACTATCCTCGTATGCATCTCGAACCACTTGAACGGTTGGAGAATCAGTTTTATTCGCAATGATTTGATGATCCAGATAACGCATGATTTTGGTTTCATCTACAACAATATCAACTTTAATGACACCCTCTTTTTCTGCACGATTCACTGCTAAAACGCGGTGAGAAGCAGCATTTTTAACGGGTTGTGTAAATTCATAATACATCTCATAGACATGACGTTCATCTTTCGATTCATCTTTGAGTGCTGTTGTTAAAACACCTGTTTTAATCGTAAAATCACGAATCCATTCACGAAATGAAGCTTCATCTCCAACACGTTCCGCAATAATTTCATGAACGCCTTGATACACCTCTTCAAGCGTATTTAAGTCAAATTCATCGCTTAAATACGGTGTTCCATGTGTTTCATCGTTAAAATCGTAAGGACAAGACAACACGTAATCTGCTAACGGTTCTAAGCCCTTTTCTTTCGCAATGGTCGCCTTCGTACGACGTTTTTGCTTATAAGGACGGTATAAATCTTCAACTTTTTGAAGTACCGTCGCTTTACCGATTTCCAATGCTAAATCATCGGTTAACTTTCCTTGCTCATCAATAAGACGTAACACTTCCTCTTTACGAGTTTCTAATGATTCAAGATAGCGATGACGCTCTTCAATTTCACGAATTTGCACTTCGTCCAGTGTTCCCGTAACCTCTTTACGATAACGTGCGATAAAAGGCACTGTATTACCATCTGCTAATAATTTTAAAACCGCATCAATTTGATGCGGACCGTACTCTTTTAGTTCTTTCTTGAGTAAATCAACTATATTTTTTTCCATTTAATTTCCTCACTTCTCCCCCCTATTTTAACACACCTTAATCAAAATAAAAAAGTGTGTATCACGCTTTTGAAAATTCGGCTAATAAGCCTTCATACACAACCTCAAACGCTTCAACTTTCGTGAAATCATAAGGATGCACAAGATAATTAGGGGTTTCCCAAAACACAAGATTCGCTTGTTCCATAACCTCCGCGACAAACTCTGAGCAATAATATCCGTTTTCACGCGCGATACGACGATTAAACGCCGCACCAACAAGCCCAACAAAGTTATAGTGGTATGCATCCATATTATCCACAAACACTCCAACATTCGCTTTTAAAAGCGCATATGTCTCCGACTCAACATCAAGTTTGAGCACCAAACAGCGTGTATTCTTAAAACGTTTAAACGTTCCATCATAAAAACTCTCTTTCACAAACCCTCCCCAAAAAGGATTGTGAGGTTGTTTACGACCGAAACTATACAACGTATGCAATGAAGCATCAAATGATATTGAAACATGATTATAAGGAGCACCTGTAACCATCTTAATAATCCGAGTTAAAAGACTCCCTGTATCACTTAACACAATGTAAACTTCTTTATGTTCCACAATTCACCTCAAATATTAATGAGAATATTATAGCACAACTTCTAACGCAATCCAGTTACCTTGCCATCAACGTAATCCATATCCACAGCATTCGGATGTTTCGGTAAACCTGGCATTGTTAAAATATTACCTAATAGAACAACTACAAAGCCCGCACCAGCAGCTAAACGGACATCACGTACATGAACAGAGAAGTTTGATGGTGCATTAAGTTTTTTGGGGTCATCACTAAAAGAGGTTTGTGTCTTCGCAATACAGATTGGTAATCCACTTGGGTATCGGGATTCAATCTCCTTAAGTTTCTCAAGTGCACCATCCGAATACGACACAGAATCCGCACGATAAATCTCTTGAGCCACTGTATTGATTTCTTGTTTAAGATCATTCACCAGTGGGTATAACGGCTTGTAGTTAGAGGGTTTTTGACACATTTCAATCACAGCACGTCCCAATGCCTCGCCGCCTTTCCCTCCTTCTGAAAACACATTCGTTAAAATGACTTCACATCCAAGTTTTTCACCCAACTGAATTAAATATTCTACTTCTGCGTCTGTATCCGATTCAAATTGATTAATTGCAATCACAACATTATCCGAAAACTTTTTTAAATTCTCAAAGTGTTGAATTAAATTTTTGGACCCTTCTTTTAGGGCCAGAACATTTTCAATATCCAATTCCGAAAGCGATGCACCTCCATTATATTTAAGTGCACGAATAGTCGCGACTAAAACTGTGGCATCTGGAACAAGATTGGCACTACGACACTTGATGTCATAAAACTTTTCAGCACCAAGATCAGCACCGAATCCCGCTTCTGTGACAACATAGTCGCTTAATTTGAGAGCCATTCGTGTCGCAATCACCGAATTACAACCATGTGCAATATTCGCAAACGGTCCACCATGAATCAATGCAGGCGTATTTTCAGTTGTTTGAACTAAATTAGGTTTCATTGCATCTTTTAAAAGCAAGGCCATGGCACCCACCGCATCAAAATCTTGTGCAGTCAACATATCTCCTTCAAATGTATAACCCACTACAATACGACTTAAACGTTGTTTCAAGTCATCCATATTTTCAGCTAAACATAAAATCGCCATAATCTCTGACGCTACCGTAATATCAAAAGAGGTTCTGTGTGAAACACGTTTTCCAACAATCTCCAATTCACGCAACGAGCGATCATTCATATCCATCACGCGATGCCATACAATGCGATCAGGATCAATCCCCATTTCATTTCCATGATAGATATGGTTATCGATTAATGCCGCAAGAAGATTGTGTGCCGAGGTAATTGCATGGAAATCACCCGTGAAATGAAGATTAATATCATCCATCGGTACAACTTGAGCATAACCCCCTCCAGTTGCCCCACCTTTCATACCAAAACAAGGGCCTAAAGAAGGTTCACGAAGTGCACTTATTGCAGATACCCCTAAACGGTTTAAAGCCATCGAAAGACCAATATTTACCGTAGTTTTCCCTTCGCCAGCTGGTGTAGGGTTAATGGCAGTCACAAGAATTAACTTCCCTTTCTCAGGACGTTCCATAAGATCAAGCGAAAGCTTTGCTTTACTTTGACCGTAAGGTTCAACCAAACTCGCAGCTACACCCAGTTTTTCTGCCACGGATTGGACCGGCAACTTATTTATTGATTCTGATATTTCTACATCTGTTTTCATAACATTCCTCCTAAAATTTAAGAAAGCATAGGATACCTATGCTTTGGTTAATCGTGATTTATAAGGCTTCATGTAATCCAAAACCTTTTTCAGTACAAAAATCTTAATGGGAAGCATGACTAAAGATTTCGTTACGCGAATTGGTATCATCGCTAGATAACTCTTACCAAGAATCAAACTTAACCAATACGTATTCAATAACAAATTAATCGCAATTGTATTAAAAAGTGCAATCCCAATAATAATAGACCAGCCGCAATCTGAATCTTTCAATAAACCATACATCGCTCCAATAATAAACGCAGATAGCGTAAACCCTGGAAAATAGGCACCGCCTTGTGGAAACAGCATCGCTCCTAAGACATCAGCCAGAACAGCGGCCACCCCACCAAATAACCAACCATATAAATACCCAGCAATTGCCATAGGTACAAAGGTAAAACTAATCTTAACAATAGGTGTTGGTACTGCTAAAAACCGCGAAACAACGATTTGGAGCACCACAAACATCGCAAGATGTGTAAGCTTTCGTGTATTCATCATAAATTCCTCTTTTCTTTGTCAAGCAAAAAGAAAAGGTCTCGCAACGGACGCAATAACACACCGCGCTTTCGCTTCGTCATACAGCAACTTCCCATCTGTATGCACTTAACGCGTGTCATTTACTTTGCTTGATAAATTAAGAATACCAAGACTGCCCTCATAAATCAACTTATGTTACTATATACTCAAATGAGGAGTATGTACTATGAAAAAAACAAACGCAATGCGCATCCTTGATCAAAAGAAAATAGTGTATCAAATGCGCGAATATCAAAGTGATGGCGTCAATATTGATGGCATCACCGTTGCTCGACAAATTGAAGAATCTGTCGAACGAGTCTTTAAAACCATTGTCTTACATAATGGAAACAGTTACTATGTCGCTTTAATTCCCGTAGCGGATCATATCGATCTCAAAGCTTGTGCCAAAGGACTGGGTGTTAAAAAGCTCGAATTGCTCCATGTAAAAGAGCTCTTTGATTTAACCGGCTATGTACGCGGCGGTTGTTCACCAATTGGTATGAAAAAACAGTTTCCAACTATTATCGATGAGACCTGCTTGCTCTTTGATACGATCATTTTTTCGGGAGGACGCATCGGTACACAAATTGAAATGAAACCTGAAACCTTGATTGACCTCATCGACGCGAAAACTGACGCCATTACCGCTGTTTGAGAACCCATAAAAACATTAATCACTTAGACGATTTAATCAAAAAAAGTAAACAGCATGAATGCATGTTTACTTTTTTAATGCGATTTTTTTATATTTAGTTCGATAAATCCTGCTCAACATAAACAGTACGGGTTGGAAATGGAAGTGAAATATCATGCGCTTCAAGTGCATAAATAATAACACGTCGCAGATCTCGCTCTACCGCCCAATTCTTACCAACATACGTTTTACAGGTAATTCGGATATTCAACGAACTCTCCTCATACTCTGTAACACCCTGTACAACAGGAGTCTGCATTATTGATCCCGGGTTTTGATAGTGTTTTACCGTATCATTTAAAATTTCTAAAATCGTATCCAAATCTTTGTCATAAGGAACGGGCACATTGACGACCGCAAACATAAACTCTTTCGACATATTTGTAACCATTTTAATCTCACCATTTGGAATGATATAGACCTTACCATCCGTACCATTGCGTAAACGAGTCGTCCGGAGTGTGATATCTTCCACTGTGCCAGTAACATCTGATAATGAAACTACATCTCCAACATTAAATTGATTTTCAGATAGAATAAAAAATCCGTTAATGACATCCTTTACAAGTTGTTGGGCCCCAAACCCTACCGCAACACTCCCAATACTTGTAACTGCAAGAATCGGTTTTGTATCCAATCCAATCGTCTCCAAGATGATAATAAACGCTATAAAATACACAACATAAACAAGTGTTCTAGAAATTATTGGGTAGACCGTACGTTGTTGTTTTCCAAGTGGTACTTTGTTCTCAATTTTAATTAAACTTTTACGGATGACTCGAACAATCACAAACACAATTAGTAGTGTTAATGCAATACTTATCAAACGTAAAACAAGTGGTGTTTCAAAAAACAATATTATCTTTTCCATAAACTTCAACTCCCTTTAAATAGTTTACCAAGGTTTCGTTTCCAATACAATTCAAAAAGAAACACCTTAGTGTTTCTTAATCTTGAATGTCTTCTGATTTTTCTTCATCTTTTAGTGATGAATTATGGTCATGATTCCGCTCGATATGGTCATGAATAAATTTCTCTTCACGTTCGTCAATTTTCTCATTCGTCTTTTCAAGAATGGAAATAAGACGGTGTTTTCCTTGAACAGGTAGCGTATCATCACGGACAACATAATTAATACAATATCCAAAAAAGACAACCCACGCAATTATCCAACCAGAAATTAATAGAATCATCATCGATGCAAGTGGACCGTAAATGGTTTGGTAATTTGAGTATTGATTAATATACACAAAGAACAATCGCCCTAATAAAATTAAGACAATTGAAGTAATGGCAGAACCCCAAATTACATCACGGAATCGTGTGTATTTAAACGATAACAATCGATAGAAGAAAACAAAGAAAAATGTAATGACTATCGGTGTCGTAAATTTATTGATAAATGGGACATACCCGATCAGAATACCAAAAGCCATAATCCCTAATACGATCATAATAAAGTAGATACAGGCTAAAATTCTTAAAAAGAAATGATTGATGTTGACGCCATCTTGTTCACTGCTTAAAAGAAGAAATGAATAAATACTTTTTGACGCAACCCAAATTGAAACGCCCAACAATGAAATAATCAACCATAAATTCGATAAATCTGAAGTTTGAATATAGTCCACAAAAGGTAGAATTAAATCTGCGGGTACGTATCGCTGTAAGAGTTGGATAATCTGTGATACGTCGTAAACATACGTCCCTACAAATACAACCGATATAATGATAAACGGTGCAATACCAACAATAATTGAATACGCCAAAGCATATGTAAAGAGTGTCCCCTCGTTTGAAGACATCATTTCCATAACTGTTTGGATTTTTTTAACGAATTTTTTCATGCACCACTTCTCCTTATACCAATGTAACAAAAAGACTGGAATAATTCCAGTCTAAATGATTTTTTCGAAGAATGCGTTAACCTTTGATGGATTTGTATCAACTAATACCTCTCCCCCAGCAATGAGTACAGGCGTAGCCATAACACCATGTTCTAATGCTATAGATTTAAAACGTTCGGGATCATCTTCACGTTTCACCACTTCAATATGTTCTGCATATTTATTACGAAGTCCCAACTCTAAGAAGTTTTTTAGTGCCATACATTTAGGACAATTATCCTGTGTTAACATCATTATTTTTGTCATTATCGTGTAATCCTTTCTTTATCAAAGAAGAAGTCATCATCATGTAATGACTCCGATTTCATTTTTTGATAACCATTTCCCTTCATTGAGAAGTTATCCATCGTTTTTGTTTCTGTGTTTAAGCCATTAAGTACAACTGGGTTTACTTCTTCGTATTCATAATAAGCATCAAAACCAAGATTCATCATTGCTTTATTTGCATTATAACGAACAAAGATCTTCACATCGTGTGATAACTCTACGGGATCGTAAATCGCTTCAATCAGCTCAACTTCTTCCTCATAGATTGCATCTAAATAAGTTGTAAGCCATTCGTAAAGCGATGCTTGTGTTTCCGCATCAAACTTACGATACAACTCCATCGCTAAGTTACCAATATAGAGTCCATGGATACTCTCATCACGTAATATTAAATTAATGATTTCCCCAGCTTGCATCAATTTACCTTGACCATAGAAATAAAGTGGATAGTAGAAACCGCTATAGAAAAGACATGACTCCAAGAATACACTTGCAACCATCGCTTTCCATTGCGCTACATCAAACTCAAAATCATCTACTGGATCGCCTAAATCAGCATATTGCTTACGATAAGTAAGGCGATCTAAGTTTTCATAATAACCAATGATTAACGCGAGAATATTTTGCATATTCTTATTTTGTTCACCCCATCGGTAAAGATCATCAATTTCTTCATTTTTCATGTAAGTCATAAAAATATTTGAATAACTTTTCGCATGAACTGCATTTTCCATCGCAGCCATAAAGTTCAATACCGACTTACGTTGATGATACTTATGGTCAATCGAACGCGATACCACCGGCATTCCGATATCACCTTGATAGGTATCTAAGAAGGTAAGGACCAATAAGTTTCGGCCATATGCCAGTTTCACATCTTCAGGCAAGCTTGCCCATAGATTTAAATCTGGCTGAAGACTAATATCTTCCGGTCTCCAGAACTGGCTTAAATTTTGTTCGTAAAACGTTTGTGTAAAATTATCTTCATGTTCATTCCAATTCGCACCATCGTATTCACGATCTGCTTTGATCTCATTAATTTGCTTCAACATCATCGTTCGCCTCCTCCTTAAACTGCACAACTTTCACATTCATCAATTCTTAGTTTTTGTGTTCGTGTATAGTACAACGTCTTAATCCCTTGGTAATGTGCATAGAGATAATAACGTTGAAGACTACGCGTCGTTTCATCTGAAGTGATGCACAGTTCAAACGAAATTCCTTGATCAACATGCTTTTGAGCCGTTGCAATGACGTCAATGATCTTATACTTATCCATTTGGTATGCCGATTCATACATAAACCCAGCAACATCTGCAGCAGGCATTGGGAAGTATGTTTTTGAGTTTCCATAAGTACGTTCTTCCACAACTTGTTTAATCGGTGTTAATGAAGGGGTTGCACTCATCACATATGCAATCGATCCATTGGGAGCAACCGCAAGACGATTAGAGTTATATAAACCATAAGTCATCACATCTTCTTTTAATTGTGTCCAGTCTTCATCCGTTGGGATTTCCACATCTACCAGAAGTCCCTTCACGACTTCAGTTTTGGGTAATACTTGACCTCGATCGTTGAAATAACTGCCATCTGCATAAGAACTGCGCTCGAAACCGTAGAATTTCTCTCCCGTTTCTTTTGCTTTTTCCATTGAATGAACAAGACTGTAATAATTAATCAAACTAAAGAATACATCAATTAAATCGATATCTTCCTCACTTCCGTAAGCAATAAAGTTTTCCGCAATATAACCATGGTGACCCATGACTCCAAAACCAACACTACGCATAATGCGGTTTGCACGTGCTACGGCAGGAACATGCGCAATATTTGTTTTCTCAGAAACAGAATTCATAATTTCCATCGCTGCAAATACAGTTTCTTTAATTGAGTTGTTTTTAATCATATTACCCATATGACCGCTGGCAAGGTTACATGAAATGTCTAAGCCAATTTCATCTTCGTCACGACGGTGGTAATCACCGTAATGGGATACGATTGACGGTTGTAAGATTTCGGTACATAGATTTGAAAATTTGATGGGATCTGCAAGTGGATTCTCTTTATTTACGTTATCTGCATACATTATGTAAGGATAACCTGATTCACCTTGTAATTGCGCAATCATATCAAACAATTTACGTGGATTGATTTTACGCTTACGTACATTAGGATTCTCAACCAATTTGTCGTACCATTCATCCATTTTAATCGCAACATCTGAGAATGGAATACCATACTCTTTATATACAGTATGAGGATAGAAGACATACATGTCTTTATCTTCGCGTGCTAATTCAATCATTTTATCCGGCATTACAACACCCATTGACAATGTTTTAACGCGTACGTCATCATCAGCATTTAATTTTTTTGTTTGTAAGAAATCTTCAATATCGGCATGGAATACGTTGAGATAAACAGCACCAGCACCTTGACGTTGACCCATTTGATCAGCATATCGGAACGCATTATCTAAAAGCTTCGCTACCCCGACAACACCTTTCGCGACATTAGGAATATCTTTAATGGATTCACCCTTAGCACGTAAATTTGTAAGGTTGATTGAAACACCGCCTCCTAATTTCGAAAGTTGCATTGCAAACTCTTGAACCCGTGCAATATCATTGAGCGAGTCATCCACTTCGAGTAGGAAACACGATACAAACTCACCCCGTTTTTTCTTACCTGTGTTTAAAAGTGTGGGCGTAGCGGGTGTAAAGTCTTGAGCAATTAACGATGTAATCAATTTTTTCGCTAATTCAAAATCACCATTTGCGTGGTAAAGCGCAATGACTGAAAGGCGGTCTTCATATCGTTCTAAAAATACACGTTCCGCATCAATCGACTTTAGAGCATAATCATTATAGAACTTAAATGCACCCATGTATGTTGGGAAACGAAATTTCGCATCATATGCGATATCATATACCGCTTGGATTTGATCAAACGTATACTTTTCTAAAAATTCTGTTTCATAGTAATCATTGGTTGTAAGATATTCGAGTTTTTCTTCCAAAGAGTGAAAAAACTGAGTTTTCTTATTGATTTCGTTTAAGAAGTACGAACGTACTGCCTCTTTATCTTTATTTAAATCTTTAATATTACCGTCGCCATCAACAATTTGATTATTCAGAATTACCCATTCTGGAATTTGATTTGATTTATTTTGTACTGTCATTTGTTTGTCCTCCCCTTATAAGATTCTATCCACTGTTGAACAAGCTCCACATCTTTTGTGAATCCTGATCCTTCAAACTTTAATACAAGTTCAATGTTATATTCATTATGAATTTTATCGCCTGCTGCACCGAAGTTTGTGCCCCAATTGCGATTGCCACCTACCGCAAGGCCAATAACCTTAGCGGATTCGTGTTCTAAAAATACTTTGGTCTCTTCCGTTACCTTTCCGAAATCCCAAGATCGGGTTACTAGAAAGACGTCTTCATCTGTCGGTTCATAGTCTAAGATATCAATACAAGGAACACCAAGTTTTTCCGCAAATCGTTGACATTGTCCTGTTAAACTGTCAAAAACTACAATCACATCGTCACATCCTTTCGAACTAATTTCATTTAAACATAACCCTCCTCGAAATTCTTGAGTATTGCATGAAATTACAACGAAATTCCAAAATGTAAACTTGAAAGATAAATTAATTAACGATTAACGTTGTTAGTAACTTTGTTTTTCATTTCTCATGCTTTTTTAAAAGTTTTTCTATTTTAACTGTTGACACCTGAAATGGAACTAAAACTACTGTTTTGAAACCGCTTTAATTTGCTGCACGACCGTTCGTGCAAAAGTCCCTATGGAACTGAAAAGCACAGATAGGTATGATAAAGGCGAGCAAAGGAAAGAGAGGTGACTCAATGAATACATTAATGGATTGTATTATTGAAATCCCAGAAAAACTAGAACAATTACGTGATCAACGAGATGTGATTACAACCGCAATGAAACATGCTGCAAATGGAGATACTGTACGCAAAGTTGTGGTTGTAGGATCGGGTTCATCATACAATACGGCATTCACCACAAAACCATTTGCGGAATCGACATGCCAAATTGAAGTTGAATTAATGTACCCCAGTATATTTGTTGAACACTACAACGTAGAGTTATGTGATCAAAACGCACTCTATATCTTCATCTCACAAGGAGGCCAAACAAAACTTGTGTATGAAGCGATACAACGTGCAAATCAATTAGGACTTAAAACCGTATCAATTACTGAGTCGCTTGATACACCGATAGCGAAAGCTGCTCAAACGGCACTTGAAATGGGAAGCGGCAAAGAACAATTTATGTTTAGAACTCTTGGGTTCTCAACCACCTGTACGGTTCTTTATCTAATCTATTTGTCACTTGGCGTTTTAAACAAACAGATTGACCCCACACAATCTGATGTGATTTTAGATGATTTAAATGTGATGATTCAAGAACTCCCCCACATTCGTGAAGCATCAAACATTTATTATCATGCCAACAAGCACTATTTTTCCAAAACTGATACCTATATCTTTTCGGGTCCGGGTGCCTTATGGCCCATCGCTCAAGAAGCAGATATTAAATTCATGGAAATGCTACCCTGTCTTACCAATAGTTTCGAGCTTGAAGAATTGATTCATGGTCCTCAAAACATGTTTACTAGTGACCAAGGATTCTTCTTACTTGCTCATCATGAAAAAGATCTACAAAAAAGCAGGAAGATTCAAAAATTTATAACACAGGAAGTTCATGCCCGCTGTATAATTGTCTCAAATACAAACGAAGACGATTTCAACATCAACACGAATTCCATGTATTTTTATCCACTTGCTTACATGACTTTCTTCCAAGTGCTCGCATACCACATTGCTACACAACGTGGCCGCGACCTAACAAAAACGATGTACCCACAACTAACGGAATACATTAATAAAACACTTGAAACAAAGACTCCCTAAAGCAGACACATTGCTTTACACTCAAAATCGTACACAGTATCGGGTCTCATTACTGAAGTTTGTTTAAATCGAAAACGATACAACTGATGACTTTGAGAGCAATCCCACAACATTAACCGATATTATATAAAGAAGGAGTTTATTATGATACAAAAAATTAGAATTGATGACCGCTTGTTACACGGTCAAGTTGCTTACAGTTGGAAATCCGCTCTGAATTATGAAGCGATTGTTATCGCAAGTGATGATGCAGCATCCGACCCGATTCGCAAACAAGCACTCAAGCTTGCGAAGCCTGACGGCGTAAAACTTGCGATCCGCTCCATTGAAGACGCAATTACCCTTTTAAACAACGAAAAGCTTAAAGGACTCAAGGTATTTGTTGTTACTGCTTCCCCGCATGACGCACTTAAACTCTACCAAGGTATTGATGAAACACCGGTCTGTACCTTGGGTGGAGTTCAAATGAAAGAGGGTCGTAAAGCCTTTGCACTTGCCGTTTACTTTACAGCTGAAGAACTTGGTGCAATGGACAACCTCATTACATTAGGAATCTCTGTTGAAGTGAAACAAGTTCCTGATGATAAAGGCAAAGACTTCTCGGATTTACGTCAAAAATATTTAACACTGTAATTAAATAAAAATATAAGGAGGAAATATCTATGCAAGAAGCGTTACTTGTTGGTCTCGTCGTTGCCTTGGTATGGTTTGTCGAAAAGATGCTCGGAACCCCAATGGCCAACAGACCACTTATTATCTCACCCCTTGTTGGACTCGTTCTAGGCGATCTCCAATCAGGAATTATTATTGGTGCCAGTCTTGAACTCGTCTTTATGGGTGCGATTCAAGTTGGTGCAGCAGTACCACCCGATGTGCTTATTGGTTCTGCACTCGGTACAGCTTTCGCAATCTTATCCGGTCAAGGATCAGAAATTGCGCTCGCACTCGCATTACCGATTGCAATTCTCGCTCAATCATTAAAAGTTATTATCTTTATCGTTCGATCATGGTTTATGGACTTTGCCATGAAACTTGCGGAAGATGCGAATATTAAAGGCATGTTTGCACTTAATATTGGCGGGCTTTTACTACACTGTCTAATGTACTTTACCGTAGCGTTCATCGCAGTGCTCTTTGGTGCAAGTGCTGTTGAGGGATTTGTTCAGGCAATTCCTACTAATCTTATGAACGGTCTTGAAGTTGCTGGAAAATTACTTCCTGCAGTTGGATTCGCATTATTGCTACAACCAATGATGAATGGTAAAAACATTCTTTACTTTATTCTTGGATTTATTCTAATCGCTTATCTTGAGTTACCAATCTTAGCCGTAACCTTATTTGGTGTTATCTTAGCCTTCATTATTGTATTTGAAGTCGGACAGACACCTGCAGCCGTACAGCATGATGAATTGGAGGACTTATTCGATGAATAAAATTGAAACAACAAAAGAAGACAAGAAATTATTTAGAGAAATATTCTGGTATTCATTCTTACTCGAAAACTCATATAACTACGAACGCCAACAGGGTCTTGGATTTGCCGTTGGTATGTGGCCGGCAATTAAACGCTTCTATCACACGAAAGAAGACCGTGCAGACGCCCTTGTCCGTCATATGCAAATCTTTAATACGACACCTCATGTCGTATCTGCAATCACTGGTGTTGCGACCGCACTTGAAAAAGAAGCAAGTCAAAACCCTGATTTTGATAAGAATACCATCAACAGCATTAAGATTTCATTAATGGGTCCTTTTGCCGGTATTGGTGATTCCTTCTTCTGGGGTACCATTCGTATTATCGCTACCGCAATCGCATTACCTTTATCCCAACAAGGAAACATTCTTGGGCCAATTCTATTCTTAATCGCATTTAATGTTCCACACTTAATTGTTCGATACCTCGGTGGTGTATTTGGATATAGATTTGGTACTAATCTTATGGATAGTGCTTCTGAATCAGGCATTTTCGCTAAGATAACAAAAGCAGCAACGATTGTTGGATTAATGGTTATTGGAGGAATGAGTGCTCAGATGGTTAAACTTAAAACAATCGTAGCCTTCTCGTTCAACGAGACCGAGTTTCTCCTCCAACAATACATTGACCAAATATTTCCGTTACTTCTACCACTACTCTATACATTACTCATGTTCCACTTATTAAAGAACAAGAAAAAGAGTTCCATGTTCTTACTCCTTGTTACCATTGCATTTGGTATCATTGGATCTTATATTGGATTACTCTAATTGCACAAGTTAAGATGTTGCGTTATCGTAAAGATACGCAACATCTTTTTTAAAAGGAGGCCTTATGGAATTCACAAATAGACAACTCATCATCATGCACCATCTTGCCCAAGGCAACACCGTTACAGCCCAAGAACTTGCCCTATCAAGCAATGTATCCATCCGTACCATTAAGAAAGAAATCCAGATTCTTCGCGAGCTCCTAAAGTCCTATCAGATTGAAGTCTGTTCGATTCCAGGACATGGATACCGGCTCAATCCCTTAAACGAAGACCAAGAAGAAAAAATATTTGAAAATATCGGCTCGATCAGTCTTATTCGCAGGATGAATAGCTTTTCGAGAAATAATTCAGAGCGTGTTTCATATCTTATTCGAACACTCTTACAAGCTTCTGATTATCTTAAACTTGAAGAGCTTGCTGAACGTATGTTTGTAAGCCGTACAACCATTCACAACGACCTTAAAGATGTCCGATTACAACTCCGACGGTTTCAACTCGAGCTTAAATCACGTCCTGCATACGGGCTTAAATTAACCGGTTCCGAATTCAACCTTCGGCTTGCCTTTGCGGAATACTTCTTCCACAACACCTTAAGTCTTGTTGAGTCTAAAGAAAAAGATCTCTTTATCTTAAACAAAGACATCCTTTTTAAAACCGAAGAAATTGTCAAAGAATCTTGTTTCAAAGCAGATATTCTTCTTTCCGACTTCTCTCTCCAAAATATCGCAGTACACATACTCATTCTCTTCAAGCGACGCCGTGAAGGACATCACATCGAGATTCACAAAACAACCGATTCTCCACTACTACCACTGGCTCAAACCATTGCGAATGCTGTAAGTACGCTTTTAAACGAAGATGTCCTTAAAAAACCCGAACTGCTCTATCTCGCCATTCATCTTGACAGCAAACAAATTATCGCACACTCAGGAAAAACAGATGTTCAAGATGAAGCACTTATCTATGATATCTTTACCGAAATCGATAATAACTTCGCAATCAACTTTCTCGATAATCACGAACTCTTTCGCTATCTTTTATTACATATACCCCAAATGATCAAACGCATACAAAATGGACTGACCATAAGAAATCCCTTAATTCATCGAAATTTACGGGAATTTCTCTTTGCCGCAAAAGTTACCATCTCCGCCGTATCAGTTATCGAGGCAAATTATCCAGACATCTCCATCAATCTTGATGAGTTTGGTTATTTACTCCTCTATTTCCAAGGGGCACTGATGACCCGCCGCCACCAACAAACTCTAAACATTGGATTTATCGGTGGAAATGGACGCTCTGAAACTATTGTCTATGGCCAAACCTTGCGTGAACATTTTAATCAAGAACACATTACGGTCAGTGTTTACGGCTCACTACAAGAAATTACACAAGATCTTGATATTGGAGTCTCAATGGCAAAAATGACCATTCCACAGGCTCGAGAAGTCGTCGCAATCGAAGATGGCAACTACCTCACCCACATCGAACAAAAAATTAAACAATTTGACCTAGCCGAAGCAGATTTAGACCATTACCTCAAACCTCAATATGTCATCTATAACTTGCCTGGAAATAATAAAGAACAAGTCCTACACAACCTAACAGATAAGATGAATACCATGAATCTACTAAAACCTCACTATGATTCAAATCCCTTCGCAACCCATGAAATTGGACACAACCTTGTCCACCTTCAAGATTTAAAAAAACATGTTGATCGCGCGTTGTGCTTTGTAGCAATACTGGAAAAACCAATTATTTGGGATAAAAGTGAAGTACACGTTCTTTTCCTAATTAAAACAAAACGCGATGGAGATCATGACCTCTTCTACCTTTGTGATCGCTTTTCAAAATGGTCCATGGATCGCTTTAAAGTCCAACAACTTATCGAAGGTCAGTCCTTCGACGATTTTAAACAAGCCTTACTATCCAGTTAGCGCATGACTTGTCCCCAAACCTCACATCATGTATGATGTTTTCATATTTAAGACGTAAGGAGTACTCAAAATGATACATAAATTTATTGATAACGGAAGTGACAAGACCCTTGTTTTATTTCATGGAACCGGTGGTGATGAAACGGTATTGCTGCCTGTCGCGAAAATGGTTGCACCAACGATGAACCATCTTTCCATTCGCGGTGATGTTGTGACATTTGGAAAACGTCGTTTCTCTGCTGTACAAAGTGAAACACAAATACTTGACGAAGAAGACTTACTGGGTCGTGTTCAGACCATTCTCGATACAGTACAAACATTAAAAGAAACATACAATCTCGGTGAACTTTGGGCATTAGGCTTTTCCAATGGCGCCAACACGATTGCCGCCTTAATCCTTGAACAACCTACCCCATTTAAAAAATGTGTGCTGTTAAGACCTATGAACTTTACAAGCGATACACAAGAACTTGATTTAAAAGACATGGATATTTTAATTCATAGTGGTCGATTTGATGATATAATTCCTTATGAAAGTGCCGTAGCTTTAGAAAAACGCCTCATAAATAATAATGCACGTGTTACTCACCGTATTTATGAGCTTGATCACCGTATGCGCGCTTACGAAATAGAAGAAATCAAACAATGGTTTGATATGGAGCTGACATTATGAATAAACCTTATGAAATCCTAAATGCGTCACAAAATTTTGTGGTTGTAGGAATCAATAACAAACCAGAAACCTATGCGCACCGCATTTATAAGTTACTCGAACAAAAAAATAAAACAGTTATTGGTGTTAATCCAAACTATACGGAAATTGATGGTAAGACCATTTATCCTTCATTTTTAGAAATCACCGATGCCGTTGACGTTGCGGTAATGGTTGTAAATCCTAAGATTGGAATTAACATGCTTGAATCCATTAAAGAAAAAGGCATCAACGTTCTCTGGCTTCAACCAGGTACCGTAAACGATGCTTTACGTGCTAAAGCACAAGAACTCGAACTTAATGTAATCGAAGCCTGTGTGCTTGCGGAATACGCTCAAAACGAGAAATAAACACATAGAAAACGGAACACCACCCAATACTGGATGATGTTCCGTTTTTTTATTATCTATTTTACAAGTAGTGTTCGTAATTCAGCCATACGTTCGCCAAATTTCTCGAGTGTTGTATCAACTGCTGTTGATTCAGTCATATCCACGCCCGCCTTACGAAGGACATTAATTGGATAGTCAGAACTTCCTGACTTCAAGAAATCAAGATAAGGTGTCGCATCACCACCATTATAAATTGTTTCACTGAATAAAGTTGCTGCGCTAAACCCTGTAGCATATTGGTAAACATAGTAATTATAGTAGAAATGAGGGATGCGTGCCCACTCATAACCAATTTCTTCGGTGCTGATTGATTCACCATAATAGAATTGATTAAGTTTGTAGTAAGATTCAATTAAATAATCAGCCGTTAAAGCAACGCCCTCTTGGTCTGATTTATGAATAAGGTGTTCAAACTCAGCAAACTGTGTTTGACGGAACACCGTGCCCTTAACCGTGTCTAAATAATGATTCAACAAGTAAGCACGAACCTTAGGATCCTCATATTGATCCAACAAGTAATTCAACAATAAATTCTCATTCGTCGTTGAAGCTACCTCAGCAACAAAAATAGAGTAATCCCCATAAATATAAGGTTGATACTTACGTGTAAAGTATGAGTGAACACTATGGCCAAGTTCATGAGCAAGTGTAAACACATTATCAATATTTTCTTGCCAGTTTAAAAGAATGTACGGTGCACTTCCATAAGTACCTGAAGAATAAGCACCCGAACGTTTTCCTTTATTCTCAACAACATCAATCCAACGTTCATCAAATGCACGTTTCAATACAGCACAATATTCTTCTCCAAGAACACTCAATGCATCTAAGATCACTTCTTGCGCTTCTTCATACGTAAACTTCAAATCCACTTCATCAACCATAGGAACATAGATATCATACATTTGAATATCATCAATACCCAAGGCTTCTTCACGAAGTGCAACATAATCATGCAATAAATTGATATTATTATGGATTCCTTCTAATAAAGAATCATAAACTTCTTCGTCAATATTATTCGCAGCAAGAGCAGCCTGGCGTGCCGATGCATAATTACGGATTGTTGCATTGAAATTATGAACCTTAACATTTCCCGACAGCGTACTTGCGAGCGTATTCTTTAAATTACCATAGGTTGTTTGCATCGCTTTGAAAGCATCTTCACGAACACGTCGATCTGCACTTTCCATTAATAGTGAATAACGTCCATGTGATAATTGAACATCATTTCCAGATTCATCTTTAATTGTAGGAAATTGAATATCTGCATTATTCAACATACCAAATGTCTGCGAAGAAACACCAAAGATTTCTCCTGATGAGGCAAGAATACGTTCTTCTTTTTCACTAAGAATATGTGGTCTTGATTTGAAAAGACGATCAAACTCATGATTATATAAACTGAGTGCATCATTCGATTCAAGATATTCCCGTATCACAGCTTCATCCGCAGATAAAATTTCTGCTTCGTAGAACGAAAAACTCGATCCAAATTGCGCAAGAAGCGATTGCACGCGCGCATTCATAGCTTGATACTTAGGGTTTGTGGTATCGACATCAAAACTTAAATGTGCATAAACATATAAAAACTCAATACGATAACTTAATTCATCACGAAACTTAAGACCCGCTAACAAACTCTCAGCACTTTTCGTTAAAGTACCACGATATGCAGCCACTTCACTTAAGTCATTTTGAATCGCATCAAATTCTGTATTCCATGCGTCATCATCTTTAAACATCGGTGTTAAATCCCATGTATCTTTTATATCCACTTCACTACGAAGTGGTAATTCATATTTATCCGACATAAATACACCTCTTATCTATAGCGGTTTTACCCGTTACATCTATTTTACCACAAGACGATTATCTGTGCGAAAAAACACACAAAACTCGTACATACAAAAAAAACTCACTTCCTAAGAAGTGAGGTTATTGACACTATGGTGACCCGTACGGGATTCGAACCCGTGAATGCATGCGTGAAAGGCATGTGAGTTAACCGTTTCTCCAACGGGCCATATAAATGGCGCTTGTTGCAGGACTCGAACCTGCGACCCACTGGTTAACAGCCAGTTGCTCTACCGACTGAGCTAAACAAGCATCGCCAAGTGCTTATAAAATATACCATACTAATATTGCCTTGACAAGCATATTTTAAAAATAGTTTAAGTTTTTTCAATAATTTCGATATGTGTTGGTTTTGGGACCAAGATTTGAGACGGCTGTCGCCTTGGAAGACAGAAAACCGCTACAAATAAGAGACTTGTTTGTACCGCAAATAATGGTATATCAAAAATTCCATACATGATTGTCGCAACTAATACACCCAATGCCAAGGGATAATCAAGATAATAAGCATTTAAATACACATCACGCAATTTACCAATGAGAAACGATACAAGGATAACAGTTCCACAAATACCAAAACTTAAGAAACTCTCAATAAAAATATTGTGGGCATCGATATTATCAAAAAGCAGTGCATAGGTAAACATCCCTTTACCAAACCACGGTTCTTTTAATATTTGATGAATAGCTTTGTCCCAAATTTCGAGGCGAATGCCACTATGTTCTGCAATTTGCATAAAACGTGGAAACAAATCCGGTCTTGAAAGAATAAACAAGGTTAAAAGTGCTCCCAGTAGGATCATCACTTTAAATTGCGTCCACTTCCTTTGAACTAAAATTACGGTTAGAAGACCAAACATCAAGGCTACGATAATGGATCGTGTACCCGTCAAAAACATTGCATAGAGGTTAATGATAAAGGCACCTGCATAGAATGCGCTCAATCGATAATTTTTGAACGTAATTTGAAATTGAAGTTGATTAAAACAAACCAATAGAACAATAAGAAGAACAAAAGCATATAAGTTTGGATTATCAAACGTTGAATACGCTCTAAAATATCCATCACCATAAAAAGGCAGATGTCCCATTTGGATTACACCATCAAATAAACTCATAAATGATTTATACCAAAATGGTCTCCAACGAATAAAGTTGAAGAAGAAGTTAAATAAGGAACACCACACAATATAGTATTGCATTTTCATGTATTCCTTAGGACTCATTCTTCGATTTAAAACAAATGCATAGGCTACTAAGATAATTAGGTACATAGTCCCTATAATCCCCTGCACATTCTTGTTTAGGACGGCTACAATGAGCAAATACGCCCATAAAATCCAGAACGTGCTCCATTTATAGCCTTTATATCGAATCCATTCATACAATACAAAAATTCCCGCCACAATAACCGCTGGATATAACAAATAGTCTGGTAAGAATAGCACCATAATCATCAAAAATATTACATTCTCAGATAATAGCGTTCTTACTTTTGTACTGAAGTCTTTTATTATTTTCATCATATATATTTTACCACATTAAAAAGTGACGACTATTACAATAGTGTCACTTTAATCTAAGAAGCCATCCAATAAAGCGAAATCACTATAATTTACTCTTCTTTTTTCTCTTCTTTCGACGGTTCTCCGTTTTCATTTGCTTTTTTTTCTTTTGCTTCAGCTTGCTCCGTTTTTAAACGTTCGACAAGTTCTGAATCTTTTGATTCAGAAACAAGCTGAATATGCTTATCTTCCATATTTCCGTTTTTAACTAATTGGTAGTATATAAAATCACCACGATTATCATCAGTAACATCGGTAAAATTGAAAAGATTGATTTCTAAATCATATCGTTTTTTAGAGCCTTCTGTCTTGAAGTACTCAGCTACAGGTAAAACTTCAACAACTCGATCGTACGCTGATTCAATCAAGGCAGAAGCATCTTCTTTTGAAGTATCAGGCTTCATTTTAAGTTGTATACGAAGCGTCGCTGTTTTGAGCGATACACTTACAGACTCAAATTCTGAAATCTCCTCGAGCGTTTCCGCAACCTTTTTTTGTAAATCGGAAGTAATTTCAGGATCGTGATCATTTGCGAATCGTTGTCCTGTTAATGGTTTTCCCGATTCAATCGATGCTTTAACAATTGTAAAGCCCAACCAAAGAGAGGGAATTAGGATTAAAACAAGACAGATAATGATTGCATAATAAGACCAGTCATGTTTTTTAGTTTGTTTTTGCTTTTTAACTTGAACTTCTTTATTTTGCTTTGGATCCATTTTTTTTGTCATTGCGATCCTCCTTATGCATTTAAATATTATATTATTTTCTATTTATTATCAAGCACACGCACAACCAGTTCATTGGTTACTCGTGGATTTGCTTGTCCTTTAGAGACTTTCATAACTTGTCCTACAACAAATTTAATGGATTTATCAAGACCGTTTTTATAATCCTCAATAACTTGTGGACTTTGCGTTAATACGTCTTCAATCCACGCTGTAATTGTTGCTTCATCACTGATTTGAACCATCCCTGACTTCTTGATTACGTCTTTAGGAGATTCCCCTTCAACAAACTTCGCAAAAACCTGTTTTGCTTGTTTTGAATTAATAGATCCAGATTGAATTGCTTCGATGAAATCAACAAAATGATCAACATTGAGCCATGATTCAAAACTGCGTTCACCTTTTTGATCGAGAACCGCTAACACATCTTGTGTCAACCAATTCACTAAAAGCTTATAAGCATCTGTTTTTTGAGCCAATACGTCAAAATAAGCTGCCAAGTCTGGATTTTTAACCAAGACATTCGCATCATACAAACTCAGTCCCATTTGATCTTGGTAACGTTGTATTCGTGCCATCGGTAATTCGACCAAAGTTTGATTCAAAATATCTTGTCCGATTCGAACAGGTACAATATTTGGTTCTACAAAATAACGATAATCCACTGCTGTTTCTTTTGTACGCATTGCGACAGTTTCTTGAGTTTTTTCATCAAAACGACGCGTTTCGGTCACAACTTTTTGTCCTGAATTTAGGATTTCAGCCTGACGAATACTCTCAAATTCAATAGACTTTTGCACGTTATTTGTGGAGTTTAGGTTTTTAATTTCTACTTTTGTTCCAAAGGCTTCTTGACCTTCAGGTCTTAGCGAAATATTAACATCACAACGTAAAGACCCTTCATCCATACGACCATCAGAGATGCCTAAATACACTACTAATAGACGCAATGCATCAACATATGCTGCCGCTTCTTCACCAGTTCTAAAATCTGCTTCAGTAACAATCTCAAGTAAGGGTGTTCCTGCACGATTAAAATCAATCAATGTTTTATCACCTTCATGAAATTGTTTCGCAGTATCTTCTTCCATATGAATACGGTTAATGCGAATATGTTTGACTGTTTCACCCACAAGAACATCAAAATGTCCATGTTGACCTAACGGGAAAAATTGTTGTGTAATTTGATATCCTTTTGGCAAATCAGAGTAGAAATAGTTTTTTCGATCAAATCGAATTAGATCATCAATCTCACAATTTAAAGCTTTACATAAGCGAACACCATAATTGACCGCCTGTTTATTTAATTGCGGTAATGTTCCAGGATAACTTAAATCAATTTCGTTGATTGCGGTATTTGGTTTTTGACCATATCCGAGCGGTGCACCTGAAAACATTTTTGTCTTTGTTTTTAATTCACAATGAATTTCAATTCCAATAACTGCTTCGTATCCCATTAAAATGCTCCCTTCCAGTTAATTAATGACTCAAATGCTTGCCCATATGCAAACATTTTAGCTTCAGTAAAGGGTTGTGTTGAAATATTGATACCAACAGGAAGTCCATCTACTAAATCAAGTGGCAATGTCATGCTTGGATAGCCACTAAAGTTGTTGATGACCATGTGGTTTTCTCCAATTAAGTATGCATCCGATAATTCATCCATCGATTGATTTTCAACTTTCGGTGCAACGGTACCCGATGCTAATGTAACCATAATATCAACATCTTCAAAACACGATGCATAAGCATCGACTAATAAACGGCGTACTTTCTTCGCTTGATCAAATACTTCTTTTTGATTAGCATCATCTAAAGCAAAAGCACCAAAAATGAAACGACGTTTAATTAAGGAACTAAATCCGTTCGTACGTGTATTCTTCATGATTTCTTCAAGCGAATCACCTTCTTGTGACAAGCCAAATCGTACACCATCAAGATTTGCATGGTTTGCAACTGCTTCTGAATTTGAAATCACGCTGTACACCGGAAGCATCGTGCGCATTAACGTTTTATCAATCGTTTTCTCAACTAAGATTGCTCCTTGAGCTTCGAGTTTTTCTTTAAATTGTACAAATGATGCCTTGACTGCTTCATTTTCAATCGCATCTTCAACTGTTTTAAAAATTCCAATACGTTTTCCTTCTAGATTCATTTCTAAAAGTTTTGAATACGACGCAACAGGTTCCATAGAACTTGTCATGTCACGATCATCACGTCCGGCAAGCACTTCAAGAAGACATGCTGCATCGGCTACGTTTTGAGTGAAATAGCCAACATGATCAAGGGAAGATGCGTAAGGAATCACACCGTATCGTGAAATACGACCATAAGTTGGTTTAACGCCTACAGCACCACAATATGCAGCGGGTTTACGAACACTATCCCCTGTATCACTACCTAAGGCTGCACGAACTGCTTTCGCACCCACAAGCGCCGCAGAACCACCTGAAGAACCGCCTGAGATACGTGTTAAATCGTACGGATTATAGACTGGTCCAGTAATCGCTGATAAATTTGTACCACCCATACCTAACTCATCCATCGATGTCTTCGCAACAATAACTGCGCCTTCATCTAATAATCGATCCACAACATGTGCATTGTAAATTGATTGGTGGTTTGAAAGCAACTTACAACTTGCTGTTGTTAGAGTGTTTTTCATATTGATATTATCTTTTAAAGCAATATCCCAACCAGAAATTAAACCATCCGTAACTTCATTTGGATCTACAAAACTTACAATTGCGTTAAGACGCTCATTTTCTTTTTTTAAATTTCCAATAATTTCATCGATTGATTTACTCATTTATTAACCACCTTTACAATTTCAAAATAATCAACATCAACACGCGGTGCATTCTCAAATGCAAGGGATTGATCAATGACATGATTGGGTTCGTCATCACGAAGCCATGTTGTTTCCATCTCAAAAGGATAAGACATAACCTCAACACCTTCTGTATCAATTGCTTGAATCTTATCAACATAACGTTCAAACACATGAGCATTTGCTTCGACCATTTCAAGTTCTTCGTCAGTTAGACGAAACATTAAATCGGAAGCGAATTTTTCAATAAGCTCTTTATCTAGTTTTTTCATAAATCCTCCTAAGTTACTGTAATAATAATGGGTTTGTTATTCCCTGGTTCTTTACGAACAATCATCCGTGAATTTTGATAGACTTTAATATTTACGGTTATCGGTGCTTGAATATCTGAAAATGCGCTGATACGCTCCGATACATATTGCGCAAGCCCATAAATCTCGAGATAGGTTTTTGCACCTGTTGTTAGGTCAATATCAAGTTGTTGAACCTTTTTATCGATCACAAACATCTTACCGGTAACTCCAATACTTTCATCATTCATAAAATCCACAACTTCGCGTTTAAATACAGAGAAATCAGCAGATGTTTCTGGATACTCTTCCGAAGCTTCTTGAGTCCCTAAAAGTGTCCACTTTTCACTTGTTTGTTCAAACTGTCCACCACGTGATTCAAAAAAGCCTTCCCCAATAACGCGTCCCGGTAAATATTTCCCTGGCAATGTATCCGTATCACTTTCTTGAGCATATAACACAAGATAAATGGGCACATCACTCATACCTTCGATTGTACGCAAATAAGAGATAAGACGGTTACCAATAGAAGTCCGCGCAATTTCGTAGAGTGTTTCATCCGACAAACGAACAGGTAATCCAGTACCTGCTTCTGTTTGTACGCGCTTCATTACAAGTGCAATTCCAACCCCATCAATTTTATTGATATCATTTCCGGAGTGGAAATTCACTTCTACCACATCACGCACAAATGTTGGTGTCTGAATTTTACGTCCTTTTTCAACAAACTCCGTCCCATCAACAGGATTTAAGCCGTAAGGATAATTTTTAGACTCGTGACGGAGGAGTTGATCATAGTGGTCATCATTAATGATTGACCCTTCTGAAATATTAAAGTTTGCTGGATTAAAGTGATCTTTTGACTTGTCTTGGAGTCGTCGTCCAATTTCAATCATGTCCACTTCTCTAAAGTTAGTCCCATAGTTTTGTCGCAATGGCGACGTTTTAAACGGTGTTAATATTGAGTATTCACCCTTACCACCTTGAATCACCGAAACATTCTCTTTGCCTGTTTCTGGTTTTGTCTCTTGGCGTGCACAACCTGACACTAATAGGAGTACCGCCAAACTAATCATCATCATTTTTTTAAATTTCATGAGTTCACCTCATTCAAGAATTCTTCTTCTGTCCATGTTTTAACACCCAATGATTGGGCTTTAGTAAGTTTTGACCCAGCACTTTCACCATACACAACAACATCAGTCTTACTGCTTACACTACCTGAAACACTGCCGCCAAACGATTCTATGATTTTCTTTGCATCCGTTCGACCCATTGTTTGTAATGTTCCTGTAAGAACAAACTTCATCCCTTCAAATTTACTGGAGGTCACAACATGATTGTAATTCCCATTCACACCACGTTCAAGTAAATCTTCAATTAATTCGCGATTATGATCAATTTCAAAGAATGAAACAACAGATTGAGCAATGACACCACCAATCTCATCGATTGCAATGAGTTCATCATACGTTGCATCCATCAGTGAAGCAATTGTTTTGTAATGAGCGGCGAGAACATTGGATGTTTTCGCACCGACATGTCGGATACCAAGTCCAAAAATCAGCTTCTCTACCGAATTATTTTTACTGTTCTCAATTGCTTCCAGTAATTTTTCTGCACTCTTTGGACCCATTTTCTCAAGCTTCTCAAGTGCATCTTTATGTTCCTGCAATGTATAGATATCCGTAATTGTGTTAAGCAACTTCGCATCATGCAATTGATAAACACGACGTTCCCCTAAAGTATCGATGTTCATTGCATCCCTTGATGCAAAATGAACCAAGGCTTCCGATATTTTCGCAGAACAATCCACATTAACACAATAATGATCGGCTTCACCTTCAAAACGAACGAGATGTCCCATACAGATAGGACATACTTCAGGAAAGTGATATGGCTTAATCGCATCTGTTCGATGACTTACATCAACTGAGACAATCTCCGGAATAATCTCACCCGCTTTACGAACAATAACCTCATCACCAATTCGAATATCTTTGTTCAAAATGTAATCCTCATTATGAAGGGTTGCATAACTTACGAGTGATCCCGAAATCTGAACCGGAGTGAGTTTCGCATTGGGCGTGATCTTTCCAGTACGACCAACGGTTACAAAAATATCTTCAACGCGACTTTTTACTTCTTCAGCTTTAAATTTATAAGCAATCGCCCATCGTGGTGTTTTTACGGTAAATCCGAGTTCTTCTTGCATCGCAAAATCATTGACTTTAATCACAACACCATCGATATCATAAGGCAAGGATGCACGCATCTGTTCGATTTCTTCAATACGTTGCCATACTGCATCAATCGTCTTACATAATTTAATTTCTGGATTTACCTTAAACCCGATTTGCTTTAGATACATTAGCGAATCATATTGACTCGCAATCCCTAATTCTTTAGCATTAACCAACGTATACCAAAAACCATCTAAGCCACGAGTCGCAACAACTTTCGAATCAAGTTGACGAATTGTTCCTGCTGCCGCATTACGACAATTCGCAAACAAGGCTTCATTATTTTCCTTGCGTGATTCATTGACTCGAGTAAACGATTTAACCGGCATAAATACTTCACCACGAACCGTAACATCTTCATCAACATTTAGTTGAAGGGGTATCGAGTCGATAACTCGAATGTTTTGCGTTACATCTTCCCCCACTGTACCATCTCCGCGTGTTACAGCTTGCGTAAACATACCGTCCTCATAATCAATAGACATCGCTAGTCCATCAATTTTCAACTCCACAACATAAGATACACTCGGGAATTGTGCACGTAACCGGTCGTCAAAAGCTTCTAAATCAGATTGGGAAAATGCATTCCCCAACGAAAACATTGGAAAACGGTGTGTAACTTTTGAAAATCGTTCGGAAACCACACCACCCACTTTTTGAGTCGGTGAATTAATGTCAAAGAACTCTGGATGTATTGCTTCGAGCTCATTCAATTCGCGTAATAACTGATCGTATTCAACATCCGCAATTGTTGGTTGATCCATAACATGGTATTCGTAATTATACTGATGTAATTTTTTACGCAACTCTAAAATTCGTTCTTTACTCATGACATGTCTCCCTTCAACCGAATGCCTGCATATTTTCTTGAAATTACTTTTGTTCCATGTGGGAAATTAAAGGCAATCTTTATTGTGTCATCATCGACACGAATCACAATCCCTTCACCAAAGTCATCATGAACGACTTGGTCTCCACTTTTGAATTTAATTTTTTTCTTTAACTTAGTCAGACCGGATGCTTTTTCAAATGAACTTATAGCATCTTGAACTTCAGTTCGAGTAATGGTTGGTGTTTCCATTTCAGAAGTTTTTTCATCTAGATGCATTTCTTTAATAAAACGCGATGCGCGTGCATACCCTCCTGCAACAAAATTGTACCCAATATTATTTGATAGGAAGAGACGCTCTTTGGCACGTGTAATTGCGACATACATTAGGCGACGTTCTTCTTGAATTCCTCCAGAACCCTCTTGAATGCTGTTTTTATTGGGGAAGATATTATCTGCCAATCCCATTATAAAGACATTTTCAAACTCAAGCCCTTTCGCAGCATGAACCGTCATAAGACGAACATACTCCCCTTCTACAACTTCACTCTTATCGCCATACAGACTTACCATTTGAATGTATTCATCTAAACTTGGATTTTCATAGTTTTCTTGGAACGTTAAGGCATCACCAATTAATTCTTTGAGACTTTCAACGCGTTCAAGTTCTTGGATTTTTTCAAAATGTTCTCGAAGTCCGCTTCGTTTTAAGACGTATTGCATGATCGTTTCAATCGATGCTTCCTGCGCCATTTCACGGAAATCTTCAATCATCATCACGTAATTTCGAATTTTTGGTGTTGCCTGTTGATGATGGACATCATAAAGCATACTTTCATACATAGTCATTTCACGTTCACGCGCTTGCAGCATAATGGTATCTAATGTTTTTTCACCAATACCACGACGTGGCATTGCAATACTTCTACGTAAAGCCAAATCGTCACCATGGGTAATCATCCGCAAATAACTCATCATATCTTTAATTTCGGCTTGATCGTAAAAGCGCAAACCACCGTAAATCACATATGGGATTCGACGTGCCATCAAAACTTTTTCAAGGGCACGTGATAAATAGTTTGAGCGATACAGAACAGCCATATCTAGATAAGAGTGACCTTCATCGTGCAACTCTAACATTCTATTGGCAACCCAATACGCCTCTGCATCACCATCATCAAGTGTTGCATATTGAACCGGAAAATCACTTTCCTTGTTTGCATGCAACGCTTTATCGGGACGATCTTTATTATTTTTAATTAATGTATTTGCACTATCGAGAATATGTTGTGTTGAACGGTAGTTTTGATTCAACGTAATAGTCTCGGACTCCGGATACTTCTTATCGAAATCAATGATGAAATCCACATTAGCACCACGCCATGTATAAATTGTTTGATCGGGATCTCCCACGACATACAGTTGATTTTCATCACCCACTAACGCATCCACAATACCATATTGAACGTGATCCACATCTTGGAACTCGTCTACTAAAACGACATCAAAGCGTCGTCGCCATTTATCACGGACTTCGAGATTTTCTTTAAACAATCGATTCACTTCTAAAAGCAAGTCATCAAAATCCAAAGCAAAAAGTTCATGTAAACGATTCACATAAAAACGATATAAATTGACTTTTTTCTGTTCATGATAATTCGATCCTGCCATACGTTCTGCTTGCGAAACATCAACCCCTGCAAACTTATTATTTGAAATATAAGTCAATGCTTCTCGAAATGAAATATCTTTACGGTCATAATCAAATTGTTTATATGCTTCACGCATCACCGCTTGTTGATCTGACGTATCCAAGATCGTAAAATTACGAACTAAATTTAATGCTTCATACTCCTCACGAATAATACGAACACATAAAGAGTGAATGGTTGAAGTATGAACCCGTATTGCATCGGGCAACATCGCTTCCATTCGTTCCTTCATTTCATTCGCCGCTTTATTCGTAAATGTTATTGCACAGATTTTAGATGGATAATATCCAAGATCTGCGATGAGATGCACAATCCGAGTTGTGAGAACCCGAGTCTTTCCACTCCCAGCTCCCGCAATCACACGCACATGTTTTGCTTTTGTTAATACTGCTTCTTTTTGTTCTTTATTTAATCCTTGAATATAATCCATTTTATCACCGCTAACATTATAGCATATTCACTCGTTTGACTGAGTGACATTTACTAAGGAAATGTTTGCGCTCAAACACCTTTCTAACCTATAATATGTAGGAATATATTTAGAAACTGAGGTAAGAGTATGAGAGTCCCTACTGAATGGACTGATTTTGAAGTCCTAGACGCTGGAAATGGTTTAAAAACAGAACGTTACCATGACATTATTGTGCGACGTCCAGATCCTGTTGCGACATGGAAACCCACAACACCCGGAATGCCCATCGATGCTTTCTTTAAAGAAGGCTGGCATTTTAATCGAACACTCCCTGAAAGTTGGATTATCCAATATAAAGATTTAAACTTTAAGGTTCGACCAACATCATTTAAACATACCGGTATTTTCCCCGAACAAGCCGTTAATTGGGATTGGATGCGTTCCGTAATTCAAACTCATACAGAACCCGTTCGTATCCTTAATTTATTTGGATATACCGGTGGCGCAACCATCGCTTGTGCGAAAGAGAATGTTGAAGAAGTGGTTCACATTGATGCACTCAAAGGGATGATTGCTTGGACACGTGAAAACATTGAACTCAATGATTTAACTGATAAAAAAATCCGAACCATTGTCGAAGATGCCATGAAATTCATTGAGCGTGAAAAGCGACGTGGACGTACCTATCACGGTATTGTAATGGATCCGCCAAGTTTTGGTCGAGGACCTAAAGGAGAACGTTGGAAAATTGAAGACCAACTTCAACCTCTTTTAAATGCTGCTATGGAGCTCCTTGACCCCAATGCACTCTTTGTAGTCTTAAATACCTACACGACAAACCTTACACCTAAAAAGGTACGACATGCCCTCAACGATGCACTACGCGACCAAAAATTCCCACTCAACACACACAGCGAAGCAATTGGCCTTCCCATTACTTCAATGGACACAATGTTACCATGTGGTGTCACTACAAGATGGTGTTACGATGAAAATCTTTTATGAGGATAACCACGTGATCGTCGTGGAAAAAAAACCAAACCAACCCTCTCAAGGTGATGAAAGTAATGACCTTGATTTACTCACCGAAGTTAAGGAATACATTAAAGTTAAATATGATAAACCTGGAAATGTTTATGTTGGTCTTGTACATCGACTTGATCGTCCAGTAGGCGGCATCATGGTCTTCGCAAAAACATCAAAAGCAGCAGGACGACTCAGTGATCAAGTTCGAACCCGTACCCTAGACAAAACCTATACCGCTGTTTGTACGGGATATGTTGAAGCCACTACATTCCGTGATACGATGGTAAAAAATCGTAAGACAAACACATCTTATGTGGTTGATAAAAATCATCCTGATGGTAAATACGCAGAACTTCATGTCATCGAAGCTTACTACCATCCTTCAGAAAATCTATCCACAGTTAAAATTAAACTTGTAACTGGAAGATCGCACCAAATCCGGGTTCAATTCGCATCACGTGCTCACGCCTTATGGGGTGATGCTCGCTATAATAAACATTCACAACCAGGACAACAAATTGCTTTATGGGCAACCGAACTCAGTTTTGATCATCCCATAACAAAAGAGCGCATGACCTTCACAAGTCACACGCCCTCTAAATTCCCATTTAATCTTTAGAAACCATTGCCATAATTTCATCACGGCGCAATTCACAATCATCATGCGCCATCTTAAACAAATCTTCAAACTGTTCTTCAGATCCTTTAAAGCGACCGACACCAACTTCTTGAGTTGGATAAATGTAGGTTGCTTTTTTCTCGTCTACAAGTTTATTAATCAGGTCACGTTCTTCGTAATAAACATCACGACGACTTTCAAAATCTTGAACAAGTTTCGGATACTTACGATACACAGTTCGTAAAAGCATTTTCTGCGCAAACCCTTGATCCTTACGAACATAATCTGCGGATTTCGTTGTCACAACGATATGACGTGTACAACCTTCATCAATACTTTTTTGAACTGGAATCATGGTTGTAATACCACCATCCATATATTTACGTCCATTAATCCATACCGCACGGCCTGCAACCGGCAACGTACATGCAGCTTTAATAAACAATGGATCTTGAGCTAATTGTTCTTTATCAATCCAAATCGTTTTTTCACCTGCGATATCATAAACACCAATATCAATCTTACCCGGTATTTTATTCATCTCAGTAATTGGATAGTCTAATTCCTTTGTAACGGTATTGTAAAGAAAGTCATATCCAACAAGTGTTTTTTCCGCTAAAATTGGACGAATCCCTACATTACGTTTATCAGCTGCGACCTCAATCGCTGCTTTTTCTAGTGTATCTTTTTTTCCTAAAGCAAACATACCACCATATAGTGCTCCAGATGATATCCCTACAATATAATCAAATTCTATTTTTTCCTGTAATAACCAGTGCAAAACACCTGCAGTGTATGCTCCACGCATCCCACCGCCTTCTAAAACCAATCCAATTTTTTCCATTTTAACCTCACATTAAGCCACTAAATATACGGGCAATTGATCGAAAGAGTCTTACCAAATAAGGGACTGCTAGGCAATCCTCTAAGGTAATCTCAATCGCATTCTCTGTAATGGTATGCATCACATCATCATAACAATCTCCAACGATGTTGTTGTTGATAAAGAGAATACTGCACTCAAAGTGCAAATAATAACTTCTAAAATCCATGTTTGTTGTTCCTACAAGTGCAATCTGATCATCCGCTACAAACGTTTTTGAATGCACAAAACCCGGTTCGTATTCGTAAATACGCACACCACTTTCAATCAAGATTTGATAGTTAGATTTTGTCACATGATTCACAATCTTCTTATCAGGGATATGCGGAACAATAATACGAACATCGACCCCACTTCGCGCCGCAAGCTCGAGAGCTTGAATGACTTCATGGCCCACAATTAAGTATGGCGTTTGAATGTAGATGTAATCACGTGCATTGTTGATCATGGATAAATGAGCGTCTAATCCTAAATCATAACTATCTGTTGGTGCATCCGCAAAAGGCATGACATAGCCTTGTGCATTTTCTAAATCACCAAAGTCGTATTTATAATCATTCGGATTTTCAATCTCTCCCGTATAATAACGGAAAAACTGTAGAAACATCAAGGTAAGTGAATGCACCGCATCCCCTTCAATCATGACCGCAGTATCTTTCCAGTGACCAAACTTACTGCCAATATTGATGTATTCATCCGCAAGATTAATACCACCAATAAACCCAACACGACCATCCACAACACAAATTTTACGGTGATCACGATTATTCATTTGAATAGCTAGACGGGCTACTAATGGATTAAATTCTACACACACAATTCCTGCTTCTTCACATTGCTTCTTTAAATCACGGAAAAGTGCACAACCCCAGTCATCATACATCAACCGAACGTCCACACCCTCTTCGACTTTCTTTCGCAGAATCACTAGCAGTTCTTGCCACATCAAACCTTCTTTAATGATAAAATACTCTAGAAAAACAAACTTCTCAGCTTTACGAATTTCTTCTTTCATATGTAGGAATTTTTCTTCGCCACTCCCAAGATACGTTGCTTCTGTATTTTTATAAATTGGGTAGTGTGAACTCGCCATTAAATACTTCACAAGACGTGCCCAGCGCGGCGTTGCCTCAATGGATTCTTCCAAGATACCAAATGATTCATCCTGTAAAAAAGCATCTTTAGAATAAGTATCACTAATGCGTTCACGTAATTTCTTCGGAACCTTTTTACCACCAAAAATAAGATAACACACAGCACCAATCGGAGGAATTACGAGAATGATAATAGTCCAAGCCAATCGATAATATGGATCATCATTACGATTGGTAATGTAGATAATAAGAAGGACTGATAAAAACACAAAAAAAGCGTGCATAAACGCGTAATTAAGCGATAAATTCCAAATTAAAGCAACTACAATCGCAAACTCCGCAATCACAATAAGTCCTACCATAAAAATCTTATTCGTTAATAAACGTAGTAATGTTTTCATAAGTCCTCTTTCTATATGTAAATTATACTTTAAACTAAATTCAATAATCAAGTTTCTACTTGATTAAGACTAATGCAAAAGTTATGATATTAAGGATAGAGAGGTTGATAATCATGACAATCAAACCAAATGACAATAAAGAACTTGAAGTAATTGTCGATGGCAAACGTTACCAACGTTTACCTTTAAAAACAAAATTAATTATGCGTGATGATAATTTAATTGAAGTCATCAAAGAATTTGCGGATGCTTCATTACAAGATGGAGATATTTTATTTGTTACTGAGAAAGTTGTAGCAATCACCCAAGGACGTGCTTATCCCATTAAAGATGTGAAACCACGTAAGCTTGCATTTACGTTATCAAAATATGTAACCAAAACACCTCATGGAATTGGTTTAGGAATGCCTGAAACCATGGAAATGGCACTTCGTGAATGTGGAACACCACGCATTATCCTTGCCGCAGGTGTAGCAGCAATCACAAAACCATTTGGACGTAAAGGTGATTTCTACCGTGTAGCTGGATCGAAAGCACGTGCTATCGACGGCCCCACTTCACATACGATTCCACCTTATAACGAATATGTAGTACTTGGACCTGAACGTCCAAACGAGGTAGCCAAAGCAATTAAAGCTGCATTTGATAAGGATATTGAAGTCATCGTAACTGATATTAATGATTTAGGTGGGAATATACTTGGATCAAGTTCTTCTTCAATTGATAACCCATTAATGGTTAAAATATTAAAGGATAACCCCCTTGGTCAAAAAGCACAATCAACACCATTAGGAATTATCCGTAAAATTTAAAATTTAATCGTATATATTTCTTTAGACGTTTCTCCAAGTTTAAACAACTCATGATCCGCCATGATATCAATGGTCGAATGATAGTTGCCACCTAACTTGAGAATCGTCTTTTTTGATGCAATATTATCAGGGTTACAGGTAATGATTAATTCAGGTAAACCTGGCTTTACCGATTTCACAATATCAAAAAGCGCAACACACGCATGATAAGCAAAATTGTGCCCTCGATAAGGTGGATAGATGATATAACCAATATTTCCGTAATACCAAAGATCCCGACCGTGCTCATTACGATACTCACACCGTCCAACATAACGATCAATTTCACCTACATAAATATCAAATAAGAGTGTTTCAACACCATTATCATCAAATTCATCTGAAATATCGATCAATTTAAGTTCCATTATGATTCACCTCGAATTAGAAATCTTTTTTATAGAATTTATAGCCTATATAGCCAATTGCACTCATTGCGACCAGATTAATTAGAATTACAATTACAACATTACTTATGTAATACTTGGAAATCCCAATAAGAAGTCGATAAAATAGTAGGATTGCTATCGAATAGAAACCATATACAACTTTTTTATCATGAGCAGTGAATAGGCGATAGAGAATTATTAAGACTACCGCATATACTATAAAATCACCATAAATTGAAACAATAAGATCAAGATAATTCATTGGTTTCATAGCAATTATAGAATCGATCGTATTTTGTACGGATTCCGCATTTACATTCTCTCCGATAAATTTCGCGGTATCTCCTTTATTTATCGCAATCGACATTACTGCAAAATTAGCCAAGCTCATAGCGGTTTGAAAAAAATGCATAAGCATAAATCCAAGGGCCATTATGATCGGTGTTCTATCACTATGACTTTTCTTAACAAAAAAATGCATAACAATGGTAGAAATAAGAGTGTAACCAATAACTAAATCCAACGAATAAATCACCATTTGAATTAAAGGGTGCAATGACATAAACCAAACTGATTTATTTAAGATTAATCCAAAGCCAGTTACGAACACATTTGTACCCATAAAGATTACAAGTCCCCAGATTAAAGTACGACTTAAATCCTCATCACGGCGATAACGACCTAATAATACAACCATCATCGCGATAATAAATACAAAACTCACAATCATCATTGCGATTTGCATACCACTTACATGCATTGCTCCATCCATAAAAACTACCTCCACGTTTACTTTTACCTCTATTCATTATATTATAAACAAAGGAGGAATACCATATGAATCATCGTAATGAAAATGCTAGTTTTATGGATATAAACGTAACCGTAATCGCAATTATCTTATGGGCTTTTAGCTTTGCTGCTGCTGTTGGTAATCGTGATTTAAGTGTTTTTCCATTAATCTTCGCGTTTCTCGTTTTATTCTTAGAAAAACGTAGTCGATACCTAAGAAATCACGCAGGTCAGATAGCCGTATTAAACATTGCAATCTTTGTGATTAATCTAATCATCGGAATTATTCAAACCGTCTTTATCTCTGTTCTTGGTTGGATTGTACTAGTAGGACCCACTGCTGTTCTGATTTTCACAATTATAAACATCGTTTTAAGTCTTATATACAGTTTATATCATATCTTTGGAATCGCTAAAGCTGGTAAATTTCAGTACTGTAAATTGCCCCTTATTGGATTTTTTGGGGATATGCTTGAACAAGCCATTACAAGTAAATAATTAAAGCACCCTTAATCATGCATTTACTTTAATGCGATCAGCGTGCTTAGTGTTGTAATATAGAAAAAAACAGTGGACGAATCCACTGTTTTCATTTTAGCTAACTAATTAGATACCTCTAACGTTTGCTGCTTGTTCGCCACGTGGACCTTCAACAACTTCGAAGCTAACTTCTTGTCCTTCTTCTAAAGTTTTGTATCCATCAGCAACGATTGCTGAGTAATGAACAAAGATATCTTGTCCACCCTCGATAGTAATGAATCCGTAACCCTTTTCAGCGTTAAAGAATTTCACTTTACCTGTACTCATGCTAGTACCTCCTATCAGAATAAGATGTACTCAAGCGTAATTCGCAAACTAATATACCAGTTCTTCAAAACACATTGAGTTTATTACGATTTAATATATATACTAATCATAAACATTCTTATTACAACTTGATATTATCACTTCTAAAACACCTTGTCAATGAATTATCGTGCCACAAACCCATAAATATTAAGCGTTTACATTTGGATAGTGAAACACATTGAATAAGGCTTTAGGATTGACTCTTTCGATTCAATGACGGGGTTTGTTTTAATCTATCGAAAATGATCATTTTCGGAGCTGTTCAAAATCTCGTGATTTCGCTATATTCCGAACAAAAAGATAAATGAGATCTGCATAATAAATATTGAGTTTTATTATAAAAATCTAAGGATGCTCTAAAGTCTAACCCCTGCTTCAACGCACTTACTACCACAATTCAAAAACCCACTTCTGATTGGACCTAATGTCAATTTCTAAAACGGTTCCTTCAAGTCATTTTAGGTTTAATACTGAATTCGCATTCCATCCTACGATTTGTATCGATTCCATTTATATTTATTATTTACAGTTGATATCATAATCTGTTTAATTTTACTCATTTTGTCTTTAATGTTATTGCCGAGTTCATTAATGATAAATAATGAAAACTATTACCGTTGAGTAAACAATAAATTGAAGACGTTTTAGGCATAAATATCGAAGTTCTTCATCGTTTTTCACTCTGTGATTATCACAAAAGTTTCATCTTATCTCCAGCAGATTTACTCGTGTTTTCCTTCACTCTTTATGAAATACCCGATAATGATTACGCCAAATCATTTCTTCTCTTAGTCTCATTTACATTCGCACCCACATTCTTAGAAATATAACTTGTATCTTTCATCATGAATTTCTGTCATAATAGAGTACGAAATGAGGAATATATATATGAAACATATTTTAAAAGTAGAACATAATGATGAACTTTTGAATTATCTCTTGAGCCAAGACTTACCTTATAGCCGTTCAAAGATTAAATCACTCTTAAAACACGAGTGTATTTCAATTGATAATGAAGTTACAACACAATTTGATGATCTGATTACTGCTGGACAAACCATTACGATTGTAAGCCACAACCAACAACGTGATACACCTTTACAAATTCTCTATGAAGATAAAGATATCTTAGTTGTGGATAAACCTTACAAGCTCTTAACGGTTTCTAATCGAAAAGAAGAAGAGTTGACAGCGTTTCGTCTTGCAAGTGATTACGTGAAGAAACAAGATTCTAAAAATCGTATTTTTGTAGTGCACCGTTTGGACCAAGATACATCGGGTGTCTTGATGTTTGCGAAAAGCGAATATGTAAAACGTTTGTATCAAGATAAGTGGTCAGAACTAGTGGACGAACGCTTATACGTTGCGATTGTTGAAGGTGTTGTGCCTAAAGACAAGGATGTCATCCGTTCGTTCTTAAGACAAAATAAAACAACACACATGTACTCTACATCATCAGGTCAAGAAGCAATCACAAATTATGAAGTGATTAAACGCACCGAAAACAATACAATTTTAAAAATTCAAATTGACACTGGACGTAAAAACCAAATTCGTGTCCATATGAATGATATTGGACATCCTATTATCGGTGATAAGAAATATGATGCTAAGACAAACCCATTGAAGCGCCTTGGTTTACACGCTTACCGTTTAAGAGTTATGAACCCTAAAACAAAGAAAATGATGACCTTTGTATCACCATTACCACCAAAATTTAAAAAGTTATCCAAAATTACACCAACTCAAGAAACATCAATCTAAAACGAAAGCCCCACTTATTATGAACTGCTCCCTGTCAAGTAGACAGGTGAAATAAATAAAATATCCAAGATGATTTATCACTTTATGATGAATCATCTTTTTTATGCTACAAGTGACTGCATTTGTTTTTCTCTAATGTTTGACCAGTAAGCTTCAATCTTCTTGTTAGTTGGAATCGCGTAGACTACAGGTGTCTCTGTTCCTAGCGCTTCAGTTCGAACCATCATTGGTGTTTTGTTTTTGAAGCGTTTCTGAAGTCTCTTGTTGTTATAAAAATCAATATACACTTCAATTGCTTTCTTCAATTCGCTTCTTGTACTGAATTCATTAGGGTAGTACATTTCTGATTTGATTGTTCCCCAAAATCCTTCCATAGGACCATTATCAATACAATGTCCCACTCTAGACATACTTTGCATCACTCCTTGATCTTCTAGCTGTTTCCTAAATGCCCTACTTGTGTATTGGAATCCGCGGTCACTGTGAAATAAAGGTTTTGCCTCTGGATATCTCGCGATAGCTTTATGATAAGTATCAAACACAAGTTGATTATTGTTCCGATCACTTATTTGATACGCCACAACACTTAAATCATAAAGATCAATAATCGCACTGAGATATAGTTTCTTACTTGAACCTTTAATCTTAAATTCTGTGACGTCTGTCAGCCATTTTTCATTCGGTTTTGCGGCAAAGAAATTTCGATTTAAAATATTTTCAGCTGTGATTTCAGGAGTGCTTCGTGAATATTTTTTAGACTTTTGACGAATCACTGATTTCACCCCTAGCATCTTCATGAGTCTATGAATCCTCTTCGAGTTATATTGAACGCTATTCAACTCATTGATCCAATCCGTCATGCGTCGATAGCCTAAGATATGTCCAAATAGTTCATCATAATCAAGAATGAGATTGCAAAGCTCATGATTTTCAATTTCATTGCTTGTTTCAACACGATGCGTCCATTTATAATAACTACTTCTTGCGATTTTAAGTACCTTACACATCCACTGAATACTCCAGCCATGTTTATGATGTAGTTCCTGCACTGCGAGATACTTTACTTCTTGTTTTGCTTTGGAGAATATCGCCCCCTTTCGATTTCCTTCACTTTTTTTAATAGAATGTTCTCGCGTTCTTTCAGTTCGAGTTGTCTTTCAAGTAGTTTTACTTTACGTTCTAAACGTTCTTCATTACTAAGTTGATCTTCTTGTTTTCGCTTGCCACGTTTATCAAGAAGACCATCATCTCCCAATTCGTTATACTTTTTCACCCACTGATAAACCTGAGCATAAGAAAGTTCATAGCGCTCAGCAGTCCCCTTATAATCGTAGTCATGTTCAATACAATATGCGACAATTTCCTGACGCTCCTCAATTGTTGTTTTTCTACCTTTTGTCATATAGACTTCTCCTTTAGGATCGTAATCCTTTATAGTTTCAAGTCTATTATACTTTTTTATCCATCCGCGCAAAACCTCATGGGAACTTATACCATATTTAATACTAATATCTTTAAGAGAACCTGCGCCTTCAAGATAATCCCTAATTGCGGATTCCTTGAGCTCTTTCGAATAACTTTTGTTTCGATCTTTATCTGAAAAAACTTCAATACCATAAGTTTGATACTTTTTCACCCAACTACGTAATGTACTAGAATCAATAGATAATTCTTCAGCTATTTCTGGTGCACCTTTTATGCCATTCAAATATTCATTAATTGCTTGTTCTTTTATTTCGGCTGGATATTTATTCTTTCTCCCCATAGAAAAAGCTCCTCCTTTTTTGTAGTGCCCGATTTTATTTATTTCGGGTGTCTACTTTAAGGGGAGCTTATCATTATGCGTGGGGCTTTTTTATATTTTATGACTTGAAGACCACTTCAAAAGCGCAGTGTAACTTAATAAAGCAACAATGAGTATAAACAGTCTTCTGCTTGAGAATGTATGTGTAAGCAATATCAACATAATGCGCATAAGTATCAGTGAGATAAAACTTCTCATAACTAAGTTCTCAAATTCGTGTTTAATTTCATTTGAGGTAAAGCCTAGCGATCTTAGTTGTATCAGATGATTTTCATCATTGAATGTTTTAGTAGCATTATTTAAGGATACACCCATCATTATACTGCTTCCAAGAAACCAGATACTGCTTAGCATTTCAAATGACATCATGTTGCGAAATAATACAAGAAATAGTAAATCACTCATGAGTATGACGACTCCACCGAGAAGACGACTTCTGAAAAAGGATTGTTTAAGATATGTTTTCATGTTGTTCAAGTAGCGCTTTTAATATTGGAGTGAGGTTTAAGCGTTGCATCCTTTCATAATGATGTACTTTAGTATCAATTACGTATACACCCGAATTTAAGATCCCTACCATGGCATCATCATTTTTTGTTTTATGCCACTCCTCTTGAGTAATTCCCTGATAGCGATCTTTAAGATTTTCAACAGTGTCCGAAACAATACACTGACCTTTGGACATTAGGACAATTTCATCCGCAATGGTTTCAAAATGTTCAAGCGAATTGGTTGCAATGATCACAGTGTGATCTACATGAAGTAATTTTGTTTGAATATCCTCTCGTAGTATTTTAAGATGACGTGCATCAAGACCGAGGCCAGGTTCATCCAAAAGATAAAGATTACTCTGTTTCTGCATCATGAAATGATACAGAATTTGTTGGCGTTGTCCTTGAGACATTTCATCGATACGATTTAGATTTGAAAATCCCATTTCCCGTGCTTGTTGCATCAATAACTTAAAATCCCAATTAGGAATAAGTGCTTCCCCATAACCTCCTAAATCTGATAATTGAATCGATGTTTTAAATGGAAATTGAGAAGGAATATAACAAATACCTTCTGTTATCGCATAGTCATGGGCAGATTGGTTATGAATGGTCACATTTCCAAGATCTGGTTTTAGGCCACCACTTAACAACTTAAGTAGTGTTGTTTTCCCATTACCATTTGGACCAACCACCAAAATCAACTTCCCGAACTCTAAGTTAAGTTTAGGAATATCAAATGTTAATGTATCACGTTGGATTTTTAGATTGTTTATGTGGATCATGCGTTACACCCTTGCATCATTTGAATAAATTGATCCAAACTCGGATTTCTATCAAATACACTTAAATCTAGATGACGTTCTGCTAGGCATTTTCGAGCTGCGTGTGGAAATTGTTCGATATCTGTAAAAAGTACACACGCTCCCTTTTCCATGTATAAAATATAATCCAGTAAGTTTTCAATTCCTTTCACATTATGGGTTGATATCATTGCGATTGCTTCTTGATTATAAATATTTTCATGGAGTAACCTGATGAATTCATCACGCTTAAATGGATCAATGCCTTCAGTAGGTTCATCTAAAATATACAGTTTTGCTTCAGTCGCAAGCGCGATACAAAACATAAGTTGTTGTTTCTCACCCAAACTTAGTTTATTTAAGGGTGTTTTTAAGTCCAAATTAAATTGAAGCTGATATTTTTCGAACAACCTCTGATTCCATGTCGGAATTAACAAGGATTCTAGGGTTACAATTTCTTGAAGTGTCATGTGCACAGGGTAGGGAATTGTATCGGGTATATATGCCGATAATGAACGGATTTGTGGATTTGAACCGAATTTAATTGAGCCTGAAGTATGTTGATACATCTGCATCATCATGTTCATCAAGGTCGTTTTCCCGGCCCCATTTTCTCCAAAAACACCGCAGATTGTTCCTGACATGATTTCAAACGACATCGGTTTGATTTCAAATGAGCCTTCAAATTTACGACCAAAATGGTCGACGGTTAAGTAGTTTGACATAGTTTCTCCTTTATATTAAGTCGAAATGACTTACAGCGTATTTATAGTTTTGATATATGAGTATAAGCGATGCAAGACTCCCAATAATTACTTTATAGAGGAGTGGTAGAGGCAGACTTACAGTACAGCCGATCAATGTAATTACGATGATAATTTTCAAGGCAACCGTTCCCATTTCTTTAGGACGATCACTATGAATTCTATAAATACGCGTTAAACTGAATACTTGTATGATCCCTACGATATACAGTATGGCCATGCTCTTATAAATTTCTTTCCAAAAGAGATCGTCTGAAATCTGTTTTATATTTAATCCAGCTTGTTGGTAGTGCACCATTTCTTCTCCAGACATCAGTATTTCAGGACCAAAAATACTTCGAAGTCCAAAATAGAAAAACGCGATAATCATGGCATTAAAAATAAATGTAATGAGACTTACGCCGAGCATATCGACAAAAAAAGTTTTTTTGGATTGATATCGTAGTGAAACATAACTTTTCCAATTTTTTTGAGTAAAAAAGATAAGGGTCCAGATGCCTGGGTTGATACGATATTCTTGAAATACTAAAGCATAGATACATATCATCAACATTAATATTAAAAATGTTTTATATGTGTATAATGATTTAAAAAGTGAGTACTGTCGTTTGATTGCGTTTTTCATAATTTTTCTTTCCCGTTTCTATTCTTTTTCGTATGCCGCATCTAAAAGTTCGATTAAATCCTGCTTTGAAATCTCAGCATTTTTCGCAATGGTGATAATTGAATCAAGATGTGACTCAATGGAACTTACAGAATCTTTATAAAGTTTATCTTTTCCAAGCTCAGAGACATATGATCCCTTACTCGGTATTGTATAAAGATATCCTGCTTTTTCCAGTTCTTCATACGCTCTCTTGGTCGTAATCACACTTACCTGTAATTCTTTGGCCAGAAATCGAATCGAGGGCATGGCTTCATGGGGTTTGAGCGTACCTTTTCCAATTGCTTGTTTAATCTGAACAACTATTTGTTCATAAATGGGTAAATCATATTCTGTTTTGATGTATATGTTCATAAGGACCCTTTCTGTGTATACACAGCATATACAGTCAATCATTTATTGTCAATCTATAAAAAAACAGCCTTTCAGCTGTTTTCGTATATTTCAATCCAAGCTTGCGGTGTTATTTTGGCCACAAGTTCTTGAATGAGTTGGATCGGAATTTCAGTAGTCTTTGTAAATCGGATGCACGACTTCCCCATGTTTAATTTGGTTGAGACAGATTGTTGATAGGATGTTTCAAACCAACTTAATATTTCCGGTTGTGCATAGATCCCCATATGATAAAGACCAATATGATGTTTCTGATATCCCAAACTAATAAATGGTAAGGGTACGGTAGGATCACCACGATATCCTTTTGGATATAACGATAATGGCACTACAAATGAAGGCATATTGTATTGCATAATTAATTCAAATCCTTTTGGTATGGAGGACTTGATGGCATTAAACAACAGGATGTATTGTTGTTTAAAGGCGCCTTCACCTTGATCAATATACGCTTGAATGTCCATTAAAACATTCTCCGTTTAACATCCCACTCTTCACGAAGCATACCGTATTTTAATGCATCGTAATACTCACCTTGGTAGTAGCGAACACTTCGGATTCTACCTTCCAAAGTCATTCCAATATTTTCACCAACACCCATCATTGCTTTATTCCCCGACCAGGTTGAAAATCCGAGACGTTGTATATCCGGAAAGGCTGTAAAGAGTTGATCCATCCAAAACATGGCACATGAACTTCCAAGTCCATGCCCCCATTCCTTCTCATCATAAATAACAATTCCAAACTCAAGCCATCGTGTTTTATATGATTCCCAGTAATACGATACAAGTCCAATTAATCGACCATCTTTAAAAATTCCCTGCCTGAAATCCACATCTAAGTATAATTCCAGTCGTGATGCCTCAAAATCTTCATAAGATAACGGAAGATGTTCGTCAAGAAAGGGCGCATCAAAGGACATCCACGGTCTTTCTTTTTGAAATGCATATTCCCAAAGTAATTTCATGTCTTCTTTTTGTAGTTTACGTATCTCTATCATTGGTCACACTCCTTGATGTTATTATACCTTAAAAAACACGCAAGTTCTGTCTAGGACACTTTTAGGGTATAATAATCAAAAAAGGAGGGTCGATGATGGCAGATTATTCAGTAGTGTTAATACTCTCGTTACTGTGTGTAGTTTTAGGGGGAATTCTTTTCTTATCTTTTAAACGAAATCGCGGACGTATCTTCAATGGATTTTTATTTAATATGTTGATGTCGCTCATCGCACTTGATTTCATTGCACTTTCGTTCACATATGAGAACCCTCTTCTTCGTGCGATTTCATTATGCTTAATGATTCTAGTCCTTCTCGTTTTTCTTCTGGGTTACTATATACTCATTATTGGCCTTATTAAGAATGCGAAACACTTAATTCAAAAAGAAGGGATTCGTTTTTCAAATTTATTAACGCTTTTTGCTGCTTTGGGTTTAATTGTGTTTATCTTTGTAATCCCCTTGCTTTCGAATTCAATTCCACAGGAACTGCGATGGGCCCACACCCTTTTAGCCTGTATCACCTTTTCATGCATTTATTTAATATTTGTTTTTATAAATTTTTTATCGTCCTCATTTCTCTATCAGTTTTTTAAGCCCCATAAAGATTGCGATTTTATTATTGTTTTGGGTAGTGGTCTTCGAAATGGTAATGAAGTTCCACCTCTTCTGGCCGCTCGAATTGATGTCGCACTCGAGTATTATCACCATCAAAAAGTTCCGCCTCTTCTTATTTTTAGTGGTGGACAAGGTGAAGATGAGTGTGTTCCTGAAGGTCAAGCAATGCGTGATTATGCACTTGCACATGACATCCCAAAGTCACATGCACTGATGGAAACACAGTCCACGACAACCTATGAAAATATGTTGTTTTCTAAGAAAATGATGGATGCCTACGCATTAAATCATCCCTATACCTGTCTTTTTAGTTCAAACACATTTCATATATTTAGAGCCAGTCAATATGCTCGCCAGGTTGGTTTAGATGCGCAAGGCATTGGCGCGAAAACTGCTGCCTATTTTGTGCCCAATGCAATGATTCGCGAGTTTATTGCGTTAATGGTTATGCATCGTCGCATTCATCTCAGCCTTAATGGGCTTGCCTATTCCCTTATTTTTCTTGCGAGTTTACTCTAATTTATTCTTAAAGAGTCTTAAGTGGCTCTTTTTTTTATGATTATTATTGACAATATTTGTTCATTAAAGTTTAATTAGAAAATGAAATTAAAATTTTAAGGGGTATTATATATGAATAAATTATCAAAATCACAGTTATTATCTGTTAGTTTAATGTTATTTTCGATGTTTTTCGGCGCAGGAAATCTTATTTTCCCGACGATGATTGGTTATCTTGCAGGGACTCATAAATGGATTGGGATCTTTGCATTTAGTATTACAGCCGTACTCTTACCAATTCTCGCTCTCGTTGCCGTTTCGAAACAAGATGGTTTTTTAAGTCTTGCGAACAAAGTACATCCTTGCTTCGCATTGATTTTCCCAACAATCTTGTATCTTTTAAGTGGACCACTTCTCTCAGTACCGCGTGCCGGTATTATGCCTTTTGAAACGTCAATACGCCTTCTCTTTGATAATCCGAATCATATTCAAATGGGATTACTGATTTATTCATTTCTGTTTTTTCTTCTGTGTTTTGGTTTTTGTATTAAACCACAAGCGCTAAGTGATCGTGTTGGAAAAATCTTGACGCCATTACTCTTACTGTTTATTCTTATTTTGTTTGGTGCAGCGTTTTTCACAACCTTGTCCCGAAACTCACTTTCCCATGAACCTTACCTTACATCCGGGTCTTCTTTCGCAAGCGGTCTTGTGGATGGTTACCTAACTTTGGATGGCTTGGGGGCTTTAAACCTTGGTATTTTAGTGACAATGTCAATTAAAAGTTATGGTTTAAAAGATGAACAACAAGTTCGAAAGACAACCGTTCAATCAGGTGTTATTGCGGGAGTGCTCTTGTTTATTGTTTACTGTATGCTTGGTTTTTTAGGTAATTTAATGTCGAGTGAGCTTGTTCAGGCTCAAAATGGTGCGGAGGTTATAGCACATCTTGGAACCCGTTTATTTGGAAATTATGGCCCTTTTGTTCTTGGTATGCTCTTCTTTCTTGCATGTCTTACAACCTGTGTAGGTCTCATTAGTTGTTCCGCAGAATTCTTTGCGGAACGATATCCACGCTTAAGCTACCGTCGTAGTGTATCAATCCTTTGCTTCATAAGTTTCGCAATCTCTAATATCGGATTAACAACAATTTTGAAAATCAGCGGACCCATCCTTGCCTGTGTCTATCCGGCCGCTATTGTTTTAATACTCTTGGGTTTATCATCTAAACCCTCAACCCTGACATACCGCATCGCAATTATATCCAGTACTCTATTTAGTATTATTGCAGTTCTTGATCACTTTAAAATTTCAGTCCCCCTAATAACACAATTCTGTCGAACGCTGCCTTTTTACACCCTTAATCTCGGATGGGTCATTCCCACATTAATTCTTGCATCATTCAGTTTAATGCTCCAAAAGAAAGAGGAACTTAATTAAGTTCCTCTTTTATTTTTGCGTAAGATGATAAATTGCCTCAATCTCATTTTGTTTAAGATGATGTTTTAGATACACAAAGTGCAAGGGTCGTTTCAATTCAAAATCTTCAAGCTCAAGATAGGTTAATTCTTGATTTTCGATATCTTCATGAGCTACTTTCGTATACATAAATGACACTGCATTGGATCGCTTTAAAAATGTTTTTATGGTTTGAAAGCTTCCAATCTCTTGGACTGATTGAAATGAAGTTAAACGATGATTATGAGCTGTTAACCAGTTTTCAAAAATTGAGCGCGTACCTGAACCCAACTCGCGTACTATAACCGGATATGACAGGAGTTTCTCTAAACTCACACTTTGACCTACCAACGGATGAGTTCGTGCCACCACGGGCATAAAACGAGCCTCTGTAAAGATATGCGAGGTAAAGATATCTTGATCAAACATACCTTCAACCAAAGCACAATCAATAGCACCTGATTTCAAATCCTCTAAAAGCGTATCCGTATTCGCAACTTTAATCTTAAAATTTACACACTCTTCAATCAGATAGGATCGCAAGGACGCTGGAAAGTAATAATCCGCAATCGACAACGTCATACCAATCGATACCGGATTTTCAACACCTTCAAGTTTTTGGAATAAGACATCCTGATGAGCACTCTGGATTTTGGCGAAATCATAAAGTAAATATGCGGATTGTGTAAAATGCAAGACCCGCCCTTCAAAATACACCAACTTACACTGGTAGATTGTTTCCAAGCGCTTAATGTGTTGAGAAACTGCAGGTTGAGTCAAATGAAGCACAGAAGCTGCTTCAGTATAACTTTCCAACTCCATCACAGTCATTAATGTTTTTAACTTTGGATCCATATACCCTCCATAAATATTCTTTATCCATTATAACACAGAATAATAAAGCGTTATGATAACACATGGTATACTTTCTTTGGAAAGAGGGGTCTTATGAACTCAATTAAAAAATATACACCCGGTTTTATCCTTTCATGCCTTGTAGCGCTTATCGCTGTGCTACTTGAAAGTCTATTACCCGTAAAATTTGTCGGAGCATCCGTCATTGCACTGCTTATTGGAATGCTTGTGAATACGTGGAAAGAACCCAGTCCAGTTATCAAAACAGGTTTAAAATTCACATCCAAGCATGTTTTAAAATTCGCGATTATTCTTTTAGGAGCATCGTTAAATATCACAATGATCTTAACGGTAGGAAAACTATCCTTAGCCGTTATGGTATTTACCCTGCTTACATGTTTTGGTGGTGGATACTTTATTGGAAAGAAACTTGGTTTAAATTGGAAGTTATCGAATTTAATCTCTGCCGGAACGGGAATTTGTGGTGGCTCAGCCATCGCTGCAATTGCACCTGTTATTGAAGCAGAAGACGAAGATATCGCCTATGCGATGTCCGCAACATTTTTATTTGATGTACTGATGATTGTACTCTTCCCGATTATGGGAAAAGCATTAGGTCTCACGGATATGGCTTATGGTTTGTGGGCAGGTACTGCTGTGAATGATACATCAAGTGTTGTGGCAGCGGGTTATGCATTCTCGGAAGCTGCAGGAGATTTCGCAACGATGGTGAAATTAACCCGTACGCTGGCAATAATTCCAACCGTTATTGTCTTCTCATTAATTCACGCACACGTTAAAAAAAGAGATGGCTTAACACCCGCAAATGAATCAATTAAATTAACACAAATCATACCTTGGTTTATTCTTTTATTTATTGGGATGGCAATTCTCAACAGCACAGGTTTGATACCCGTTGGTATCAGTCAACTTCTCAAACAAATTAGTAAATTTTTAATGGTGTGTGCACTTGCTTCTATTGGTTTAAATACAAAATTCAAATCGATGTTGAAGACCGGTCTCAACCCATTCCTCCATGGTTTTATTATTTCATTACTTGTGGTGGTGGTTGCATTGGGTGTTGAATTTATGATGGGAATTGTTTAGACACAAAAAAAACAGGAATTGTATCCTGTTTTTTTTGTGTCTTGATGAAACTTAAGACTGATAGTGGAAAGAATATGGATTGATAACATGACGTTATCAAATCAACGAGATTAATTATGTATACGGTCATTCAGTTTCAAGACATTGTCAGTATACAAAATAATTGTATAGAATAGTATTTTCTTTTTCTTAATAATTCTTAACTGTTAACTCTAAACACAATTGAAACTGAGTTCCATTTCGATTCCACGATAAAAATCCATCTTGAAGATTCATCAGTCGTTCACAGCTCCTTAATCCAATACCGTAACTCTCATGATTTCTTGGCACCAAAGCAATTTCATTCTCCACAAGAATCCGCACTTTCGGACCAAGCATTTTTATATGAACACTAACGCCTTGATCATATTGTGCGTATTTAATAATGTTTGACGTTATATTATCAAAAATACGATGCATCAAGATATGCGAAACATAACACCAACCTTGTTCATTACTGAAATCTTCAACCACGACCTCAATACCATACACCCCAAGGGAGGACCGTAACTGCTTCAAAAAATCATGTTTCAAATCATTAAAGGATGTTTTAATAATCGGAAAGGAATGTTCCTCTTGATTTGCGATATCCGTAAAACATTGTAGTAATTCTTGAGTTAAATCTTTAACCTGATGTGCTTTCTGATAACATCGATGAATTTTATCATGATGCGAGGAATCTAAGCTTTCATCATTTTGTAAGTATTCAAGATAACCCAGTAATATTGTCATTGGCGTGCGAATATCATGCGACAACGTTGTGGTTGCATCTTTTAACGCTTCTTGTGAACGTACAACCATCTCAGTATTGGCGATTAGTGCTTCGCGCATCATATTAATACCACGCGCTAAATCCGTTAATTCATCATTACCTTGTTCTGATACTTTCGTTTCGAGCATACCTCCACCAATCGCATTAAGTTCATTCGTAATCGTTTCTATGTAAGAAGTCATACTTCGTAATAAAATACACATCACCGTTACAAACGCGATAAACGATACAACACGGTTCACTTGATCAACGCGATCTAAAAATTCAATATTATCTTGACTCATAATATCAACCCGAAGCGGTGTTCCATTCACATTTAAACCAAAGGTTTGTAGTGGATACGATGCGTCATTAACCGTGTCAAAGGACCTTACTTCCACTTCAAGATCGTTCGTATACAACAATTTCGAGTCGTTGTAGATGTAGAAAAGCGAATACGGATATTGTTTAACCCAATCATTGAGTTGATCCAGCGATGCTTCTGTAATCTTTTTTGCCTCAATATATGTTTGTAACGAATCCACACGTTGGTGAATTGTATTACGGTTTGGATGGACACTTGTAATATAGATCTCGGAAAAATGTCGCATCGTAAAATATAGGCAAGAACTCAGTATCGTCGCAATAAGAATGTAGATAAGAATTTGAAACGAAAGTCGCGTTGGTTTTTTCGTTTGCCTAAAGACCATCGTATGTATACCCTTTACCCCAAACATTTTTCACAATCTTGGGTTTATTGGGCTCATCTTCTACTTTTTTGCGAAGATTGCGAATATGAACCATCACTGTATTGGAACAGGAATAGAAATACGTATCTTCCCATACAATTTCAAAAAGTTGTTCCATGGTGTAGATACGGCCTGGATTCCCTAATAAAAGACGCAGAATACGATACTCACGCTCCGTTAAATCGAGTAAAACTCCATTTTTATAAACTTCATTGGTTCTACGGTTTAAGCGTAGATCACCTTCTTCAAGCATCTCATAATCGCTACCTTGTTGCTTACTTCCATAATTACAGTATCGTCGTAAAAGTGCTTTAACCCGGACACTTAGCTCAAGATATGAAAATGGCTTCATTACATAGTCATCTGCACCTGCGGAAAACCCTCTGACTACATCCTCTTCTTTCTCCTTAGCCGTCAGAAAAAGAATTGGAATTTGGTGTGCATCACGTATTTTTCGACACAGTTTAATACCATCTATCTCCGGCATCATCACATCTAAAATCGCTAAATCAAATCCATCATCAAGGGCTTCCAGTGCATCATAACCATTCGAATACGTCTGCACTTGAAAGCCATCGTTAGTAAGCAGTAATTCAAGCAGTTCCCTAATTTCAAAATCATCATCGACCACAAGTATGCGATTCATAAAACATCCTCCTCAAGTAAATCAAGTTTAAATATAGAGATTCTCACTTTTCTTGTCAATAATTGTTATTTAAAATCACAAAAAAAAGCAATCTTAATTGATCGCTTTGATTAATCTAAAGATGTGGTGATGTACTCCATAAACAAGGGACCACAATCACGATAACGTTCAACACGTCCATTCGTCGTTACTTCAATCATGCCATCCCGTTGAATTTCAGTTCGATCAAGGTTAATAACATAACGCGTCATTATTGATCCTAGATAGAGAACACCCGCGAGAAGAAAAACTGTTAGAAGGACACGACGGAAAATATTTTCAATACCATATCGGCGATCAAAAGCATTTGGTCTTACTAAATAATAAACTAGATAAAACATTAAAAGAATGATACAGGTAAAGAAACCTCCATAGAGAAACATTTTAAAATGAGAACGGTATACAAGGTGTAACTCCGAATAGAGGATGACCCGAACCATCGTCAACATCATAAAGTTAATGACGGCGATTAAGACGATGATATTTTTAAGTTTAAATAATTTTTGATTCATATGCATCGTCTCCTTCACTATATTATACGTGAGAAAACAAGGCCTGTCACTGAAGTGGGAATGTTAATTTAACTTTGAATAAATCACCATCAATATCGAGCTTAAATTCACCACCCATTACTTCCGTTAATGCTTTCGCAATCGAGAGTCCTAAGCCACTTCCTTCTGTATTTCGAGATGCATCACCGCGTACAAATCGCTCCATTAATTCATCGGAACTGATGTTTAAAGACACATCTGAGATGTTCTTAATTTCAAGAACCGCTTTATTTTCAATAAGTTTTAAATTTACATAAACCCGTGATTGCTTTAAGGAATACTTACAAATATTTCCAAAGAGATTATCCAGTACACGGAATAGGACATTTCCATCTAAATGTGCATGAACGACATCCTGTGACACGACAAGCTCCAAGTGTTTCTGATCAAAGCGATCCCGGTACTCTCCGATGACTTGATCAAGAAGGACATTGAGGTCGGTATCTTCTTGATTAAGATGAATTGATCCTGAGCTTGCTTTCGATGCTTCAACCAAATCTTCAATTAATTTCTTAAGGCGTGAAGATTGTCTTGAAAGAACCTTTAAATATTCTTGAACTTCTATATCTTCAAAAGATTTTTGTTCAAGAAGTCCAATATAATTGATGATCGATGTTAGGGGTGTTTTGATATCATGCGAGACATTTGTAATCAAATCCGTTTTCATGCGTTCCGATTTCATTTGTTTCTCGACCGCACGATGCATACCATCTGATAGTTGATTTAAATCATGTGCATGTTCTTTTAAGACACCTTGAAGCTTTGATGTATCAAGAGGTTTATCGAGGTTCCCAGAAACCATTGCTTGCGTTGCATCACGTATCCCTTTCGCATCAAGCGTAAATTTAAAGATAAAATAGAGAACCACGCCTGTTTTTATTAACCAGAAAAAGAACATGGTGCCGTTATTATGATTGAAAATTGATGTCATCGTGATGACATCAAATAATAAAGATGCCCCCACAACCACGGAAACTTTTATAAGCAAATCACGATTGTGGAATGATGCATTATAAAGACGTTTTATCGGGAGATATCCCCATCGATAGACCCACGAATTCACAAAGAGCTGTTTTGCTTTAATCCGTTTGATGAACGAGTTATAAAAAATAAATGATAACCCCAATAAAATAAGTGTAATACTGATTCCCATTAAAAAAGCGTTGGGAACATCGCGATAGAAGATCTTAAGACTCTCTCCAAGAAGACTGATCGAAAAGCCGAAAATGAATAAGTATAAAAGCGCAAAGGGTTCTAAAGGAATACGATCAAAAGAATTCTGGTCGACAGTACCATCTTCATTACGAATCCCAGCATGTTTTGTAAAGACAATCCATGACGCAAGCATAAAAAACGCAGAAACAATTAGAATTCCATACAGACGATAACCTAATTCTAAGAGTTTATTGATTAAGATATCCAAATACCAAAAGACATCGTGCGCCCCCTCAACAATTTGGCTTTCAACGCGATAATCTTTTTGAATCATTTGTGATTTTATATAATGACCATCCGAATCACGTTCATCCACGCTTTGATAATCCGAAAGAGTATAGACTGTGATAAATCCAGACTTCGAAGGGGTTTCCTTGCTGTATAGAAGCGCATTGTCCGAATTATAGATTTTAAAAAAATGATTTGGAGAAACTACAGATTGTTCCATATCTTTAAGTCCTGCAGCAAAACGCTTGTCAGACGCATTATCAAACGATGACGTTAGAATCAAAGTTCTAATTTGGTCTTGAGCGGTTTCATTATAAACATTTTCGCGTAACGCTTCCGGCGTCATGCTGTTCACGTGAAGATCTTGCATCTTCACCAGGGCATACACACTCCCCACAAATCCCCCAAAGGATACGATAAATACGGCTGCTGATAAGAAACGAATGATAAAATGTTTACGTTTATTCGGATTCATGTTTTAGATCTCCTTCTATTTTATAGCCTTGTCCCCACACTACTTTAAAATAACGGGGTTCTGACGGATTGATTTCGAGCTTTTCTCTTAAATGACGAATATGAACTGCAACCGTTCCTTCCGCACCATAAGAGTGGTCTTGCCATACATGTTCATAAATATGCTTGGGTGAGAAGACACGGTTTGGATGCTCCATCAAAAACTTTAAGATTTCAAACTCAGTGGGTGTACAACGGACGTGTTTTCCATCCATACTCACCGATTTGGTTTCATCATTCAGTTCAAGTCCGCCTACTTTTAAAATATGGGACTTCTCTACATATGCCTGATTAAATTGTGTGTAGCGCCGAAGTTGTGATTTTACCCGTGCTATCACTTCCATTGGATTAAACGGTTTAGTAATGTAGTCATCCGCCCCAACATTTAATCCTAAAATCTTATCCGTATCTTCGCCCTTCGCCGTTAAAAGAATAATTGGGATTGTTGTTGTTTTACGAATATGCATCATCGCCTCCAACCCATCCATTACAGGCATCATAATATCCAGCAACACAAGATCAATGTGCTCTTTTTCAAGCAACTCTAATGCTTCTACGCCGTTAAACGCTTCATAAATAATATAATCTTCCTGTGATAAATAAATTTTTAATGCATTCACAATATCTTTTTCATCATCACAAATCAATATTTTAGCCATCTTGCCACCTCTTAGTTCTATTATAGGGAGTAACTGTTTAAAAACCAACGGGTCAAATGTTTAAGAATTGTTTAAGATACAACATTGGTTTATAATTAATTCAGGAGGACATAAGGATGAATTTAAAAAATAAACTCACACCACTTCAATATGAAGTAACCCAAAACAGTGCTACTGAAGCACCGTTTACCGGAGCCTATGATGATTTTTATGAGCCCGGAATTTATGTCGACATTGTAAGCGGCGAACCCCTTTTCTTATCAAACGATAAATTTGATGCGGGTTGCGGATGGCCTGCTTTCGCAAAACCTATTGACGCACTGCTTGAAGTTGAAGATGAAACACGACGTATCGAAGTGCGTTCCTTAAATGCAGATTCACATCTTGGTCATGTCTTTAACGATGGCCCTCAAGAACTGGGAGGACTTCGTTACTGCATCAATTCCGCAGCACTTCGTTTTATTCCACTTGATCAAATGGAAGAAGAAGGCTATGGACAGTATATCCAAGACATCAAACATGACTGATACAGAATTATTAGAATCGCTTTTAAAAGAAGCACCAAAACACATCGTTGTGATGTGGGCTGGAGATTGCCTCGAACATGCTTTAACCCTTTGTCGCTATAAAGATGTACATGCTACCGCGTCCCTTAAAGCAACCCGAGATTGGGTTGAAGGAACCATGGCGACAGATGAAGCACGAAAACGCGCCTTAAAGGCACATGAGCGTGCACGTGAGCTCACAAAAACAGAGCACGTCTATTTACTCAGAGCAAGTGGTCATGCCGCAGGAACCACACAAGTAAAAGCACACGGCATCCAATGTGCAGATTATGCATTAAAAGCAGTACAAGTTGGAAAACGCAGTAAACGTTCACTTGAACGTAAATGGCAACTCGACACCTTGTCCGATTATCTCGATAAAAAAACTTCTTACAAAGAACGGAACTGACCTAGTTCCGTGGGACTAAAGAAAAAAACCTCTTGTATGAGAATTATTGTAAAATAGTTCAATATAGGAGGTTTTTATATGGGAACACGAACTATGCATAGCTATGAGACAAAGATGAAAGTTATAGAAATGAAATTGGCAGGATACTCAAGCAGGTTTATTCAGACTGAACTTGGAATAAAAAATGTAACACAAGTCAAAACATGGTGGAGATGGTATCGAAATGGTGAACACTATCGATTTTCTCAACCTGTAGGCAAGCAATATACTTTTGGAAAAGGGCCTGAAGGAGACACGGTCGAAGAAACACAAAGACTTAGAATTAAATCTTTGGAGCAACAAATTGAACTATTAAAAAAGTATTTGGAAAGAGAAAGGATGTGGTTCCTGAAATAATCATCAAGCTCGTTGAAGAGTATCGCAACACTGTATCTATTAAAGATATCTTGAATCTTTTTGGGGTACCTAAGTCAACGTATTACCGTTGGACTAAAAAAGAGCAACTTGAGTCTAATAATTATTCTGTCAATGAAGCATTAGTAATTGAACTTTGTAAAGAAAATAAATTTCGTTATGGATATCGAAAAATAACTGCATTAATTCGAAAAGAAAGAATTATCAATAAGAACACTGTTCAAAAGATAATGCAGAAACACCAATGTCAATGCCGTGTTAAGGTCAAACGGTATAGAAAAAACAAAAATCCGAAGATCATTATGCCCAATATCATTAATCGCGACTTTAAATCACTACGTCCTCTAGAGAAATTGGTGACAGATATCACTTACATCCCTTATGGCCATAAGATGCTCTATTTATCTACGATCATGGATTTATATAATGGTGAGATTATTGCGTCTACATTGAGTGACAGACAAAACCTAGAATGTGTGGTTGATACATTAAATCAACTTCCGGATATCGTTCAGCCATGTATTCTTCATTCTGATCAAGGGAGTGTCTATACATCAAAAGAGTATCAACTTAGAGTAAAAAATAAAAGCATTACCATGAGTATGTCCCGTAAGGGGACACCCGCTGATAATGCTCCTATCGAATCGTTTCATGCCTCTCTAAAGTGTGAAACATTCGAATTAAACCCAGAACTAAAGGGTTCTACTGAAATTGTATCACAAACTGTGATAAACTATTTAAAATATTACAATGAAAATCGAATACAAGAAAAGCTAGGATATCAATCGCCCGTAAATTATCGGTTAACTTCATCCTAACTTGGTTTTTTCTTTAGTCCCACGGAACTAGGTCAGTTCCAACAAAACTAGTTCTTCAAAGAAGTTTTTTTATGCATTCGTCTTAATTCTTTTTTTAATAATTTCATCATATTCCGGTACACCCATAAAATGCATGACCAGCATATAAACCGCAATACCAAACCCAATCGCAATCACAACACCCTTTTTACCCATATCACCCAGCAAGGTTGGGTAATAGATGACATACACCGCAAACCCCATGATGAGTGATGCGAGCATCGTTTTAGAGAACGAGCGAATAAATTGCCCCGTTTTCAAACCATTCAAACGGATTCGCAGTGCATTATAGAGAAGTAAAGAACCTGCAAATGCCGCCAATGTTGTCGCTAGTGCAAGACCTGTAACCCCCATGATCTTCGAAAGTAAAAGATTTAAAATAATATTAGTGATTACAGAAACCACACCAATTCGAACCGGTGTCTTTGTATCTTCCAGTGCATAAAATGTTTTCGTTAAAACTTGACGCATTCCAAACGCCACAAGACCCAAAGCGTAAAAAAATAAAATCGTACCTGTGACCACAATTGCTTGATCATCAAACTTACCATGACCTAAAAGCATCATTACAATCGGTTTTGAAAGTACCATGATTCCAATGGATGCAGGAATCATTAATAAATTCACAACATTTAATATTTTTGTAACGGTTCCTTTGAGTTGTTCCGTTTCATTACGAACTGCATTCCCCACTAGGGTTGGATAGAGTACTGTTGCCATCGTTGAAACAAAAACACCTAAGACTGCATCATTAATTTGCGATGCATAACTGATGGCGGAAATAGATCCATCAACAAACGTCGAGGCAATAGTCCGATCTATTACAAGATTAATTTGATCAATCGAAGCACCCAAAATGATTGGAATTGCCATCACCGTCATCATCTTTACATAGGGATTGCGAACATCAAAGCTTAAACGACGTTTAAACCCTCTACCTTTTGATGTAATGAAAGCAAAGAGATATTGAATAACACTTGAAATAAAAATCCCAATAGGCAAGACCATGATATCCGTTTTCACGCTCATAAAAATGGATAGAATAACCACAATATTCATCATGAAACTTCCAATCGGTGCAATAAGAAAGCGATTATGAATCTCATGATAACTTTCATAAATCGAACGTGCTCCGATAAAGAAGATTGATAGAAGTGTAACTTTGGTAAAGCGAACCGCAAGTTCCAGTTTAGCACCTGTATACCCATGCGCGAAAATAAGTACCAGTTCTTTCGTAAAGACAAGACCCAACAAGACCAGAACTAAGGCTAAAATTGTAATCAGATTGAGTGCATCACTCATGTAACGATCTGCGACTGCTTCACCCTGTTCCTCAGTCGCCCGAATATAAACCGGAATGAACGTACTTACCAGTCCAATTGCCACAAATCCAAAGATTACATTGGGAATACTCCATGAAGTAAAGTAAACATCGGATACCATTGATGTTCCGTAAAAATACGATAAAACAAACCCTCTTACAAGACCTAATATTTTTGAGATTAGAATTGCGATGGTTAAATAAGCTGCATTACGTTTCATGGAATTCCTCTTTTCTTTTCTATTATACCCTTTTAATTCATGAAACTTAACGAAAATGTCGTGTCACATAATTAAACACTTTTTGGGTTTTTAATCTGCGATAAAAAAGGTTAAAGCTGCATCGCTTTAACCTAAAGTATTATTGATATTTAAAGTAATAGAAAACACCGAGTGCTGACCAAATAATCATAAAGATAAATGAAGGCAACTGGAGTTGTCCTGGTGATCCCGGTAGAACAAGAAGTCCTACAAAGACAAGACTTACTAGCGCACCCACAGCACTTAATCTTCGAGCATGCCCCGATGATTTTCGATAGCTGATCATACACACATAGAAATAAACAATGGCCGCTAAGAGTGACGACATATCTACAATATAAATAATCATCTCACGTCCAAACCATGGTGCAACAAGACTCACGATCGTAATGAAGCGGATTGCCTTTGTATACATACCATTTTGGTTTTCATAGTTATACTTTTCAGGAATCAGTTTATATTGAGCTAATGCCCCGATAAGTTTACTTCCTCCAAGCATAAAGCCATTAATCCCACCCGATACAGCACCGGCAAGTGAAATCAACAGTAAGATAAACGCTGTAAATCCCAAGCGACTTAAAACCGCTGACCCTAATGCCCACTCTTCAAGTAAACCGGCTTGTGGCGCAAAGACCAAGGCTGTCGTGATGTTATTGAGATTATAGAATACGACACCTGCAAATACAGCAAGAATGGTTACTCGAACGGCTTTTGAAGCACTGAAGTCTAAATCCGTTGATACTTGAGGTATTACATCAAACCCTACAAAGAGAAAAGGCGCAATTGCAAAGACTTTTGCAATTTGAGCAAGATCAAAGGTATAAGGGGTAATGTAGTATTCTTTCAAAACGGAAGTGCCTTGTGTTGTAAGCATCATGGTGAAGATCACCATAATATTTGCGACCGTAAGCAAAATCATCACATTTTGAACTTTTGAGCTCATCTTAAGTCCTTGGATATTAATTTTCGCAAACACGATGATGATGGAACTTGCGATAAGTATTTCTGAGAGATATACGGAGGTTCCTCCGATATCATAGAGGTATCCAAACGTTACAAAAGATCCAAAAAGTTTCTTCACGACAAGCACAAATGCTGTCGCATTCAGGGGAACCATACTGATATAACAAAGAATTAAGAACCAGCCTACAATGAAACCGTGTTTTTTTCCTAAATTATTGTATGTATATGAGAATTCACCACCGTCTTCATGATGGGTAGACATCATGACATGATACCCTTGAACAATAAAGATGATTGCGATGCCACCAAGAATAAGCCCGATTGCAGTGTTAATCACACCACTTTCGGGCAAGAACTTGGTCCCTGGGAGCGTAAACGATCCCCAACCGATAATTGAACCTAATGCAAGCGCCAAGATATCCAGTTTGCTGAGTCTTTTGCGCATAGATTTTCCTTAGTTAAAGTTGTATTCTGTAACGATTTTATCACGGCCTGTGACTTGATCGTTAAAGTATTCATAAACACAGATTCCAAGATATGATCCGGAAATATTAATCACATTATCAAAACCAAGGTTTTGAAGTGCCATAACAGCATTGTATGAACGTTGGCTTGAACGACAGTGTAAATATACAGGTTTGTCTGTAGGAATTTCATCCAAGCGATCACGAATTTGGCTTAATGGAATATTTACAGCATTGATAAGGTGACTTAATGCATATTCATGTTCTTCACGAACATCTATAATACATGCATTGGACTCTACCAATTCACGAACTTGCGTTACCGGAACTTGGTTGAAACGACCGTAAAGAAGGTTTAAACCAACAAGCGCTGCATGATTCACGACATCTTTAGCCGTACCAAATGGTGGTGCATAGCATAATTCAACTTCTTTAAGATCTTCAAGAGTTCCACCCATTTGAATCATTGTCGCAATCACATCAATACGTTTATCAACATTTCCCTTACCGATTGCTTGCGCACCCAGTAATTTACCTGTTGGATATTCAAATAAGAGTTTAAAGTGCATTGGATTTGCATCGGGCATTAATCCAACTTTGTCACCAGGGATAATGTAAACAAAGTCATAATCGAAACCGTTAGCCTTTGCCATTTTTTCATTAAGACCGGTTGAAGCAACATTTAAGTCAAATACTTGTACACATGATGATCCAACAACACCTTTATTGTTATGAGGAATTCCATACATATGATCTGCGGCTGCACGTGCTTGACGTTGAGCAGGGCCTGCAAGTGCAAGACGTGTTGGTTTATGTGTGATTTGATGGAAGACTTCAATCGCATCACCCACTGCATAAATGTTTTTATCATTTGTAAGGTAGTTGTGATCAACTTTAATTCCACCTGTAACACCGATTTCAAGATCTGCAGCTTTCGCAAGACTTGTTTCAGGTGCAACACCGATTGCCATTACAACTGCACCAGATTCCAAGATTGTTCCTGAACCCAGTTCAACACTTGTTTCTGTAATCTTTTTAACGCCATCACCAAGAATTAGGTTGATGCCGTGATCCATCATTTCTTTATGTAATACTTGTGCCATATCATAATCGAATGGACTCATGATTTGATCAATTGCTTCCACAAGTGTTACGTTTTTACCTGCATGACGCAAGTTTTCCGCAACTTCAACACCGATAAATCCACCACCAACGACGGTGATGTTTTCAATATTGTTGTTGACGATATGTCCGTTTAATTTTTTAATGTCGACAACATTACGTACGGTAAAGACATTATCGCCGTCAATGCCTTCGATACTGCGTGGTAAAATTGCACTTGCTCCTGGTGATAAGACAAGCTTGTCATATGCTTCATCCATTTCTTCACCGGTTTCAAGATTTTTAACCGTTACAGTTTTCGCATCACGATTAATTTTTAGAACTTCAGTGCTTGTGCGTGCAATGATGTTATATTGTTTTTTAAATTGTTCGGGTGTCATTAAGACTAAGTCATCACTTGATGCGACAATGCCACTTAAGTGGTAAGGCAAGGCACAGTTTGAGAAGGACACATTCGGTCCGCGTTCAAACATAATAACTTCCGCATGTTCATCTTGACGACGAACACGAGCTGCAACTGAAGCGCCTCCAGCTACCCCTCCAACAATTAATATTCTTTTACTCATGGTAGAATCCTCTTTCTTTTCTAAGTTATTGTTTTAAGTTGTTTATTTTTGTAAATGTTTTGCGAGTTTGTTTCCTAAGTAACCACCAATCACCATCACGACAAGGAACACCCAACCGGATAATGAGAAGTTCGCAATCGGTGTATATAATGCACCAACGTTACATCCATTCGCAAGACGAGTCCCAACACCCATTGTGATACCACCCATTGCGTAAAGGAGTCCATCTTTTGCGGTAATGTGTAATTCTGACATAAATGTATTTTTAAATTTACCTGCTGTCAGTAAATATACTGCAGTTCCGAGAAGGATACCCATGTTTTGAACTGTCACAGGGTTTGCTAAGAATGGTTTTGAGAATACAGCTGGATCCATTTGTGTAAAAGCTCCAAGGGATTCTGCGGATACTCCAAAGAGTGTTAAGAATTTACCGAACCAGAATCCGTAAGGTGTTGATGCACCCCAACCTGCTTTTGTAACACCCATTAATAATGTAAAGAGAATCGCAATGATGACTGCACCTTGTTTTAAAGTCCATGTCTTTACAAAGAGACGTTCATAAGTACTTTCTGTTGGGAAAGCATAATCTTTCTCAACTTCAAATGCTTGCATACTGTCTTGGCCTTTTTCCACAAAATGACCTGTGTATGTACCCTCTTTTTTGCGTTTTGCTTCGTATTTATTAGCAAGCACAACCACAAGACCACAAAGAAGTGCTGTTAAGATTAATGCACCAAGATATCCGCCAAGACCATCCCATTTAAAGAGGTCTGGTAAGAAGACACCACCTGCAGTTTGTGATCCAACTTCAGAAACAAACCATGATGTCGCAACCCAACCTTGTTTTTGAAGTGGGAATCCAATAAAGACTCCAAAGCTAAAGAATACAAGTGTAATTAAAGCACGTGGTAAACTTGTGATTAAATCCGTTAAAACACCGGATGCACAGCAGGATGAGAATGCCATCCCAAATCCGAAAAGCACACCCCCAACAAGTAAGCCACCATTAATTGGATTAACCCACAAATCCATTTGTGATGGATCTTGGAAAATCATAAACGATGCGGATAATGCTGTGGTAATAAAGAACATAAACATTAAGGTTTTCATTAATTTTGTTGAACCCGTGTTTGCGGCACGGTTCACACTTCCTGCAAACCCTGTTGCAGCACGTGTTAATGTATATCCTAATGCAATCCCCATTACAAGTCTGAATAAATGCATATCAGACGCTAAAAAATTCTTTCCAAGGATGAATACTGCGATAAGCAATACAAATCCAATAATATTTTCTGTCTTCTTCATGTTCTCCTCCTATGAATGACAAAGATGCAAACGACACCTTACATTTATTTGATTATCAGATCCCCGTATCGTTGCGCATTACCGCATGGATAATCATCAAATGTTTAAGGCTAATCGTTGCCTTGCTCATAAATCGTATCACGTATCGATGACATTTCAACTAATTAACTCACGAGTTTTATGGACTTTAGCCATAATCTGCTCTTATATCACTTTTTTCGATTTAAAAGTGATTTATTTCTTTTGTGTTTGTGAAATTAATAACTTGTATCACAAAATTTCATGGATTTCAGGTGTTTGTCATAAGTATTGCTTATAACTCGTGCCTATCGCGCAATAATATTTGGTTATGGGTAAATAAAAAACCGCTTATTAGCGGTTTTGGATACGTTGATTCATTTCTTCCAGTTCTTGTACACTTAGATAGCGCCATTCACCAACTTTTAAATCACCCAATTTAATATTCATAATTCGAACCCGGTTTAAGCTTGTAACTTTAAAACCCAATGCCTTTGTCATACGTCGGATTTGACGGTTTAAGCCTTGATTTAAAATAATACGGAATGTTTTCGGTGCAACCCTCTCCACTTCGGATGGATTGGTCACTTGCATACGATGGGTTTGTTGGTTATAGATTTCGACCCCTTTAGACATTGTGGTAATAAAGTCTTCATCAATCGCTTTATTGACCGATACAATGTATTCCTTATCATGACCGTATTCTTCACGTAGTATTTTATTAACGATGTCACCATCATTGGTGAGTAAAATTAATCCGCTGGAATCTTTATCCAAACGTCCGATTGGGAAAATCATCTTTGGGTAGTTCATAAAATCTGAAATATTCCCTCCGATTGCGGTATCGGTTGTGCAGGTAATGCCTCGCGGCTTATTTAAAGCGATATAAACTTTTTCGCCATCGATGGTAACGTGATTGCCTTCAACGGTTACACGTTGCCCTGGCAGTACTTGCTGGCCAACAGTGGCCGTAACACCATCAATCGCAACTACACCTTCCGCAATAAAACGATCTGCTTGCCGACGTGAACAATACCCCGAATCACTAATATACTTGTTTAAACGTAAAGATTCCCGTGCTTCGTGCTGTATGGGGTTGATATTTTCATTGATATTTGATGCTTGTTGTCGTGCTTGTTTCATAAAGTCCTCAATCTATTTTCTAATTATTTACATCTATTCTACCATTTACCGTATAATATGTCACAAGGAGAATAACCATGATTACCATACAAACAACTTCAATAGACCACGTTTTACCCATTCGCCACAAAGCAATGTATCCTGATGGACCTTTAAACTTGGCACAAACTGAGGATGACTCCCTCGCAACGCATTATGGTCTTTTTATGGACCACCAATGCATCGCAGTGATTTCAGCCATTAATCATGATGATACGCTTCAACTGCGAAAATTCGCAACCCTTCCAAGCTTTCAAAATCAAGGTTACGGGAGCATGTTATTAAGTCATGTGCTATCATTATATAATGGACGCATCATTCTTAATGCGCGAACAAGCAAAATTTCATATTATGAACGTTTTGGTTTTAGACAAACAAATCAAACATTTACCCGCAATGACATCGACTATTGTATTATGGAGGTATTACGATGACAAACCCTTACCCTTATTCCCTAGATAACAAGCGTTATCAAACTTATAACTACTTTACCCAAAAAACTTATGGACAAAAAGCATTTAAAGTCAGCATCGATGCAGGATTTACTTGTCCAAATCGTGATGGTACGTGTGGAAGTGGGGGTTGTAACTTCTGCAGTGCCCGTGGATCAGGAGACATGATTTTAAAAAATCCTGATTTAGAGAAGCAAATTGAACACAGTGAAAATATAATGCTTCAAAAATGGCCCAACGCCGCCAAGATTGCATACTTTCAAGCTTATTCCAATACGCATGATTCCCTCGAAAACCTCAAGAAGCTTTACGATCCCTTCTTTGATGATGATCGGTTTGTGGGGATAGATATTGCGACACGAAGTGATTGTTTGGATGATGAGAAGATTGCATATTTTGAAGCAATGAGTCGTAAGAAAGATTTAACCATCGAAATCGGCTTACAAACCATCCATCCTGAAACTTCAGAATGGATGAATCGTGGTCATGATCTTGAATCAGTCACAAGCTGTATTCAAAAACTCAAAGCAGCAGGTATTCGTACTTGTGTTCATATTATCAATGGCTTTCCCCAAGAAACTCCGGAGATGATGCTTGAAACAGCCGACTATCTTGCGAAAATGCATCCTGAGATGGTTAAAATACACATGCTTCATATTATTAAAGGCACAAAACTGGGCGCAGAATATCAAAAAAATGCGTTTCCTCTCTTAAGTCGTGATGAATACGTGGATATTGTTGTGAAGCAAATTGAACGACTCCCCGAGGACATTGTGATTGCCCGACTTACCGGAGATGGGATGGCAGATGATTTGCTTGCTCCACTGTGGACCATTCGAAAAATTGTAGTCACCAATGAAATCGATAAATTAATGGTTAAAAGAAATACCTGGCAAGGTAAATACGTAAAGGAGCGTTAAGCTCCTTTTTTTGGTAATTATTTTCGTTAAATACACAATCTTAATGCTTATTTTCGACCCTTTAAGAAACTCATTTTCGTGAATATGAAATTTTGTAAATTGTTTTGGACATGCCCGAAAAAGATGCTATAATGTCGATGAATGAAGCGCTTACATTTGAATCATCCATACATTACTTATATGAGAGGGGTATTTAAATTGAAGAAAATAAGTAACATTTTCGTCGTGCTTCTTACACTTGTATTGGGTATTAGTCTTTACCCAAGTTCTATCTTTGCTATGAATGATCTAAATCTTCACGATGTACACTTAAAGGGAGAAGGTGCTGATATTTCCGACCATTTATCACACATCAAAGAATTTAATCAAGGTTCCCTAACCTTACGTTTTCGCTCTGAATCACTATCCAGTGATCTTACTTCCCTGTTTTCAATATCAAACGCAAATTTGGAAAACAACTATTTCGCGCTTTACTATCAAAACAGTACCGGTAAACTTGGCATTGAATTCAGAGATGAAACCGGCAAACATATAATCAATACTTCGGGCACAAGTACCCAGCTTGCCAACGCAAACTGGCACACCGTTACCGTTTTAAATCATGGTAATCGTGTTGAAATATATGCAGATGGAATCTTACTTGCATCCCAAGATAATATTGATTTCACAAAAATCCAATCTTTGCCTTGGAACCGTATGAAATTGGGAGGGGTTGCTCGTTTAAAAGGTGAAAACCTATGGCCATTTAGTGGCAAAATCGCATCCTTGAACTTAAGTCATGACATCCTCGATGTTGATACCATCAAAGCACTTCATGCAGATACAGCGTCTACGGTTGATACAACGACTTCAGAAGCGATCGAACTTTATGCGCCAGGACAAGATGGAAGTAAAAATTATCGTATTCCAAGTCTTCTCACAACCCAAGATGGCACAGTAATCGCTGCAATCGATAAGCGTATTACCCACCAAGCTGACTGGGGAAATATCGATATCGCCTTACGAAGAAGTCGAGACAGTGGTAAGACATGGTCTGACACTCAAGTTATTATTGATTTAAAATCAGATCCGAATGTTTCTCAAGAAAATGTGAATACGAACTATCAAAGTTCCGCATTCCTCATTGATGCGGCAATGGCACAAGATAAACGGAATGGACGTATCTATCTTTTAGTCGATATGTTCCCAGAATCACGAGGATTCTTTAGTGTTCAAAATGAAGACCAAGACTTTGGTCAACCTTATGTAACCAAAGAAGACGGTACTCATATTGTTTTGAAAGGTACCGATGGCAAAAAGTATTACGCAAAAGCTGATGGAACCGTATTTGATCTAAACACTGATATCATCACGAATTACCGCGTTGTCTTAGAATCTGAGAAGGGCATGCCTTTCAATGATCTTGGAGATATTTATGAAGGCGATACGTATGTGGGAAATATCTATCTTAAGAAAAGTCCATTACGCATTCGCCAAACCGCTTATTTATGGTTAACCCATTCGGATGATGACGGTCAAACATGGTCATCACCCCATGATATTACACCACAAGTTAAAGCAGATTGGATGCAATTCATCGGAACCGGTCCCGGTGTTGGGATTCAACTTGAAAACGGTGACCTTGCTTTCCCGATTTACCATACAAACCGCCATGGTGGTAATTCCCAATCTACATCCATGATTAAAAGTTCCGATGGTATTACATGGCATAAAACGGAATCACTCAATGACAATCGTAACTTTAACGGTCAAGTTTTAAATTCTAAAACCTTAAATAACGGCGGTGCATTGGTAACTGAATCTCAAGTGGTACAACTTAATAACGGAACCCTGAAACAATTTGCGCGAAATGTATCCGGAAAAGTTCTGGTAGGTACTTCTTACGATAATGGAGAAACCTGGGAGAATGATCTTGAAACACTTCCAATTACCGATGTTTACTCACAAATGTCCGCCCTCCATTATAACCATGAAGGTAAAGAGTATATCTTACTTGCAAATCCAAATGGTCCTAAACGTACCAATGGGGCTGTGAAACTGCTTCAAGTTTTAGAAGGTGAACGTCTCGTACTTCTTTCTAATACGCATATGCAAAGTGGAAATTATGAGTACAATGTGGTTCAACCACTTCCCGATGGTCACTTCGGTTTAATGTATGAACATAAAAAACCTGAAAACGGGGATAATATGTCGATGATGTTTAAACGCTTCTCTTTTGAAGATTTAGGTGTCAAAGATACTTCAAGTCTAAGTCTTGATATTCAGGATACCTATCTTGAAATCAAATCGGATAAAGCTTTAATTCCTAGTTCAAACTTAACGTTAACGTATAATACAACTCAAACAACAACACCGAATCGTGTTGATACGAACACATTACGCTTTAACTTAGCAGAACCCGTCACCATTCTTAATGGATTTACTAAAGGGTATCTTGAAACACTTGATGGAAAAGCACTCAATATTGCGAATAAACAAGGTCTTGATGAAGCGCTTGAAACACTTAAAGCCCTTGATTTTGAAAACTTAGCACCAAGTGTGAAGGATGCAGCGGATCAACTGATCACCAAAGCAGAACTCTTAAGTGATAATCCCTTTACCATCGGTGATTTCATCCAACAAATCCATGCTATGATTGATGCGATTGATCCAACTTACATTCCAAACTCAATGTTTGATGTAACGGCATCAAGTCAAGAAGATGAAAAAGGGAATACACACGTCGAAGGTCCCATCGGTTTAGCCTTTGATGGCGACCCAAACACCTTCTGGCACTCCAAATGGGGTGATAAGAACCCACCATTTGATGTAACGGTTTCATTCCATCATGAGATGGTTGTGAATGCCTTGACCTACCTACCACGTCAAGATGGTACGCTCAATGGTGTCGTCACCGAATATCAAATCTTAGGAAAATTGGGCGATGCACCGCTTCATGTTCTCACTGAAGGAACCCTTGATACTAACCTTACAAAGAAAACGATCACATTTGAAGATGCTCATGTGGATACGCTGATCTTTAAAGTGGTGAAAGGGCTTGAAAACTATGGGAATGCTGCGGAAATTACTCTGCACGGAAAACCGTATCGTGCACCCCTTGATTTTTCAACCCTAAATCAAGTTCTCGAAACACTTGAAAGTTTGAATCAAAACCTTTACACCGAAGCAAGTTTTAAACCTTTACTTGAATTAAAAGAAAAAGCGTATGAACTTCGCGATAACTCAGAAGCAACACAGGAATTGATTGATGAAATGGTTATAAACCTCAATGAATTCATCAATAATCTCGAGTTAAGCAACTATACTTTAGGTTCATTACGTCAAAAAATTCAAGAGGTTGAAGATTATATGAATACACTTGATTTGTCTCTCTACACAAAGACAAGTGTACAGGCTGTTTATGACGCGTTAGAGTCTGCGAAAGCATTACTTCAAACGCCAAGCTTCAGTTTCAGAAGTCTCTTCCAAGCTTCTACACCAAACGAAGCTCAGATTAAAGAAGCCATTGAATCCTTAGACTCAGCCGTTAGAGGTTTAAGCAAACGTGAGGTTGAAAAAGAGGAACCATCAAATCCTGATGAAAACATCACACCTCCAATCGTAGATCCAAAACCGGATACAGATTCTCAAAAACCTGAAACTCCAGATAGCAATACTGAAGACAGTGCTCAAATATCACCTACCGACAAAACCGATGTAACACTTCCTAAAACAGGACAAGCTGTTTCTGGATTTATCGGACTTGGTATGCTTGTATCCCTATGTGGTTTTGTGATTTTTAAACGAAAACAATAAAATTTTAAGATACGTTAGTAATAACGTATCTTTTTTCTAAAAAAACTGTAGCTGCGTCCATTTAGGTGCAGCTACAGTTTTTCCTAAATTCAAATCTCAACCGCACCACCCAAGGTGCGGTTGTTTTTGTATAATAAAAGGAGCCCACCCGACTAAAAGGAGCTCCCATATGAAGTATAAACAATTAGATAAAAAAATGAAAGACCAAATTGATATTCTATTAAGCATCGGCTACTCTATGCGCAAGGCAGCACGTAAACTCAATATATCTCATTCTACGATTTCTAGATATAAAAATAATGTCTATAAGAAACGAACGATTGATATTCGAGAAAAATATTCCCACCTAATCGAATATCTGCATTCTCACTATGATCCTAAAGTTCATTCGGTAGAAGTATGCTTGAGTAACTATAAACGATATCATCCATATAAACCGTGTGTTTCATCGCAGCAAGTCTATAACTGGATTAATCAAGGTAAACTTGATATAAAACCAAATAGAATGTGCTATAAACGTCGAAAACGTAAAAAGAGAATTAGTGGAATGATGAATCACTTGAGATGGAACTTGGAAGAGAAAACAGTACTTCCAATTAGCCTTAGACCTAAATACATTGAGAAACGTAACGAGATTGGCCATCTCGAAATCGACTCTATAATCGGTAAGAAACATGAATCTGCAGCGATTATATCCATTGTAGACCGCTGCTCAAGAATGACCTGGCTTATTAAAGCAGAATATCGATATGACTATTACACATCAAACTTAATTCGAAAATTTATTGAAGAGAATAATATAACCACGAAATCGATAACAGTAGATAATGGACTTGAATTTAAAACATTAGGAATTACAGCCAAGCGGTTGGGTGTGAAACTATATAAGTGTGATCCATACTGTTCTTTTCAACGTGGAACCAATGAACGAGCGAATGCAATAGTAAGAAGGTTTATACCAAAAGGTAAATCAATGTATGATATAGCGCAACAATATCTTGATGATATTTGCTTCAAAATTAACTCAATGCCGCGAAAAATATTTGACTTCAAAACGGCCTATGAGATAGACTTTAATAAAAGTAAAAGTGGTGCGGTTGAGATTTGATAAAAGAAAAACTGTAGCTGCGTCCATTTAGGTGCAGCTACAGTTTTTAGTTTTTTATAAAAGTCGTTCGTATTCCGTTTTATTGGCACGGTTTACTTTACGAGGTCGGCCTTTGATAGGCATTGTTTTAAGAGCATTAAGAACAAGATCCCCTTTACCATTTAGAATTTCCACAAAGGTAGAAACATCCACAATACTGATAACACCAATGTCTTCTGCATTCACGCCTTCAATGGAACATAATGCTCCAACCACATCAACAGGTCTCATTTTAGTTTTCTTACCAGCATTAATATGAATTTTGGTAATCTCTTGTTTAAAGTCATGTGCTTTATCTTTTTTGACTTTAGGTTTACGATCGCGTTTGGCTTCAAATGCATCACGACGTGCATCCACAAGACTTTGTCCTGGTTTGACTACTTTTTGAAGTTCATGATCGGTATCATTGATAATTAGATTCATAAATTTCATTTCATAGGGACTTGCGAAGGTTACTGCTTTACCATATTTATCCACACGTGCGGTACGTCCGACACGATGCGTATAGCTTTCAGTATTTTCAGGAACATCGAAGTTCACAACAAGTGAAACATCATCAATATCCAAACCACGTGCCGCAACATCTGTAGCAACAAGATAACGGAAAAGACCATGTTTAAAGTCCGCTAGGACTTTGGTACGGAAACGTTGTTCCATCCCGCCATGAAGGGTATCTACCTTGCACCCCAAGTCTTCCATAAAATTGGTTACGGTTTCGACCTGTTCTTTTGTATTACAGAAAATGATTGAACTATCTGGATTTTCCGTAATAAGTACGGATTCAAGTAACGCCATTTTATCGGGATAATCCACAATATAATAACGTTCATCAATACGATCTTCAACGCGACTTTCTGTTTCAATATCAATCCATTGCGGATTTTTAATGTAAAGTGTACAAAGGTCTTTAACACGTTCTGGCATGGTTGCGGAAAAGAGCAGTTTTTGACTCTTCTTCGGGATACGGTTGATGATACTTGTAATTTGATCAATAAACCCCATATTAAACATTTCATCCGCTTCATCAATCACTAATGTTTCAATATGTGAAAGATCCACGGTTTCTCTTGCCATATGATCCAATAAGCGACCTGGCGTTGCGACAAGGATGTGTGTCATTTCTTTTAAACGCTGTGCTTGCTTCTCAAACGAACTGCGACCAAACAATGCTTCAACCTTTAAGCGTTTGAAACGACCAAGATTAAATAAATCTTCTTGAATCTGGATTGCAAGTTCACGCGTCGGTGCTAATACTAAAACTTGAGGTTTACGTTTCTCCCATTCAACTTGATGACAAATAGGAATCCCAAATGAAGCGGTCTTTCCACTACCTGTTTGTGATTGTACAACAATATTTTTCCCGCTTAATACTGCCGGAATGACTTCTTGTTGAACATCTGTTGGGGCTTCATAGCCCAAATACTGAATTGACTTTAGAATTGAATTATCAATTCCATAATTTTTAAATGTATGTTTCACGATATCATCTCTTTTCTATGCATGGTTATTCTAAACCGAATTCACCATACCGATTGGACATGTGTGAAAGTGCTTTTTCATTATACACTATCTCAGTACAAAGTGGTTAATGAGCAATCCAAAAACACAAACATCTTTTAGATTATGTATTTTTTATAACGATTTTGATCCGATTCACGGATCACTGCACGGAATTGTGCGCCCTTTTCTGTATACTCCAAACCAATAATTTCATAATTGGATGCAATCGCATCTAAAATGCCAAGATCGGAAAAAGGGATTTCAAAATTTACTTTTTTGAAACTTGATTCCAATTCAACTTCAATGGCATCCACTAGACGATCAACATCATCCATATCATGAGCACTAATATACATGCGATTTCCAAATTCACTTTGGTAAAAAGCGATATCTTGATCCATCGCTAGGTCCATTTTATTAAAAACTGTAATGATTTTTCGGTCAAGCACATCTAAATCTCGAAGCATTTTATACGTTGTATCCATTTGGATGTTTAAGTCAGGATTGGATGCATCCACGACATGAATGATAAGATCTGAATACTTAATTTCCTCAAGGGTCCCTTTAAAAGCTTCAACAAGTGTATGTGGTAATTTCGAAACAAATCCAACGGTATCTGTAAGAATAACATTTAGACCATTATTAAGACGTGCTTTCCGTAGGGATGGTTCTAAAGTCGCAAAGAGCATATCCTTCACAAACACATGTTTATCGTTTGACTGAGGATCACCATTGGTTAAAATTGCGTTCATTAACGTCGATTTCCCTGCGTTTGTATACCCAACAAAAGAGATTATAGGAAGATTTGAATTTAACCGTTTACTTCGCGTAATCTCACGGTTTTCTTCTGATTTTGTTAAGGCATTTTGGACGTGAAGAATCTCTCGTTGAATGTGACGACGATCCAATTCCAGTTTCTGTTCTCCGGGACCCCGTGTCCCAATGCCACCACCTGTACGGGATAAATAATCACTATACCCGATCAATCGAGGCAAACGGTACTTTAACTGCGCAAGTTTAACTTGAAGTTTCCCTTCGGCCGTAGTTGCACGCAAGGCAAAAATATCAAGAATGAGATTGGTCCGATCGACAATCTTACACCCAATTAAACTTTCAAGATTACGAATTTGCGAACCGCTTAATTCGTCATTGAAAACTACAGTATCTGCATCATAAGTTGCGACGGCACGCATCACTTCTTCAATTTTCCCAATCCCAATATAGGTTGCACTTTCAGGGCGATCTCGATTTTGCGTAATTTGATATACAACCGTTCCCTCAGCTGCCTCAACCAGGTCCACTAATTCAAACATTGATGATTCTAAATCAAAATCCTTTTTTCCAAAATCCACGCCAACTAAAACGACGCGTTCTTTAATTGTTTTTGTATCTAACATGCATTTCCTCAACCTTCTTCTATCAATATAACAAGTTTTATGAAAAAGATACACACTTATCCGTGTGTATCTTTAAGTTCTATTCGGTTTTAGTCTCGTTTAAGTGACCTTTGATGATGCGTTTATAATTAATAAATTCATCCGTAAGCAGAAAGTCTTCATTTCGAGGTTTTGGCGTATCAATGATGAGTTCATACGTAATTTTCCCCGGTTTTCCGCTCAGTACATAAATTCGATCTGAAAGTAATATCGCCTCATCGATGTCATGGGTTATAAAGAAGGTGGATAGATTTAACTGACTCATAATATCCAAATACCATGTTTGCATCTGATGTTTGGTAATGGTGTCTAATGCACTAAAGGGTTCATCCAATAAAGCGACATTATCTGAGAATAAAAATGTTCTTAGAAATGCGACACGTTGACGCATTCCTCCCGATAACTGTGCTGGATATAAGTCTTCGGTTCCCTCCAACCCAAAGGTCACAAAGTATTTTAAAGCTTCTTCACGACTTTCTACTTTACTTTTACCCTGAATGCGTAAAGGGAGTGAAGCATTATCGATAACGGTCTTATAAGGCAATAATAAGTCTTTTTGAAGCATATACGAAACATGACCGGTCGTGCCTGTAATATCTTGTTTATGTAAGGATACGGAACCCTTATCAGGGTGAAGCAGTCCTGCTATCACATTAAATAATGTCGTCTTACCAACACCACTTTCACCCAAGATACAGACAACTTCCCCTTGATTTAACGTAACCGAAACATCATCCAAGACTTGCTTTCGGCCATAAGCCATCGATACGTGTTCAAGTGATAAAACGGGATTAGTTGAGATAGTCATTAGTAAAACCTACATTCTCCGCAATGGGCATGTCAATCAATTTGTTATCATAAAGCCATGCATAGAATTGATTCCATCGCGTACCATCAAACGTACCCCACTTCGCAACTTCAGCTTTATATTCTTTCGCAAGGAACTGTTGACTTGCCTTGATGAGATCGAGATCAAGTTCCGGTACATGCTTCACAAGAATCTCCGCTGCTTCATCAGGATTTTCAATCGCAAACTCATACCCTTCTTCCAAGGCTTTTAAAACTTTCTTGGCTTCTTCGCCATTTTCTTCCAAATAACTGTTATTCGCTATTAAAACAGGACTGTAGAAATCAAGTTCTTGACCGTAATCCGCAAAGTTTAAGAAATGTGTATCCAGACCTGCTTGTTGGATAGCCATACCATCCCATGCTTTAAAAATCCAGACTGCATCAATATCTGTTTGAAGTGCTGATACCACATCCGTAACCGTATTAGGAATCATTTTAATGTCATCATAATTTCCACCGTCATCCGTCACAATTTTACGAATAATTGCTTGTTCGATCGGTGAATCCCATGTTGCATAAGTATGTCCTGCCATCTTACGAGGTGCATCAATACCCTTTTCTTTTAATGAAACAATACCTGAAGTATTGTGTTGAATTAAGGCTGCTACCGCTGTAATTGGAAGTGGATGTTCACTGGCAAGTGCTGGTGCCATGGTATCTTGGAAACTAATACCAAATTCTGCACCACCTGCACCAATTAACGATGTTGTGGATCCTTCTGGTGGTTGAACAATCTCCACTTCAAGACCTTGAGCCTTAAAGAATCCCATTTCTTGAGCTACATAAAGCCCCGTATGATTGGTATTGGGGGTCCAATCCAATACGATACGTACCGGTTTTGATGACTTAGCACCACATCCCGTTAAAAGTAACCCCAACACCAGTATCCCCATTAATTTCTTTTTCATGAATTATCTGCTCCATCTCTTTGTAAAGTTTCCGCATCAAGCCATGGTTGCGTTCGTTTTTGTAACCACGAAACGAAGCCCATCAATACCAAGCTTAAGAAAGATATAAAGAAAATTACAGCAAACATCTTATCAAACGAATACGATTTACGTACACGAGTCATATAAACGCCCAATCCACTATAACCACCTAACCATTCCGCAATCACAGCACCAATTAAAGAATACGATACTGAAATTTTTAAACTGGAAAAGAAGTAAGGTAAGGCATGTGGAAATTTTATATGACGAAAGGTTTGTAAGGTATTTGCACCCATCGATTTCATTAAATTCAAGGCGTCCTTATCACAGGACTGAAATCCATTCATACATCCCATCGTAATGGGGAAAAACGACGTTAAGATGATTAACGTAATTTTAGGAAGTAATCCGTAACCCATCCATAACACCAAAAGCGGTGCCAATGCAACGGTAGGAATTGTCTGTGTAAGAATAATAAGTGGGTAAAACATTTTATGGAACCACGATACATGATCCATAACGACCGCAAATATAAATCCTAACAAAATTCCAAATGTTAATCCTAAAAAGGCTTCTAAGAGCGTTGTTCTCGCATGATACATAAGTAAACTAAAATCATTATTAAATGCTTTCACAACATCACTGGGAGCCGGCAACATAAACCGTGGTATCACTCCAAGTGATGAAAGACCTTGCCACAGCACCAACAATCCAACAATTGCGGATACTGACAACAATTTATTTTTGATGTTTTGTGATTTTTTCATCGATGGTGAGAATGTGGGCTGTGGGTGCATAAGCAATCTTTACATATGCTGATACTTTATCCGCACCTGCCTTAACAGCAATGAGTTGACAGTTCTTTACAATTTCCATCAATTCATCATAATCCCCTTCTATAGATGTTTCAAACGGCCCTACAACATAATTTAGACCTGTTTGCGCAATATATGCGATCACCTCGTCCACAATACGAATTGTTTCTTCATTTGAAGTTGTATTCGGTAAAATCTGAATTGCTACACTTGCGTTCATATGAACCTCCTTATAATATAAAAAACCTCTTCTCGTACGAAAAGAGGTATACACGTTTACTCAAAAAAAAGTATGCGATTAATACATCCCTCCGCCAGTATTAGCTGGATCAGGTACAAAGCTTAAAGCTTAGAGTTTAAAACGTAACCGTTTATTCTCAGCCCGAAATACGAGCACCCCTTGTACGAATTCAATTTTCTTAGTCTCCATCAGAAACTAACCCCATTATACTAAACCCACATTAATATGCAATCGAAAGACAAAAAAAATATAACCTGGCACTGGTTATATTTTCACAAGCAATTACGATCATGTATAAAGCACTCAGATGTGGTTTGCATCACGAGCAAGAAACAGTAACACTGGAGATATGAATGCAAGAACGCTTGTTAACCCGAATAACAGCGAATCATAGGGTGTTAATGTTATCGCTTTATAAACATTGTTGTAATATAAGAAAGCAGTAAACACATTTAACACAGCATTAAGATAGAGCAATCTCTCGTCGCGTACTTCATGCTTTAAATTAAATATTTGTGTTATCGCAAAGATTAGAATCACCAAGAATGTTACAGTACCCGTTACAGTTAAAAGTAAATCCGGATGAATCACAGTTCGTGTAAGAACAACGAGCGTAAATGCAATAAACACAGCATAATAGTTTTTCATAAAATCCCCCTAACCATATGCATGTTTAGCTCTCTACACAAATTATACACAAATTACACAAATATAGCAAGCGCTTACATTAAAGACGGGTCAAAGGCCAATATTAAAAGACCGCCAAACTTGTTGACAGTCTTTATGCGTTCCATATTATTGGGCTTCACACTTAAAATTATTCGCTTGTAATTCATTCAATACTTTCTCTATAGATGCACCATCTTGATACGGTGACATCAGTAACATGGCATCACGATCTAGTTTCCCATCACTTAATACCATATTGGTGTAACCATAGTTATCTGCAAAATGTGCAACATCATTACCACGTATACGATCAAAACTATAAATAAACATCAAACTCCCTTTTGAGTAAGCATGCTTATCAAAGTAATCGACCGCATTTACATTATTTTGTGTATCCGCTGCATAACATGCATACTCTAGTTTGAAATTCGTATAAGTATCGGGATGTTTCGCATAATCTGCTTTAATTTTATTGAACGCAAGATTTTGTAACTCCTTGTATTCCTTAATATCATCTATACTTGCATAAACATCACTTAGGCCTTCCACTTTAACAGTTGTCTGTTCTTCAGAAATTTTAACTTTATGTTGGTTCATGGCTGCCATCGCTTCTTTATTAAAGGTCGCCTTGACAGTTATTTCCTCACCATTCACAAGATTTTTATCTTTTGAGAATGATAAGGTTGTTCCTTCCACAATTGTTTGAAGATATGACTCATCCACATCCAAATACATACCATAGGTAACCGTACCACTTCCATCCATCCCTTCAAAATTAAATGAAAATTGTTCAAAGAGATTAAACTGTTCGGAATCATAGAGATCCTTAACTACGATTTCTTTTTCTAAATTTTCAAGACGGTATTTATGTGTTTTTAAGAGTTTATCTGTAGACTCAGATTTCTCAGCAATCAGTTTAATACGATTACCATTTTCGAGACCTTCTTGTGGACTCAAGCTATACGTTAAGCTTTCATAGATTTCTTTTTGTTCAGGATTTTTAATTGCGTCTAGGTCCACTTCTAATGTAGCCGTTCCTTTTGTATCGACCCCTTCAAAGTCAACCTGTACATATTTAAACGCATCCAAGGCTTGTCCACTAAACTTTAGTTTCCATACCGTAAAGACACCACCACACACTACAATTAAAACAAACAAGGCAATCAATGCATTGCGTTTGTTCTTCGATTTCTTGTGTTTAGACTTACTATGCTTATCAGAACGTTTTGGTTTTGACTTTTTAACGACGGTTTCTTCTACAGATTTTGGTGATTCTTCTACGACATAAACCTTTTCGATCACAGCTTCAGGTTTAGACTCAATCTCATCGAGAATGTCATCAAGATCTTCTTCCTTGTTTTCCAAGTCATCAAGTTCTTGTTCTGTTTCTTCCAAGTCCTCTAATCGTTTTGCTTCCGCATCATCTTGCGCATCGACTTCATCAAGAATGTCGTCCAATTCATCTTTTTCTTCCATTTCTATGCCTCCTACTCTTGTACTTTCACAAGAACTAATTCATCTTGTTTAACTAATACCACAACAAACGCAATTACCGTTAACAAGCAAACTACGGCTGTGATTTTTCCTAAGACTAATGAAAACATAAGTTTTAAAACTAAATTTAATGAATTTGCACTCATTATGACAAAAATACCCATCAGTGCATTCATCAATCCAAGTCCACTCATCCATAAGACGAGTTTACGACTTAAATAATATTTCGCATGTGCATTTTCACTCCGTTCAATCATACGAATCACCAACATTGATACAAAGAGCAAAATACTCAATATAATCCAAAGCAGTGGTGTTCCTTGATCAAACATACTAACTAATTTCGCAAAACTACGATTACTCATCATCACAACACCCAAACTCACTACAGACAAGCCTGTAAGCAATGTCGCAAAGAATTGCGTACTAAAGCCTACAGTTGGCGCTTCCACCGGTTCGATTGGTTCTTCAGAGATTGGTGCATTATCGGATTCAAGTATTTCGGGTTGTTCTTCATACACCTCTGCATAATGTGTTGCGACGGATGCAACAACTTTCGCATATTTTTGGGCAGACACCTTCGGCTTGATGTCACGTCGTAAACAATGCAATGCTTCATCCAAAGATTCCACATGTTCTAATTTTAAACGTTCTAATTGTTTTGAACTAAGCATGATAGGTTACCTCTCGTTCCATCACAATACGCGTATTTTGTTTATGAGCATGAATCAGTCCCAAAACAAGACCGAGCACCGCAATTACACCCCATGCAATAATACGATAAACCGATTGTGTCGGTTCAACGATTTCAATAAGATTCGTAAGCTTCGTGATTTTATTTATATTCACTAAGGTTAAGAAAAAAAATACGGTCCCAATCAAGCTATACAAGCGATTAACTTCACCACGTTTTTCTTTAAACGCAATCATGTCCCAAATCATCAATAAACCTACACAAATTGAGACAACCATCAGAATCGAAACCATCACCTTAGTCTTGATCACATTCCCCGCAAACCGTTCAACATGTGTCATGGCATTAAAAATATTTCCAAAAGTCATTTGCGTTAAGACCAGTAAAATAACAGCTCCTACTAAAAGGATTACTGGGCCCCATTTATAAATTATATTTCCTAGATTTCCATTTGTTTTAAGTCGATATTCTTCAATCATATTTCGCATACAATACCTCCTTGTCGCTCTCTACACCTCTATCTTAGCACAAAGCACTTAAAGCCTATATTCATGTCTTCTGTTTTCATGGATAATTCATAAGAAAAAGGTGCATTTGGAGTGCACCTTTAAATGTGTTCGTGTCGATTTGAGAAATATTGAATTAAGTATACCATCGCAACCACAATACCGACTGCCCCAATCCCCACTAAGAACCATCGATAGGATTCAACGCTGGGCTCTTTCAATGCGAAATAAAGTAATAAGATACCCAAAACACCATACAAGCCACTATTGAGAAGCATGTTTGATGACGAGACCGTTTTATGTTTCACCTGTGCCAAAGAAACAGGATGACATTTTTTTAGAAAATCAAAACGATAACGAAGTTCCGCAACAACACCAAATCCCCCTGCCAATAACAGACTCAAACCAGTTGGAACGTTAAAACTGATCAGAAAGATTCCCAGCATAATTGCTATCACAATACGATTACGGTAAAAAACAAGCTGTTTTTCTTGGTCTTGATTCACTTTATATACTTTGCGTGTTAGAAAATCAGTAAATGTATTTTTTTGGTTTCCGCTCATAATTGACTCCTTTTCTTTATTGTACTGTATAACATTTCTATTTCACTTGTCTTTTTTAACGAGGTTTTTGTATCTTTAACCAATTTGGTTGAGGTCGTATCAATGCTTACCTATAATGACAGTGAACAATGAAAGATAGGAGACATATACACTATGTTTAACAACAATGAACAAACTTGGAAAGATCTCAAAGCATTTGATACCGCAAATGAAATCCACCAACAACCGCAAACATGGGATAAAACATACCATATTGTTTTAGAACGCCGTCAAGAAATCCAAAACTTTATTAATCAAGTGATTAATGAAAGTGAATACGATGTAATCTTTACCGGAGCGGGTACCAGTGAATTTGTAGGAAATGCACTTGCACCTGTACTTGTAAAGGAATTCAATTCAAATTTTAAATCAATTGCTACTACAGATATTGTGGCTACACCTGCTTTATTTATCGACCCTGTAAAACCTACATTACTTGTATCCTTTGGTCGTTCAGGTAACTCACCTGAATCCATTGCAGCTGTAGATGTTGTGAATGAAATCAATAAAAATGCGAAACACTTAGTGATTACATGTAATCACGAAGGAAAACTTGCACTTCGTGATGATGAAAACATCTACTCAATCAAACTACCTAAAGAAACAAATGACCTCTCATTTGCAATGACAAGTAGTTTCTCAAACATGTTCCTTGCTGCATTCTTGGCTTTTAATACGGAAAACCTTGAATCACTTTACCCTTCAATTAAAGACATTATCCGTGTGGGTTATGCATTTAATGAAGAAGGCTATAAAGTTGCGATGGAACTTGTAGAAAACTTTAAATTTGATCGTATTGTTTACCTTGGTGATGCAGATCAAAACGGATTCGCTCAAGAATCTGCATTAAAAATGCTTGAACTGACTGCAGGTGAAGTTGTGACAATGCATAACTCACCACTCGGCTTCCGTCATGGTCCTAAATCAATTGTAAATGGTACAACACTGACAGTTGTCTATATGAAAGAAGATCCTTATACACGTCAATATCAAGTTGATATTATTAAGGAAATGAGTCCTCAACGTAATGGAAACCAAATCATGGTTGTGGATACTATGAATGATGATGTGATTCGTGAACTCGTTGATGTTTATGTTTCAATTAACTATAATGAAGATACAAACAAAGATTTAGTGGGACTTAATATGGTTATGTATGCACAAGTATTATCCCTTTACAAATCTCTTGATTTAGATAAGTCACCGGATAATCCATGGCCATCAGGACTTGTAAACCGTGTCGTACAAGGTGTTATTATTTATCCATATTCCTACGAGGAGGAAAAATAGATGATTGGTATTGTCGTAACAGGACACGGACGTTTTGCGGAAGGCTTAACGTCTGCTGTAGAATTAATCGCTGGGAAACAACCCTCATATGAATCCGTTCTCTTTTTAGAGGAAAAAGGACCTGAGGCGTTGTCTGAAGACTTAAAAGTTGCAATCAACAACGTTAACACTGGAGATGGTGTTCTTGTCTTTACAGACTTAAAAGGTGGAACACCGTTTAAAGAAGCAGTCATGATTGCGACACAACAAGAAAACGTGGAAGTTCTCACAGGAACCAATTTATCCATGTTACTTGAAGCCAGTCTTATGAGACTTGGTGAACCATTACTCCACGATTTTGCTTTATCACTAAGCGAAACAGGAGCATCGCAAGTTGATCTCTTCGACATCGCAGACTTACAACGCGATGATGAGATTGAAGATGGCGATGGCATCTAACAATTAAATCGAATTTGGTAATCTATCAAAGCTTATCAAATCAAATAAAAATACCAGCTAATCATCGCTGGTATTTTTATTATATAAAGACTGCGCATACTCGGTGGGAGACAAGCCAAATTGTTTTTTAAACTTACGGGAGAAATAGTGAATTGAACTAAAACCTAAACGCATCGCTACCTCAGTAATGGGTAAATTTTCTTCCAAAATCATGACTTGTGCTCGCATCATCTTAATATCATTAATATACTGCTTTGGAGGCATGTCCATGTTTTTCTTAAAAAGAACTTGTAAACTTGAACGACTGATCGCAAAGTGATCACATAAATCCTCTACCGATATGGGTTCACAGATATTATTTAAGATATACTTATTAATCTCATTTACCAATTCATTTTCAAAATTAGCTTGAATAGGATTCGAGTTCAAATGTTGTGTGTGATTTGGGCTGTCATATTGAATGACCAAGATGATCAGTTCTTGCAAGTACGAAATCATGAGATCTCGTGAATACGGTACGTTATATGTTTCTAAAATCGTTGAATGTTTAATAAAACTATTAAACAAATTATACATTTCTTGTGTACAGGTAAAGACTTTATTTTTAATATGATCAATATCATGCACATTAATATTCATGTCAAACATGATTGTTAAGTAAGAACAGGACTTATCCCCTTCAATGCGTTGTTTATGAAATTGATTTGGGAAATAAAGCATCATGCTTTGACTTTCAAGTTTGAATTCTTTCCCATCAATTTCCGTAACCAACTCCCCTGTATCCACATACGTAATTTCCCAATAGAAATGCGATTCCCCAGAAAAATGATAGTTTTTCCCTTTAACACTATAATAATATGAAAAAATATCGGTAACATAAAACTTAGGACGTATCGGAAGGTAACCTACCTCTTGTTCATTCTCATAGTGATGAACGGTGTAAACACCATCCGATTGAATGGATTCTTCAATCACAGCACTTTGTGTAAGTGGGATTACGGTATAAGGGATATCAGGATTTAATCGGGCAATCCGATGGATTACAAACTGTTCTGGATCACCTGATGGATCTAAAATCACAACCAATGCAATCCCTTCTAATACTTCAAGTGTAACGGGCACTGATACTGACTTTAAGTACTGAGGAACTTTTCCTTCCACAAAGAAACGATGAACTTTAAAGTTTGATGGGTGATCTTGTACTTGTCCATACTTCAAGAATTGTGGGCTTGTCGTTTTTAAATACATAGTTTCTCCTTTATTCATTACAAATATTCTAACTTAATCATAAGATATTCTTGTTCTTATTGTGTGATAATCAAACGAGTAAACACAAAAGTGCAAAACAAGTATAAAATTGTGCAAATATTATTTGTGAATGTTAAGGTACACTTATACTATAAGAGCGCTTACATCTCTTATGGCAGAAGGAGGAGAGTTTAGATGCCTAATATTGTATTAACACGAATTGACAATCGATTAATTCATGGTCAAGTCGCAACACAATGGTGTTCCGCTATTGGAGCTAATTTAATTCTTGTTGCGAATGACGAAGTAGCATCAAATAAAATGCGTCAAGGATTAATGGATATGGCTGCACCAAGTTATGCAACCACACGCTATTGGACCTTACAAAAGACAATCGAAACAATTCATAAGGCTTCAGACAAACAAAAGATTTTTATTGTTTGTGAGAGCCCTGCTGACGTATTAACACTTGTGGAGGGTGGTGTTCCCATTACGAAAGTAAATATTGGAAACATGCATATGTCAGAAGGAAAACGTCAAGTAGCCCAAGTTGTCGCTGTTGATGATCATGATGTGGAAGCATTTAGACGTTTAAAAGAACTGGGTGTAGAGCTTGAGATTCGAAAAGTTCCTACCGAAAGTGCTGATAACATCGAAAAGTTATTTCAATAATATATAGGAGGAAAGAATTATGAGTAGTTTTTCAATTATTCAATACTTGCTCGTATTTATCGTTACATTTATTGTTGCGATTGACCAATTCAGTTTCCTTGAATCACTCTACCAACCTATCGTTGTTGGTCCTGTAATCGGAGCGATTTTAGGAGATATGAAAACCGGGCTTGTTGTTGGGGGAACATATCAATTAATTCAAATTGGTAGTATGCCTGTTGGGGGAGCACAACCACCAAACGCAGTTATTGGTGGTATCATGGCAACAATCTTTGCAGTTTCCATGCCAAGTGTTGATCCAAGTGCCGCTGTGGGGATGGCGGTTCCATTTGCACTTTTAGGTCAATATGCTGTAACAACAGCCTTTACCTTAATGTCACCATTAATGAAGAAAGCGGATGAAGCTGCGAAAGCTGCAAATCCAAAAGGGATTGAACAAATCAACTATATCGGGATGGGTTTAATCGGACTACTCTTCGCTGTCATTATTATGGTTGGTATGAAACTTGGTGTTTCCTTTAGTGGAGCAATCGTTGATTGGTCATCCAATAATAGTTGGTTTATGGCCGGTCTTGCAGCTGGTGGTAAGATGATGCGTTATGTCGGATTTGCAATTCTTATGAAGATTATGCTCTCCGGAGAACTCTGGGGATTCTTCTTCCTTGGATTTGCATTCGCTACAATTATCAGTAAAGTTCCAGGACTTGGTGGTTCCGCATTGCTTATTATCGCAATGATCGGTACTGCTATTGCAATCTACGATTTCCAAACAAATACAAAACTACGTGACTTAACATCAGGTGGAGGTGACGAAGATGGAATCTAATACATATAAAGATCTAAATCCAGCACAACAACTGGATAAGAAAACGTTAAATAAAATGGTTTGGCGTTCACTCTTCTTACAATCATCGTTTAACTACGAACGTATGCAAGCAGGTGGATGGCTCTATGGTATCTTGCCAGGACTTGAGAAAATCCATACAAACAAGGATGATCTCTCAGCATCCATGGAACATAACTTAGAGTTCTTTAATACGCACCCATTCCTTGTTACGTTTGTAATGGGGATTGTACTCTCACTTGAACAACAAAAAGCAGATATTCCTACCATTCGTGCCGTACGTGTTGCGGCAATGGGACCACTTGGTGGTATTGGGGATGCACTCTTCTGGTTAACACTCGTTCCAATTACTGCTGGGCTTACAGCGAATATGGCAATTAACGGAAGTTTAATGGGACCAATCTTATTCCTCTTAATCTTCAATATTGCGCAATTTGCAGTTCGTTACTTCTTAATGCATAAATCTTACGAGCTTGGTACAAATGCTGTATCACTCTTTACAGAAAATGCAAAAGAGTTTACCCGTGCAGCAAGTATTCTCGGTGTATTTATTGTTGGGGCACTTGTATCAAACTATGGTGCTACATCACTACGTATCTCAATTGATCAAGGTGGTGGAGCTTTCATTAACTTCCAAGAAGTCTTGGATGGTATCTTACCTCAATTAATTCCATTAATTATTACATTGATGCTCTTTGTACTTATTAAGAAACATAATTGGACGCCTACAAAATGTATTGGATTACTTCTCGTAATTGGTCTTGTAGGTACTGCATTTGGTATTTGGGCTGAAGACTCCGGTGCACTTGATGCAAACGGTGAACCAATTAAAGGTGGTTATACACCTGTAGTAGAATGGTATGATTTACACATACCTAAAAAACCTAAATAAACTGCCATAAAAGGGATGCATGCATCCCTTTTTTTATTTGTCTATTTTATTTAGATTGTGTAATTTATGTAGGTTTTATGACATCTATGATATTTTTTATGACACATAACCCATTCAAGGTGGACTGAAATTATACAATAGCCCTACCAAAGAATGGAGACCAAGTTATGAATAAAATGATACAAAAATTAAGTCTTACACTTATAACCGCAGTTTTAGTGTCCATAACATTTACCGCAATCTCTGCTGATACAACAACTGTTGTCGAAGATGTCATTATCGACCAAAGATTTGCGCATGCTTCTGGACGAGTTGATTCCGACTTCTTTTATTATGAAGTAGTGATCAACAATAACGGGAAAAATACCGAACGCTTTGATGGCTACGACTTTAATGCAAACTTCAGCCTCAAGACCGCTCCAGAGGGACGACGCCTGAAATATGTTACCAATTCCATCGATCATGTCTATTACAAGAAAGATTGGTATGGTGGCGATCGTAAGGCCGCTACAGCGATGGTCTGGGATAATGAAGAAGGACAATGGAAAGTACCAAATCCATGGGTTGATATTGATGGTAATCCGTTGTCAACAGTAACACCTGGTAATCCAAATGGTATTCGATTACGTATGTTTGATACCGGTAAAGGTGCCTTAGCTTTACGACCGAAATCTGAAACTCCCCTACCTGAAACTGGACTATCTGGTCCATATCAATCCCTTTTAAATGGTGGATGGAATTTAAAAGAAATCTCTTTTAACAGTAAAGATAATAACGTTTTAGCCTTTGATTTATATAACAACGAAACAAACATCGTTAATAATGGAAAGATCTTTGAGATGAGCCAAGAAAAAGATGAATCATTATGGCCTCATGCTCATGGTGCTTGGCATTCATTTAGCTTTGGTAACTATGTTTACTATGAAGTAGAAAATGATGCAAAGATTTCATATGAACCCCTTGCAATCGAAGACACTTATGAACTGAATGACTCCGTAACTCTCGGTACAACTGCATCCATTACAGCACCGGTAACCTTTAAATTAAATTATCAGTGGCAAGTTAGTGCAGACAACGAGGTGTTTACAGACCTTGAAAACGAAAATGAAGCAACGCTTTCACTTCAAGCAACTAAAGACCATGATGGTGCATATTACCGTCTTGTAATCGGTGTTGATCGTTCAAGTACCGAAGTAACAACAAACGCTGTACAACTCAACGTCAATAAAAATATTTTGTCATTTAATACACAATTAAGTGATCTTGAAAGTCCTGAATCACAAATTCGTTACGCACAAGAAACCATTGGCACATTACCTACTTTATCTCATGAGACGCATGAATTTATTGGATGGACTTATGACCAAGAAGGATTACTACCCGTCAAAGAAACTGATACCCTTGAACACGATACTGTCCTTTTCGCAGCATGGAATCGCGTTCATGCATTAGAACTTGTAGTTGATGCAAACATTGAATATAAGCTTGGCAGTATCTGCGAAGAGACAGATTTTCTTCGTGATATCAATGCGCATGTTCGCCGCAGTGGTTCAAGTCGCATGCTCAACCAAATCCAACTTGTTTCAAATTTTGATACAAGCGTAAACCTAAGTCAATTAGGCCAATACGAAGTTACAGTGTCCGTAGCAGTTTCAACAACTTATCTTGTTTCAGATCAAAAAGTTATCGTTAGTATTGTTGAGGGTGATGTTGAAACACCGACACCATCACTTCCGGAAACCGAAACGCCTATTAAACCGAATCCAACACCTGAAACAAAACCTGAAGTAAAACCAAACCTACCTCAAGGTCCAACACATATACAATCTGAAAACACCCATGAAGAACGTATCGAAAACGGAAATATTACGACATCAAAAAATACTGTCTTTGTCATTAATGACAATTCAGGCTTAATTCAAAGTAATGATGCCGTTGATATGAATTCACTTCCAAATACAGGAATGAATACAACTATCAAACCCTTTATCGGTCTTGGTATTGTCGTAGTTGGTATCTTCATGGCCACACGTCGTCGTAAAGACTAAAAAGAAAACCCATTCCAATTGGAATGGGTTTTTATTTAACTAAGCTTCAAGCTCATCAACATGCGTTGCATATTGATAATCATCAAGATAAAGTTTAATGTAATCTTTAATAAGTGCTTCCGCATTATTCTCAACAATTCCCTCTTTAATACGACGGTATTGATATGGCATGTATTGAGAAATTAATGTCATTGGAATTTCTACAGAATTTAAATTTGAAACAAGTTTTGTAATTGCAGCTTGTACTGAAGGTACTGGTAAGTAATAACGAGCACGATCACTATAGCTGTATTTACGTTTGATGAAAAGCTCAACATCTGTTCCATGGTAATGTTTTTGCCAGTTTCCAGGTTGATCAAGCATTGCAGTTTCTAAAACATCTACAAAGTTTGATGGATCTGTACAGATTTGACTTTCGATATGTGCAAGCGCAAAGAGTGCTTCACGGTATGCGAATGTTAATGCTGGTCCAACCTTCAAGATTGTGATACCATCTTCAACCATTTCACGTAAATGTGTTGGTGTTTGATAGTCTGTTGAATGACCTTCAAATACAAATGAATCAAATTCACGTTTTAATGTATCCGTAAGTTCTTTCGCATTTTCACGATTGTATTGGAATAAATCTGCATCACCAAATTCAACCCCCGGTTGCACAACAATACCGATTACAGAATCGAATACTTTTTCCACGTCTGCTGCTTTAAATGTTTCTTGGAATACACGGTATGTTTCTTTAAATGCTTCTGGAGATGTTACTGCTAGAGCATCTTCTTCCTCTTGGGCACCACCTGGAATTGGCACTTCACTACCAATAATAAATGCAGGGAATACTGCTTCAGGATCTTCTTTCAATAAATCATCATAAGCTTCTAAACAAACTTTTGCCATCATTGCTGAACGACGTGCAATGGTTTCATTTGATAACACTTCTTCAGTACTATCATCTGCAACACGCATTGATGTATCTAAGTGAATTTTTGTAAAACCAGCACGAACATAAGCATAGACTAAGTCACATGCATTTTTCATTGCTTCATCTTCATTTAAATCAGTCCATGTTAAAGGACCTAAATGGTCACCACCAAGAATGATGCGTGATTTGTCATATCCAACTTTATCGGATAGTTCATAAACAAACGCTTTAAAATCAACAGGTTGCATGCCTGTATAACCACCAAATTGGTTTACTTGGTTTGCGGTTGCTTCGATTACTACCGAAGAATTGTGTTCTTTTGCGAACTCTAATGTTGCTTCAAGTACGGGTCCGCTTGCCGTACATGCAGAATAAACACCCACAGGACGTTTATTGTTTAATAAAAATAATGGATTTTTTTTCATCTATGTCACCTCTCGAATATAGATTATCATGTTCATCGTAGCAGTGATTTAGTTTAATAAACAATTCAGTTGTACTTTTCGATTTTGGTTTGAAAAATGCAAATGAAACATCAACCATAAAAAAAACGGCCGAAGCCGCTTTTTTAATAAGTCTCTTTAATTTCTTTGGGTTTATCAATAAAATTCAAGAAAAGGTTTAGGAGAATTCCGACAATTGCCGCTAAACTCATCCCTGTTAATGAAGTTTGTGATGTAATTTGAACACTTGCTCCACCAAGACCAATCACCAACATGGATGCAACGACAACCAAGTTTTTCATATCGGATAAATCCGTACGATCTTTAATTAATACTTTAATACCATTTGAAGCAATTAATCCATAAAGCACAATGGTCATACCACCAATAACAGCCCAAGGAATACTTGTGATAAAGGCTTGAACCCATCCTAAGAATCCAAGTAAGATTGCGAAGATTGCGGCCAATCCGGTCACATATACAGATCCTACACCCGTCATCGCGATTACCCCTGTATTTTCACCATAAGTTGTGTTTGCAGGTCCACCGATTGCTGCAGAGACAAATGTAGCCAATCCATCTCCTAATATTGTACGGTTTAGTCCTGGACTTTCAAGATAATCTTCACCCGTAATTTCACCTAATACTACGTGGTCTCCAATATGTTCCGCAATTGTTACGAGCGCTAATGGTGCGAAAGCTGCAACGGCTGTGAAATCAAGTTTATATGTTCCAATAAATTGGAATTTTGGAATTTGAATAAAACTATAGCCTTGGAATACGGTTCCAAGATCAACAAGTCCTAATGCAACAGAACTAAAGTATCCTACAAAAATCGCCACAAGGAACGGTACTACTTTAATAAAACCTTTTCCTTTAATTGAAACGAGTACAACACTCATAAATGTTACAAATGCTACTAAAGGAACTTTCCACGCAGCGCCTTGAACACCAACATACTTACCTTGTTCTAAGAGAACATCAATACCCATTAAACCTGCTTCTTTAACGGCTGTCGGAGCGAGGGACAAGCCGATGATCACAATCATCGGTCCTACGACTACTGGTGGTAATAACTTTTTGATCCAACCACTACCGGTAAAAGTAATCACGATGGAAACGATTAAATAAATCAGACCTACAACCATTAGACCGGTATAAGCACTTGCTGCGCCTCCCGTTGAAGCGATTGCGGCAGCAACACTTCCAATATATGCAAACGAACTTCCTAAGTAAATTGGGACCTTAGCGCCTGTGCATAGAATATAAATTAAGGTACCAATACCACTTGCGACAAGTGCGACCCCAACATCAAGACCTGTTAAAAAAGGTACGAGAATGGTTGCCCCAAACATCGCAAAGACATGTTGCAAGCTTAGGATAACCCACTTGCTTGTTGAACTGGGTTTCTCTTGAACCCCTACTGTAAGATTATGACTCATGTGTAAAACCTCTTCTTTCTCCCGTATGGTCTTTTATACAAAAGGACACCCGAAGGTGTCCTTTAAGTTTAAATAAGGTAAAAAGCAGCTTTATGCATCATAATACAAAAGTTGACTGCGTACCTTGCTGTGCTCTCTGTCACAACTTAAAGGACTCATACTATCGAGATTATAGCATAGGTTCTCAGATAAATACAAGTTCAATTTAAAAGAGCCTTGTATAAAATAAATGTGAAATACCATTTAGTAGGAAATATCATCATATTTCCAAACAGAAGCCTTCGACTATGTACAACTGATGGAAATCATTAGCGAATCACTTTTGAAACTACAAGATAGTTCTTTTAAAAATACCTAATATTTACTGATCCCGCTTTGAAAAGAAAAAAACCAAACTAAGTTTGGTTTTAAAGTTTATCTCGATGTACTCATTTCATTATGTGAATATTAATCAAAATGAGTATCTAAAACTAATCCCCCATGAAAATTGAGTTCGTACACTAATTCGTCTTTATTAAAGATAAGTTCTCTGCCGACAAACCAAGAAAAATCACCATTTGCCTCCATTACATAGGTATAATCACCTTCAGAATAAAACGGTTTACCCCTAAATGGATAATCAATTGTTGGCTCCATCAAGGCCTTTTTCAAGAACTTGCTTGAAAATTTTTCTTCATTGATGACCCTTCCACTGTAATTCATTGCCCAAACAGGATTTAATTGATTCCAGATTGCTTCTTCACCAGTGAACAAATGAGTACCTAAATAACTATCAATGTATTTGTACTCTCCTGAATTAAACTCTAAATCATATGAATGCGGTCGACTACTATCTACTTTTCCAAAACCTGATGCATAAGTATTTTTTTTGGCTTCAATTAGGAAAACAATTAACGCTTCATAATTCATAACAATCTCCCTCTTTTAGTTATATTATGGTTTCTACACTTAGTTGACACAGACTTAGAGGATAAATATCATAGTGCTTAATTATGATTCACGAAGATGAATAATTTGTCCTAAAGCAAACGTTACCGTTACTACCATAATGACATTCATTACTACCAAAATAATATCAAAGATACTTGGGAGGGCTAGGGTTAGAATAAATAAAATGATGCACATGATAATAATATAACTCATAAATCCAGAGTTCTTATTTAATTGAATATTGTTTCGATTAAACAAAAACACAAGCATAATCGACCCACAAAAAGCCGAAGATAATAACATATAAGGGACTTTAAAACTTGTATCGATAACACTTGGTCCAAATACCGAAAAGATATATGCAAAAACTGTCATGGTAAAGCAACCAAGAAATGTATTTGAATGAAACGTATCATCTAAACTTCGAAGCGCCCCTAACATCACGACAAATGCAAGTGTTGGTCGAAAGCAATGAAATACGATACCCATGAGAATGATAAAACCAAAAGTAAAAAGATTGGACATCACGACTTCCAAAGCAAAGCGCATGCGATCACAATCATCTTCATCAATATATCCGTACTTATAAAAATTATGACTTAATTTCAATGATATTTTTTTCATGTAACACCTCTTATTTGTATTATATGAAAAAAAGATACATGATAAATCGAAATGGTTTATATTGTATCTTTTTATGCATATTATGATGATTTCGAAAGAATCAACGTGAGTTTGAAATAATCATCTTCAATTTTACTGTCCATTCTTCCCAAGTATTTTTCAGTTGTCTCTTTCATAGCAACCATCCCAAAACCACGTTTATCCCCAAGTCGTTTTGAAGAAAGGTAAACACCATCTTTCATTCGTGGCATTTCATGAAATGTATTTAAAACTTGAATCTTACAAAACTGGCTGTTCTCTTCAAGATATAACTTCACCACACGATTACGTTCGCATTTTCCTGCAGCTTCAATCGCATTGTCTAAAGCGTTTCCCAATAATACCGTTAGATCATACGGCTCAATTTTAAATTCAGAAATACCGACACGGGTTACAAAATGGATGTGTGGATTTTGAGTGATCTTAGAGTTTACGATGGCATTAATAACGGGATTGGGTGTATTCACATACGTTTTCAAAGCCTCATGATGAATCAGTTCATGGATATAATTACGGGCTTCATCATCTTTCCCAGACTCGATCATATACGATAAAGATGCCATATGATTTTTGAGATCATGTTTAAGTTTTAACACTTCCACATCCGATTCTACACGTTCCACTTCACGTTTTTGGTATAAATTAAACGCATCAATCATCGTTTGATAGGTCTCGTTTTTGACCTTCATTTCAAAGTAGTTACTGATAATCATAAACATGATTGAAATTAAGATAGTCTGGATGATAATAAAGTAAAAGATAAGATTTTTAGAAATAATATAATCTTGAGTCAAAACAATATCAAAAAGTACAATGATTACGAGAAGATTCACGACAAGATAACCGAGTGTATAGTTGGATACGAAAATATCTTGGGTAAACTGCTTTGGCCCTAAAAACCGTCGTAATAACTCAATGAGAATGATTGTTATGGTCTTAATGCCAAACATCACAATCATTCGTAATTCGGTTGCACCCATCAAGACATCAACTTGAATATTGGTAATCTTTACAACTGCGGATATTACAAGAATTGTGATAATTCCTAACAGCAGGTAATAAACAATTGCGGACATGACCTTCGCAAAAACACTTCCATCAAAAAGCACAAATACATAAACAACCAGCAGCACCCCCATAATAATCGAAACAAAGGAGGAAAACGCTGTCGATACGGTTGCGCTAAAAATTAAAAAGGATGTTAGGAAGGTAACACCCCAGAATTTGAATTTATGATTATCTTTAGTTGTAAGAAAGACTTGCGCCGCTCTAAAAAGCAACAATACATCTAAAAGACAAAACAATGCTTCCCCAATAAACATCATGCCTTCATTTGTCATCTACAATCGCTCACTTTCTACTAAGAAATCCAAGTAATTTTGATATAAATTTTTAAACTGACCGCGTGATACTTCAATCAGATCATCATACCCCTTCAGTTTGATAACCCCTTTTCGCATCTCTTGAATATACATCATATTCACAATATAACGACTATTAGGTTGAATAAACATCGATTCAGGTAAACTCTCATACACTTTTGTGAGACTGGTTGACTTCATGACATAGGATTCATCTTGAGTAAAAATCGTTATATTACGATTTTCATACAAAGCAAAAACAATTTCCATAAGCTCTAAATTTAAAATCCCTGAATCAAACTTAAAAACAACACTGTCACGCTGTGTAAGACGCGTTGTAAGCTGAATTAACGCCTCTGGCAACTGCAAATCCAATTCTTGCTTCAAGATATAGTCATAAACATTAAGACCAAATGCGTCCTTAATATAGCCCTCATAAGAAGTGATAAACACAACGACGGTACTTGGACTATCCAAAGAAAGGCGTTTCGCTAACTCCACACCATTTCGAGAACCCAACTCGATATCCAATAAAACAATATCAATCTTGGTCTGTTTAACACATGACAATACATCATCGGGATTATCAAAGATTAAGATGCGATAATCAATATCTCTACTAAGCAGTGTTTGATTCACAACTTCCCGAAGACGATCATGCATTATCGTTTCATCATCAACAATTGCTATTTTAATCATAACCATACCATTCCTTTGCCTAAATTATAGCATAACCCCAATCAAAAATTGAAGCCATAAAAAAAACCTTGGTCCGTTACTAACCAAGGTTCTTTATTATTTTTTCTTTGGCAATTCTGGCTTATAGAAAGACCATAGTGATAATGTCGTAGCTTGATCTGAAATTTTCAACAAACCATGTACTACGTGATTAACTATTTTTTTCATTGGCCTCCTCCTTCCGCCCCAAATATCTGTATTGCTTCACATCCCCTTGATCAAAACAAATTTTGGTACGATGTGCTTCGTTTACATGTATGATAGAATGCAAACGGATCGTTATTCGTAATAACTGAAGTAACAATGCTTGAGTATATGGTCAAGTATAACCAAGCGTACAAATCGATTATGTGCGATATAATGATTTATAGGAAGTCAATGTACTATTTAGAATATCCCACCATACCTAAATAAGAGCTCCGAAGTGTGTTCATCTTCGTTTGAACATTCCTAACTGTTACTTAACTTCATCGAAAAGCAGTCGTCTCACCAAAGACGGTTGCACACGATTCATCACACACTGATGAATCATTATTATGGTGTGTGCTGCATACATACAAAGAAGGTTATGATTTTTTTTTGTATTGTTATGCAAACCTATAATAACGGAAGAATGACATATTTTGATATTTTATGTATAATTTGTATGAAATTAAGGATATTTTGTATTTTTACACAAAAAAGAAACATGAGGTGCCACATGGACACGAAATATTTACCCGGTTTACGAATTCTAAAAACAACCCTTGCGGTTGCAATCTGTCTCGTCACTGCTTGGACGTTAAACTATCCTGCTCCCTTCTATGCAGCGATTACCGCCGTTTTAATGATGAAGTCATCCCCAGAACATGCAGTGCGTGCTTCACTTGATCGTATCTTAGGGACTTTATTTGGAGGAATCATTGGAATCTTATTTCTTCTCATTACAATCTATTTTAATATTCCCAGTGAATCCTTAACCTATACAGTACTAATTGTAGTTGTACTTTTAGTCGATCTAACACTCTGTAAAATTTTAAATCTACGCGAGTATGCTACATCCATGTCAGCCATTCTTGTTCTTGCTGTCTTACTCAATCATAATGGCACCCAAGGCGACGCAATACAATATATGATTCGACGCATTCTTGAAACACTCTTTGGTATCTTTATATCCGTGATTATTAATAAATACATCAACCATAAAGAAGAATTATCTTAAAATTAAAAAGTCTCAACGGGACATGTCGTTGAGACTTTTTTTAATATGATACGATGCCATGAAGCAACATTTGCATTGTATTCTCAACGGCTTCTTCTTGCGTTACATTACCCACATATACTTGAACCCAAGCAATTGAAACATAATTATTAATCGTATTGATAATCCAACCTTCATTAACCTTCTGATTCAACATCTTCTTTTTATACATTTTAATCACAACCGTATAAAGAGGTTTTAAGATTGCATGACATTCTTGTCGTAGTTCATCCGAGTTTAAACCATCCGGATAATAATATAAAAAATACACACGATCACCCAGTTCAATGAGCACATCCACAATATCTTTTAACGATTCAAATAAATCCAGCTTGCGTTCGAGACCCTTAAGTGCGGTATCAATTTCTTCAATACATGCTCGAGCCATTACATCATAAAGCTCGTCACGTCCTGTAAATGTACGGTGAAACGTAGCACGACTGATACCTGCATTTTTTGCGATATCATTCACCGTAGCAGTAGGATTCATAATTATAAAGGGCACAGTTCTTCTAATAATTTCTTGTTGTTTCATCATAACCTCTTTGCGACATAAGTGTGTCATTCCACTTATAATACAACTGCCACATGTACAAGTCAAGGACATTCGCGGTCATTTTTCACACTTATTTCATAATAAAATCGATTACGTATTAAAACAACAAAAAAAGCGCATTTAACTGCGCTTCTCATACTTCAAATAAACCAATTGACCTTTGGTAAAACTTTCCACCAAATGAAGATGTTCCATGTTTATCGATTCTTCAAATAGCGCTATCCCCTTGCCGAGTAAGACCGGCGCAACCGCAATCCAATACTCATCAATAATGGATGCATCCACAAGTGCTGAAACCAACCTTGCCCCACCGACAATCCAGAGATCTTTACCCTCTTGGTGTTTTATCGAATTGAGAACTGCGACGACATCTTCCGAGATGACAGTCATGTTATCTCGAGGCTTTAGATCTTGTGATGAAATAACATAGGTATACGAATCCTCATACGGATATACATCTGGTGAAAGTTCTTCAGTCACCTGTTCGTATGTTTTCCGTCCCATGACGACAGTATCAACGGTTTTGTAAAACAAATCATAAGTGTCATCATCTCCAGAGTTATAAGGCTCCAACCAATCAATTGAACCCTTTTCATCCGCAATATAGCCATCCAAACTCATGGCAATAAATAATTTAATTTTTCTCATCATAATACTTTCTAAGTTTCATAAACTAATCTTCACGCAGAACTTTACCTGTGATCGCATCAACCTTGATGTCGATCGACTTTTGATGCGCTCCAACGATTTCAACTTCATATATAAACAAATCTTTTTCTTTTTTAAGTTCAACTTCCACAAAATGTCCGGGTTTGAACTTAATAGCTTGATGCATTGCTTCTGATACAGGGATTATCGTATCTAGTTCATCACGCGTAAATCCATCCCGCTCGACTTCAATCAATTCTTCATGATCCAAATATTCATTTGTCTCTGAGAGTATTGCATGATTATTATTAAATACAATTTCAACTTCACTGTCTTCAATCGCTGCCTTGACCTCATAAACACCTTCTTCATGAAGGGGACGATAAGCAATCTCTGTAATAATTGATTGTTCATCATGTAAAGAAAAATAGAATTCAAGGGCATCTTCAAATGAGACATCCGGAAGATGATTAGGATTTTCTGTATTCGGTTTGACAGGCGGAAGTTTATGAACCTCTTTATCGATGGGACGAGGTTTCACCGTAGTCGCAGTTTTACCACGATCTGCACATCCGGTAACGATTCCTAGCATCAAACAAATACAAATGATCTTTTTCATGTCGACAGTCCTTCCTCATTCTTTTCTATTTCTATTTTAGCACACACTTGCTTGAACAACTGTGTGTTGTATTGTGATTTTAATTAGAAAAAAGAAGCCGAAGCTTCTTTTAGAATAATAATGGTTTTACTACATAGAAGAATAAGAGCACGATAATTCCTAAAACAATTCGGTAAACACCAAATGCTTTAAAGTCATTCTTCTTAAGATAATTCAATAAGAATCGAATTGCGAATACTGAGACAATGAATGAAACAACCATCCCTACTACGAGCAAACCAAATTCTGAAAACATAAATCCATTTCCTTTAATGAAGAACTTCGCTAATTTCAAAATACTTGCTCCAAACATAACAGGAACAGCTAAGAAGAACGTAAATTCAGTTGCGACAATTCGTGATACACCAAATATTAATGCACCCACGATGGTTGCGCCAGAACGTGATGTTCCTGGAAATACTGCAGCAATCAATTGAAATAAACCGATAATTAATGCAGTTTGGTATGTAATTTCAGAAATTTTTGTGATTCTAGGTTTTGAATCTTTATTACGGTTTTCGACCACGATAAAAATAATACCGAATAAGATTAACATAATTGCAACGACTGTCGGATTATACAAATGTGCATCAATCCAATCATCAAATAGAATTCCAACAATTCCAGCTGGAATACATGCAACGACAATCTTTAACCACATATCGATAATGTTTTTTTCAACGGTAATTTTTCCATCTTTATTTTTCTTAAATGGAAAGAGTTTATGCCAATAAATAACGACAACGGCAAGAATCGCACCCAATTGTATTACAACAAAGAACATTGATTTAAATTCAGGTCGTGCATTCAGTTTAAGGAATTCATCAACAAGAATCATATGTCCTGTACTACTAATCGGTAACCATTCTGTAATTCCTTCAACAATACCGAGGATTATAACTTTTAATAACTCAATCAAACTAGAGTCCTCCTATTTATATTATGCCTTAACAGACTATGATTAGAATAACATATTGAACACTCATTGTGATGAATTTGATGTAAATTTCAGTTAAAAGATCATGGATAAATTATTTCATGCGATTCTTTTTATCATTGATAACACGAATTATAAGTCCCAATCCAAGGAGTGTATAACCATGATATTGCGGTGTTACTCCGGTTTGAGGTAACGATTCACTTGCAATACCAAAACGAATCATTGGCTTTTCTTGTTTAACACTTTCCACCTGTGGTGGCTGGACAACAGGATCTTTTGGCTTAACAATTGGTTTTTTCAGATCATCAATCGGTTTTAAACCGCCATCTACAGGTTTTACAGGTTTGGTAGGGTCGGTCGGCTTTACCGGATTAACGGGATCAGTTGGTTTTACCGGATCTACGGGATCAGTTGGTTTCACCGGATCTACGGGATCAGTTGGTTTTACCGGATCTACAGGATCAGTTGGCTTCACCGGATCTACGGGATCAGTTGGTTTTACCGGATCTACGGGATCAGTTGGTTTTACCGGATCTACAGGATCAGTTGGCTTCACCGGATCTACGGGATCAGTTGGCTTCACTGGATCTACAGGATCAGTTGGTACGACTGGATCGATTTCTACAGGTTTAGGTTTAGGTTTAACGGTAACGGCTACAGATTGTTCTTCGCCGTCTTTGGTGCGATAACGCACATCCGTTTGACCTTCTTTAAGACCTTTAAACATCATGTCCTGTTCGTTATTTTGAGGCGTTCCTTCAAGGTACTCTGCATCCCAAACCCATTTTCCTTGTGCAGGTTTTGGACTTAATTTAAACGTGTTTCCGACCTCTACCGTCATCGTATTCGGCAGGTTTTTAATCACTTGAACAAGTTGATTGATTGCTTGTTCAAGTTTGTCTACCATAGAATCAATGTGGCTTTGATCAATACCTTTTTGTTTGCGAAGCGCTTTTGCTTCCTGAAGTGTTGTTGTAAGGGATGTGAAGGATGTTTTGGTGTAATCATCTGCATTAAGATTTGATGCCTGACTGATTAGGATATCAAGTTTTTTAGTATCCAATCCCCCTACTTTTACCTTCGCAACAGCACGTGTTCCGTTTTTGAGTTCCGCAATGACAGCTGCTTCACCCGCATGCTCTCCTGTAAATTTGAGCCCTGCAATACTTACGTGTTCTTCATTACTTGTAAGTAATCGCGTTACAACTTGTGGATTACTTGGATCATTGTTTTCAATGATGAATTTTGGTGAAACGACTTCACCCGAGTTAATTTCATATACACTTTTATCAAAACGTAATGTTGGCTTATATTGTGGTTGATCTACTACTTCCACCTCATACTCTAATTTTTCATAGGCATTTTGTACCGTAATTTTTGCTTTACCTTTTTGATGTGCTTCAATTTCTCCGGTATCACGCGCTGATACAATATGAGGTGCATCAGAATCGAAGGTCCGTTTTCCTTCTAAATTATATGAAACAAGTTGGCGTTTTTCTCCAACCTTCATCTGAAGTTTAAACGATTCTTCTTCAAACACTTCAATCAACGCTACAAGATCAATACCGTTTTTATCTTTTATTTTAATAAAGGTTGCTCCTGGTTTTAAGCCCGTCACAAGTCCTTTATCATTCACATCCGCAATCTCAGGGTCTTCAGATTCAAATGTAGGTGTTTGCCATTTAAAATTACCCGGTTCAAGCTCTACTTGTGCTCCTACCTTAATTTTGAATTCATCAACTTTAAGATGTGGTTTCGGTGTCCCGGGGACGACTGTTTTATAGTTCGTTTCAAGCATTCCTGCATCAACTGCGGAAATAACCACTTCATGCCCTTT